>JAEWED010000003.1 GCA_023389745.1 Actinomycetes bacterium
GCCGAACGGGGTGCGGGTGCTCACCGACCGTGTGGCCGACGCCGCGTCGGTGACGCTGGCCGTCTGGGCCGGCATCGGTGGCCGCGACGAGTCCGCCGAGGGCGCGGGGTCGTCGCACTTCCTCGAGCACCTGCTGTTCAAGGGCACCGAACGGCGCAACGCCCTCGACATCGCGCTCGAGATCGACGGCGTCGGCGGCGACATGAACGCCTACACGAGCAGCGAGTACACCGCGTACTACGCCAGGGTCCCGGCGTCGGAGTACGACGTCGCGTCCGAGATCCTGCTCGACGTGGTCGCCGAACCGGCGTTGCGTCCCGGCGAGTTCGACGGCGAACGAGAGGTCATCCTCGAGGAGCTCGCCGCGGCCGACGACGACCCCGAGGACCTGGTCGGCGTGCGCCTCTTCGAGGCGCTGTTCCCCGACGACCCGCTGGGCCGCGAGGTCCTCGGCAGCGTCGAGAGCATCGAGGCGCTGACCCGTGACGACGTCGCCTCGTTCTTCGGCGAGTGGTACTGCCCGACGAACCTGGTGGTCACCGGTTCGGGACTGATCGATCACGACCGGCTCGTCGACGAGGTCGCCGCTCGCTTCGGCGGCGCGCCGACGGGTGCAGCGCCACGTCGCACGACTCCGCCACCGGCGGTGACGACGACGGTGCGCGACGACCGGGGCGGCGAGCTCGCGCACCTGGCGCTGGGGTGGCGCACCCGCGGCGCGCTGCACGCCGACCGCTTCGCGCTGACGGTCCTCAACCACGTGCTGGGTTCCGGTCCGTCGTCGAGGCTGTTCCAGACGGTGCGTGAGGAGCGTGGTCTGACCTACTCGATCGTGTCGGGCCTGACCCAGTACAGCGACGCCGGTGCGCTCACCGTGCAGTGTGCGACGGGCACGGCCAAGGCCGCCGAACTGCTCGAGGTCGTCGAGGCGCAGGTCGAGGAGCTGCGCCGCAACGGCATCCGCCCCGACGAGCTCGACCGCGCCAAGCGGTCGCTGCGCGGAGCGCTCGTGCTCGGTCTCGAGGACCCGAGCTCACGAGGGGCCCGGCTGGGCATCTCCGAGACGGTGCGCGGCGAGGTCGTGCCGGTGGCCCGCCATCTCGAGCTGATCGATGCCGTCGGCGTCGACGACGTGGCTGCCGCCGCAGCCGAGGTCTTCGGCTCGCCGCGGGTCCTGTCGATCGTCGGTCCCGGAGGCCTCGAACACCTCGGCTGACCTCGACGACGACGGCGGGTGTGGCCGTTCGGCCGGACCTCAGGGCTCGTCGGGGTCCTGGGTGTCGGCCCGCTCCACCTCGTCGCGGGTCACGCCGAGCACGAACAGGATCGCGTCCAGGTACGGGACGTTGACCGTCGTGTCGGCCGCCTCCTGCACCAGCGGCTTCGCGTTGAACGCGATGCCGAGCCCGGCGGCCGCGAGCATGTCGAGGTCGTTGGCGCCGTCGCCGACCGCCACGGTCTGCGACACGGGGATGCCCTCGTCGCTGGCGAAGGAGAGCATCAGCTCGGCCTTGCGCGCCCGGTCGACGACCGGTCCCAGCACCTGACCGGTGAGCCGCCCGTCGACGATCTCGAGGTGGTTCGCCTCGGCGTGGTCGAGCTCGAGGTCCTGGGCCAGGCCGTCGGTGAAGTCGGTGAAGCCGCCCGAGACGATCCCGACGGTGTAGCCGAGCCGCTTCAGGGTGCGGACGAAGGTCCTGGCACCGGGGGTGAGCCGCATGGCGGCCCTGGCCCGGCCGACCGCGGCCAGGTCGAGGCCTTCGAGCAGGGCGACGCGCTCTCGTAGGGCGGCCTCGAAGTCGAGCTCGCCGGCCATCGCTCGATCGGTCAGGCCTCGGACTGCGTCCAGGCAACCGGCCTCGGCGGCGAGCAGCTCGATGACCTCGTCCTGGATGAGGGTCGAGTCGACGTCGAGCACCACCAGGCGCTTGGCGCGTCGTTCGATGCCCTCGGGCTGGATGGCGACATCGAGGCGGTGTGCCGCGGCGGCCTCGCCGAGCAGCCGGTGCAGCGCGATCGGGTCGGCGCCGGTGACCCGGAACTCGTAGGCGTACACGGGGTAGCGGGCGAGTCGGATGATCCGGTCGATGTTCCCACCGGACGCAGCGATGCCCGAGGCGACCGCGCCGAGCTCGGCGGGGGAGAGGGCCGTCTCGAGCTCGTGGCCGAGCACCGTGACCGCTTCGACGTTGCCCTTGTCGATGCTCGTCGCCGGCACCGGGTCGAGCGAGACCTGCAGGTCGTGGCGGATCGCGAACTCGGCCAGGTCGCCGTCGAGCCGTGCCCGGTCCTTCGGAGCGCCGATGACTGCCGCGAGCGTGAGGTGGCCCCGCAGCAGCACCTGCTCGACGTCCTGCACCTCGACCTCGGCGTCGGCCAGCACGTGCATCAGCTCGATGGTGATGCCGGGCCGGTCGGCTCCGGACACCCGCACCAGGAGGGTCCCGTCGGGCAGGTCGGGGTGACTGCTCATGGGAGGTACGGTACGGCCCGCGAGCGGGGTGGCCCGACATCGCAAGGGGGAACGGCATGGCTGACAGCACTGGGCTGGTCGAGATCGAGGCGGTGGACACCGCGGTTCGGATCGTGCGGTTGAACCGGCCGGACCGACTCAACGCCCTGTCGATCGACCTGGCCGTCGCGCTCGACGAGGTGCTCGCCACGGTCGGCGCCGACAACGAGGCCCGCATCGTGGTGTTGACCGGTGCGGGCCGGGGATTCTGCTCGGGGCTCGACCTGAAGGACTACGGCATCATCCCCAACATCGACGGCCTGTCGGTGCACCGCATCGCGAGCCGCTCGATGGGCATCTACTCGCAGCTCACCCGGCGGCTCCGGGCGATCCCCCAGCCGGTGATCGCCGCGGTGAACGGGCCGGCGTTCGGCGGCGGCATGTGCCTGGCGCTCGGTGCGGACCTGCGCATCGCAGGGGTGTCCGCCGAGTTCAACGCGACGGGCATCGTCAACGGTCTGACGTCGGCCGAGATGGGTGCGGGGTGGATCCTGCCGCGGCTCATCGGCTCGGCGAACTCCAACGACCTGCTGCTCACCGGCCGTCGCATCGACGCCGCCGAGGCACTGCGCATGGGGCTGGTGTCGCGGGTCGTGGACGACGACGCGCTGCTCGACGAGGCGCTCGCGATGGCGGCGTCGATGTCGAAGTACTCCCACCACGGTCTCGAGGCGACCAAGCAGTCGCTGTGGGTCGAACAGGAGATCTCGAGCCTGCACGCCGCGATCGAGTTCGAGGACCGCAACCAGCTGATGGCCGGGTTCACCGACAACCTGCCCGAGGCGATCCGCGCGTTCGACCAGGGACGGGAGCCGGTCTACCTCGACGAGCCGCGCCGGGACCTCTTCGAGGGCGGCTGAGCGAGACGTCGTCGCCGGTGGAGCCGGGCCTCGCGGACGCCGGCGGGGATGCTCCCGGCTTCGAGGGGTGGCCTGGTGCCGTCGTACACTTCGGGCCATGGCGATCAAGGTCGGAGTGTTCGGAGCGGGCGGCAAGATGGGATCGACCGTCTGCCAGGCGGTCGAGGCGGATCCCGACCTGGAGCTCGTCGCCGCGGTCGACCCGAGCTACCGGGGCATCGACCTGCGCACCGTCACCGGCGTCGACTCAGAGCTGCGGATCTCGGGTGAGCCGGGGGCGTTCGAGCGCACCGGCGCCGAGGTCGTCGTCGACTTCTCGCAGCGGGCCGCCTCGGTCGAGAACCTGGCCTGGCTGGCCGCTCACGGCGTGCACGCGGTGGTCGGCACGACGGGGTTCTCCGACGAGGACCTGGCCACGTTCGACGCCGCGTTCACCCGGTCGAACTGCGTGATCGCCCCGAACTTCGCGATCGGCGCCGTGCTGATGATGCACTTCGCCGAGCTGGCGGCGCCGTACTTCGACTCGGCCGAGATCATCGAGCTGCACCACGACGCCAAGGTCGATGCGCCGTCGGGCACCGCGATGCTGACCGTGCAGAAGATGGCCGAGGCCTCCTCGGAGTGGACGGCGGACCCGACCGAGCACGAGGTGATCGAGGGTGCACGCGGAGGCGAGGGACCGGCCGGCATCCGGGTGCACTCGGTGCGTCTGCGCGGCCTGGTCGCCCACCAGGAGGTCCTGTTGGGCACCACCGGTCAGACGCTGTCGATCCGCCACGACTCGATCGATCGCACGAGCTTCATGCCGGGTGTCGTGCTCGCCGTGAAGCAGGTCGGGGACCGTCCGGGTGTGACCCTCGGCCTCGACCGCCTGCTCGGCATCTGAGCCGGTCAGGTCGACCGGTCAGTCGTCGCCGAGGTCCTCGTCGAGGGTCTCGACACCGCCGATGAGCCCACGCTTGCCGACGAACTGCCACACGACGTAGCCGATCACCAGCACGATCGAGCCTCGTGTGAGCCACACCTGGTACTTCGCGACGAAGTCGAGCACGTCCTCGATCTGGTCCTCGAAGACCATGCCGATGCCACGCATGATCGCGACGCGCCCGATGGTTCCGACGAGGCTCAGCACGATGAAGCGACGGAACGGGATCGCGGCGACGCCCGCGAGCAGGCAGACGGGGTTGTTCGGCATGATGACGATCAGGACGTGCAGCAGCTTCTTGAAGCCGGTGCGATCGCCCTCGAACTGGTCGAAGATCGGGTCCATGCCCGGGAAGATCTGACGGGCCCAGTTCAACGCCTTGTCGCGGTAGCTGTGCCCGAGCCACCAGAACAACGGGTCGGGCAGCATCAACCGGATCGTGGCGATCAGGAAGAACGGGATCAGGTCGGTGTTGATCGACGTGCCCAGCAGGTACTTGTTCGAGGAGTTGAGCGCGATCAACCCGAGCGGGTTGTCCTCGAGCCACGAGGCCCACACCACGTTGCCGATGTTGGTCGCCGCGATCAGCGCGACGATGGCGGCTCCGACCGTCGGCAGGACCCAGCGGGGACGTGTGGTGGGGGTCTCGATGGGCAGGTCGGTCATGGGGCTCCGTAGGTGGTCACCGGGCGCTCCGGCACGTCCGCGGCACGGCCGGCGGGCCGCGTAGGCTCCGGACACGCTACAGGTCGCCGACCGGGGCTCCGCAGCCAGCAACTGCAGCCGTTCGGCGCAGCGACCGACGCCGTTCACGAATCAGGGGGAATCCGATGCAGGGCACCATGCAGGACCGTCCGCTCACGCTGACGCACTTGTTCGAGCGCGCCGAGCGCTACACGCCGGGCAAGCAGATCGTCACCGGCACCGCTGCGGGCGTCGAGCGCACGACCTACGGCGAGTGGGCTGCGCGCACCCGGCGTCTCGGCGGCGTGCTCGACCAGCTCGGCATCTCCGCGGATGGCCGCGTTGCGACGTTCGCGTGGAACACCGCTCGTCACCTCGAGCTGTACTTCGCGGCGCCGTGCAGCGGTCGCGTGCTGCACACCCTGAACATCCGGCTGTTCCCCGAGCAGGTCACCTACATCGTGAACCACGCCGAGGACGAGGTGATCTTCGTCGACCGCTCGCTGCTCGGACTGCTGGCCCCGCTGATCCCGACCTTCGAGACGGTGCGCCACTTCGTCGTGATGGACGACGGCGCGCCGACCGAGCTCCCCGACGGCGTCACGGTGCTCGACTACGAGGAGCTGCTGGCCGGCGCAGAGCCCGTCGAGTTCGCAGTGGCCGACGAGAACCGGGCCGCGTCGATGTGTTACACGTCCGGCACCACCGGCAACCCGAAGGGCGTCGTCTACACCCACCGCAGCACCTACCTGCACACGTTGGCGGTGCTGCAGGCCGACTCGATCGGCGTCTGCGAGCGCGACACGGTCATGCCGGTGGTCCCGATGTTCCACGCGAACGCCTGGGGGCTCGCCCACGCCGGCGTCGCGAGCGGGGCGTCGCTGGTGCTGCCCGGTCCGCGCATGACCCCACCGGCGCTCGCCGACCTGATCGTCGACGAGAAGGTCACGGTCGCTGCGGGTGTGCCGACGATCTGGATGGGCGTGCTGCCCGAGCTCGAAGGGCGTGACATCTCGGCGCTTCGGGCTATCCCCTGCGGCGGGTCTGCGGTGCCCAAGGCGCTGTCCGAGGCGTACCGCGCCCAGACGGGCCTGCCGATCCTGCAGGCGTGGGGCATGACCGAGACCAGCCCGGTCGCGTCGGTGGCGATCACCCGCTCGTGGCTCGAGGACCAGCCCGAGGAGGTGCTGGCGGATCTGCGTGCCACGCAGGGCCCCGCGCTGCTCGGCGTGGAGCTGCGCATCGCGGATCAGGCGACCGGTGAGGTGCTGCCGTGGGACGGCACGTCGCGGGGTGAGCTGCAGGCGGCAGGACCGTGGATCACGGGCAGCTACTACGACGACGACCGTTCGGCCGACTCCTTCACGGCGGATGGTTGGCTGCGCACCGGTGACGTCGCGGTGATCTCGCCGGACGGGTACGTGCAGATCGTCGACCGCACCAAGGACGTCGTGAAGTCGGGCGGGGAGTGGATCTCGTCGGTCGAGCTCGAGAACGAGATCATGGCCCACCCGCTCGTCGCCGAGGCCGCCGTGATCGGCGTGCCGCACCCGAAGTGGGCGGAGCGCCCGCTGGCCTGCGTCGTGGTGAAGCCCGGCGAGACGCTCGACAAGGCGGCGATCATCGAGTTCCTCGACGGGCGCGTCGCCTCGTGGTGGCTGCCCGACGACGTCGTCTTCATCGACGAGGTGCCCAAGACCAGCGTCGGCAAGTTCTCGAAGAAGGACCTGCGCGACCAGTTCTCGGATCACGTCCTGCCCACGGCCTGACGAGCACCAACTGACGGGCGCGGACTCGGAAAAATCTTCTCGTTGGCGAGGTGTCACTCCGCGCTCGGAACGGTGCTAAGCCGTGCGGGCTGTCACGGGGTATGGGGCCCCGGCAAAGAGGGGGATCAGAGATGCGACCGATGAAGGGCCTTTTCGCGGCTGGGGCGATGGCTGCTGCAGGAGTGATGGTGGCGGCGTGCGGCACGCCGGTGCCGCCGACGACCACGACCTCCACCACGGTGGTGCCGGATGACGGGAGGTACGTGTCCGCCGGACTCGGCATCGATGCCGGGGACTGCTCGGAGTCGATCGCACCGTGCCGGACGATCAACTACGCGGTCTCGCACGCGCTCGCCGGTGAGACGGTGCACGTCGCCGCGGGCACGTACGACGAGCTCGTCGAGGTGACGAAGCCGCTCGTGTTCGAAGGTGCCAACGCCGGCACGAGTGCTGGTGTCACGGCGGGGACCCGTGGCGCCGAGAGCGTCGTCAAGGGATTCCGTACCCCGGGCGAGCCTCACCCCGTCGCATCGGGAGCGAACAGCGTCACCGTCGATGGCTTCACCATCGATCCGCAGGGTGACGCAGCGCTCATCGCCGCGCCGACGCATCACCTCGTGGCGCTGTTCGGCGGGCCGGCGGTGTCGGTGAAGAACAACGTCTTCGACGGCGGTGACTGGGTCTCGGACTGCGGTCACACCTGCACGACCATGACCGATGCCGCCGTGATGGTGATGTCGGGCAGCTACGAGGTGACGAACAACTCCTTCACCGACTTCCGGGCGCCGATCGACGTGACGCAGTTCGACGCCGCACACCCGGTGGTGTCGGGCACGATCTCCGGCAACGTCGTCACCCACGTCACCAACCGCGCCATCTGGGTCAACGAGTACCTCGGCGGTCCGTTCCCCGGCACGATCACCATCTCGAACAACAGCCTCGATGCAACCGGCTGGGATTCTCCCGATTGGTCGCCCGCGGGCATCGTCATGACCTCCGGCGGCAACACGGTTTCGGGCAACACCTTCACGGCGTTCGGCTCTGGCGTGTTCCACCAGGTCTGTGACGGCACCAACGTGGCATCGGCACCGAACTCCTTCGTGGACAACTCGTTCGTCGACAACCGCTCTGGCATCCACGTCCTCGTCGCCGGTGCATGTGGCTCGACGACGGTCGAGGCGACGATCTCGAGCAACCAGTTCGACGGTGGTCTGTGGAGCGGCGCCGGGCTCGTCGACGTTCCCAAGATCGGTGTGCGCTGGAACGGGGCGACCCGCCCCAACGACCTCGACGCCACGTGCAACTGGTGGGGCTCGGCCGACGGCGCCGGTGCACCCGGTGCGAGCACGGTGACAGCGGGCGTCGAGAGCTCGCCGTGGAACTCCAGCCCGACGGGACCCTGCGACGGGGTCTGACAGGCACCGACAGCCCGGCTGTCGAACAGCGGTTGAGGAACGACCCGGCGGCGATCGCCGGGTCGTTCCGCGTCCCGACGCCGATCCGCGCCGCGGCGTCAGGCCCAGGATCTGGGCCGGTCGGCCCGTCCACATCGCTGTGCAAGGTGTGTACCCTCAAGCGCAGCAGTGGGAGCGGGCCCACTGGGGAAGAGGGGCCACGACGATGCAGGTTCGATCGGTTCGACGACGGTGGAGCGCGACGCTGGTCGGGTCCGTGGCAGTGATGGCGCTCGCCGCCGGGTGCACCGGTGACGACGGCGTCGAGGTGATCGCGGACGACCGCGACCCCATGGCGGTGCTCGCCGCGGCGGCCGAGTCCTTGCCGACGTCGGGCCGGATCCGTGCCACGATCGAGATGGACATGTCGGCCTGGTCCGACATCGACGACGAGACGAGCGACGAGGAGATGCCCTCGTCGTTCCGCAGCACGGTGGACATGGAGTTCAACGGGGACCGCTCGCGGGTTCGCTCGTCGGTCGCGCCCGACCTCGAAGGGCTGGGCACCCTCGAGAGCGAGGTGTTGCAGCTCGGCGACACCTCGTACGTCACCGCCGCGTCGCTGCTCGCCTACTTCGACCCGAGGATGAGCGGTGAGGACGAGGCGCCCGAGGACACCGAGATGCTCGAGTCCGCCCGATCTGCGATCGGCGATCGCCAGTGGGTCCGATTCGGCGAGGACGGCGCCGGCATGCTCGGCATGTTCGCCCTGTGGACGCTCGGCGCGGGTGCCGACGGCCAGGAGGAGTGGTTGGATCCGGCGACCATCTTTGAGGAGCTGACCGGAGTGACCGAGCTCGACCCCATCGTCAGCGATGGGACCCAGGTCCGCGTCTTCCGCGGGACCTACGAGCAGCCCGAGTGGTCAGATCACGAGCTCGACGGCTTCGGCGAGCGGTACTCCGAGGAAGAAGCGGCACGCATCGAACGCATCGAGGCGTACGGGCGGGAACGGACCGGTACCGAGGTGGTCGTGCACCTCGACGACCAGGGTCGACTGCGTCGGATCGAGTCGACCTCTCGTGACGACATCGAGGAGCAGTACCGCGACTGCTCGGTCCTGTTCTCCATGGGAGAGCACTCCGCGGTGATCGAGTACTCCGACTTCGGCGCCGACATCGCGATCGAGGACCCCGACCCTGCGACGGTGATCGACGTGGCGGAGCTCGCCGAGATCGGCGACCTGGGGCTCTACCTCGGTCTCGGCGTCCCGGGACCGGACGACGAGTCGGAGTGGTCGGACGAGGGCACCGGTGGCACCACCACCACTGCCCTCGGACCCGAGGATCTCGCGGCCATGCTCCGTGAGATGCACGGCCCGATGCTGACCGACGGCGCCGCGCTGATCGGCCTCGACCCGGCGACGATCCCGACGATGACCGAGGACGAGATCCTCGATGCCATCGATCGCCTGGACGAGGCTCGGCAGACCCAGCCGAAGACCCAGACCGCCCTCGGACTGCAGGACCGGATCGGCATGCTCGAGCTGATCCGCGCCGGCGTCGACATGCTCGGCCTCGAACCGCTGCAGGGTCTCGAGGCGATGACCGACCAACAGCTCGCCGAGCTGATCGACAACTACGTCGCCGCCAACGGAGCACCCGTCGGCGCCGAGCCGGGGGAGTGGAGCCCCGAGGACTACGAGGATCCCGCGTTCTCCGAGGACGACGAGGACTACGAGGACTACGACGAGTTCGAGGGCTGCCCCGCCTGAGACCCGTCCCACCCGGCGACGGCGTCGCTTACCCCGTCGGCGAGACCCGGGCGTAGTGTCGGCGGCCGATGTACTCGTTCCTGCGGCGGCCCATCTGGATCCTCTCGCACGTGCTGATCGCCGTGCTGGTCTGCTGCCTGATCGGCCTCGGCCTCTGGCAGCGGTCCCGGTGGATCGAGGAGAAGGACAAGGC
>JAEWED010000007.1 GCA_023389745.1 Actinomycetes bacterium
CGAGGTCGATCGGAGGACCGTCGAGACCGCCGCCCTGGCGTACGAGATGGAGGAGGGCGCACGCCCTCCCGACGTCCAGGCACTGGTCGACATCGGCTTTCTGAAGCCGGGCCTGGACCTCCAGGTCGAGATCGCCCCGGACGGTACGGTCGTGTCGACCGGCACCTGCGCCGGAGGCTGAAGGGGACGGACATGGCCGATCTGATCATCCGCAACGGCATCGTGGTCGACGGCAGCGGCGCTCCGGGCGTCCGTGCCGACGTGGCGGTCACCGACGGCGTCGTGACCGAGGTCGGCCCGGCCCTCGATGGCAGCGCGACCCGCGAGATCGACGCCGAGGGCGCGATCGTCACCCCCGGATTCATCGACATCCACACGCACTTCGACGGGCAGGTCACCTGGGACCCGGTCGTCGCACCCTCGTCCCTGCACGGCGTCACGACGATCGCGATGGGCAACTGCGGCGTCGGGTTCGCCCCCGCCGCACCCGACAAGCACGCCTGGCTGATCAGCCTGCTCGAAGGCGTCGAGGACATCCCGGGCACGGCGCTCGCCGAGGGGCTCACGTGGAACTGGGAGACCTTTCCCGAGTACCTCGACGCGCTCGAGGCGATGCCCCACACCGTCGACGTCGCCTCGCACGTGCCGCACGCCGCGCTGCGCACCTTCGTGATGGGCGAACGCGGCGCGGACCACACCGAGACGCCGACCGATGCCGAGGTCACCGAGATGGCTCGCCAGGTGAGCGAGGCGCTCGACGCCGGGGCGATCGGCTTCGCCACGTCGCGCACCGAGATCCACCGCACCTCAGAGGGTCAGCACATCCCGACGCTGACGGCCTCCGAGGTCGAGCTGTTGGCGATCGCCGACGCGATGCGCGACTCGGGCGCGGGCGTCGTGCAGCTCATCAGCGACCTGTACCAGACCCCCGACGACGAGGTCGCGCAGCGCGAGCTCGACCTGCTGGAGCGCTTCGCCCGCATCAGCGGCCGTCCGCTGTCGTTCACGATGCAGCAGGCGTACCACTCGCCCCAGCGCTGGCGGTTCCAGATGGACTGGGTCGACCGGATGGTGGCCGACGGCCTCGACGTCAAAGCGCAGGTCGCCTCCCGGCCGATCGGCGTGCTGCTCGGACTGCAGGCGACCGCCAACCCGTTCGCCTTCTGTGCGTCGTTCGGTGAGCTCGCGAACGTGTCCCACGACGAGAAGGTCGCGGCGCTGCGTGACCCGGAGCGTCGCCGCCGCGTGCTGGCCGAGCACGCCGAGTTCGTGGCGACGCTCGAGCCCGGCATCCTGGCGCAGATCACCTCCGGGTTCGACATCACCTTCCGTCTGAGCGACCCGGTCGACTACGAGATGGACCGCGACTGGTCGATCGCCGCCGAGGCACGTCGAGCCGGCGTGGAGCCCGCCGCGATGGTCTACGACCTGCTGCTCGAGCGCGACGGCACGCAGCTGCTCTACCTGCCGCTGTTCAACTTCGCGCACGGCGACTTCGACGACATCCACGAGATGATCACGTCGCCCAACACGCTCTTCGGCCTGTCCGACGCCGGTGCGCACTGCGGGGCGATCTGCGACGCGTCGATGACGACGTCGTCGCTGACGGTGTGGAGCCGTGACCGCTCCCGCGGCGACAGGGTGCCCGTCGAGCGGATCGTGCACGGCCACACCGCCCGCAACGCGGCGCACATGGGTTGGCGCGACCGCGGCCTGGTCGCCCCCGGGTACCTCGCCGACCTGAACGTGATCGACCTGGACTCGCTCGCCTGCCATCCGCCGACGATCGTGCACGACCTGCCCGCGGGTGGTCGTCGCCTCATGCAGACCGCGAGCGGCTACCGGCACACGATCAAGTCCGGCACCGTCACCTTCAGCGACGGCGAGCACACCGGCGAGCTGCCGGGTGGGTTGATCAGAGGCACGCGGCCTGCGCCCCGCTGAGGCGGGAGTGAGGCTGTGGGTTGATCAGAGGCACGCGGCCTGCGCCCCGCTGAGGCGGGAGTGAGGCTGCGGGTTGATCAGAGGCACGCGGCCTGCGCCGCGCTAGAGCTTGCCGCGAGCTGCGTCGCGCAGGACGACGTCCGCGGCGGCGCGACCGCACATGCCGTGCACACCGCCGCCGGGTGGGGTCGACGACGAGCAGAGGTAGAGGCCGTCGACGGGGGTCTTCCACGGCGACAGCGACGGGACGGGTCGGAACACGAACTGGCGCAGGTCGGCCACACCGCCGTTGATGTCACCGCCCACGTAGTTCGCGTTGTGGGCCTCGACCTGCCCCGGGCCGGCGGTCGACCGGGCGAGGATGCGGTCGCGGAACCCGGGTGCGAACCGTTCGATCTGCGCCTCGATGCGCTCGGTCATGTCGACCGTGGAGCCCGAGGGCACGTGGCAGTAGGCCCACAGCGTCTGCGCGTCGCCCGGCGCGCGGGTGCGGTCGAACAGGCTCTGCTGTGCGACGAGCAGCAGCGGCGACTCGGGGATGCGTCCCGCGTCGACGTCGGCTTCGGAGGCCTGCACCTCTGCGAAGGTGCCGCCGACGTGCACCGTGCCGGCGCGGGCGACCTGCGGATCCGTCCACGGCACCGGGCCGTCGAGCGCCCAGTCGACCTTGAACACGCCGGGGCCGTACCGGTAGCGGACCAGCCGCCGCCGGTACGACGACGGCAGGCGGTCGCCGCCGATGTCGAGCAGCTGGCGTGGAGTGACGTCGAGGATCGTGGCACGCGTCGGCGGCAGCTCCGACAGCGAGTTGACCCGCACGCCGCAGCGCACCTCGCCCCCGGCCTCCTCGAGCAGGCGCACGAGCGCATCGGCGATCGCCTGCGAGCCGCCCTCGGCCATCGGCCAGCCGACGACGTGGCCGAGCTGGCCCAGCAGCATGCCGAACCCGCCGGTGATCGGGCTGTCGAGGGTCAGCATCGAGTGCCCGGACAGGCCGGCGAGCAGCGCGGGGCCTGCATCGTCGTGGAAGTGGGTCCGGGCGAGCGAGCGGACCGACCGGATGCCGACCAGGCCGTAGCGGGCGAGGGCGACGGGGTGCCGCGGCGGGATGGTGAGCGGCGCGAGCAGCGAGTCCGACAGTGCGAAGCCGGCACGCACCGACGGCCCCATCAGCCGTCGCCAGCCGGGTCCGTCGGTGCCGAGCCCGTCGACGGTGGCGTCGAGGGAGCGTTCGAGCATGACGGCGCGCTCGGGGCGCAGGGTGTGCGCGAGCGGGGCGTCGGGCTGGATCCATCGCACGCCGGCGCGTTCGAGGGGCAGCTCGCGCAACGCGGGTGACGCGATGCCCAGCGGGTGGATCGCCGAGCAGATGTCGTGGACGAACCCCGGCAGCGTGAGCTCCTCGGAGCGGGTCCCGCCGCCGGGGCGGTCGTTCGCCTCGAGGACGAGGACCTTCCACCCGGCGCGAGCCAGGGTCAGCGCGGCGACGAGCCCGTTGGGCCCGGCGCCGACGACGACGGCGTCGTGGTCGCTCACACGCCGGCTCCGGTCACCGGCGCTGGATCACTTGCGTGCTGCGATCGCATTCCAGACCAGTACCACGATCACCGCTCCCACGAACGAACCGAGGATGCCGCTGAACTGCAGCTTGAAGCCCTCGTCGGAGAGCAGGCTCCCCAGGGTGCCGCCGACGAGCGACCCGAGCAGACCCGCGATCAGCGACTGGGCGTTCGGCGTCGTCGAGCCGGAGACGACGATCTGGGCGAGCCAACCGACGAGCATTCCGAAGGCGAGGATGGCGAGGATCAGCACTGAGTACTCCTGGTCGGCCTGCCGGCACCTGGACCGGCGACTGGATGGTGTCGTCGCGGTGCGACGGCCCGGCCACGCTAGTGGCAGTCGCCACGTCAGCCGGTGAGACCGAAGGGCGTGTAGCCGGGGGCGGTGAGCGGCCAGGGACGCAGTCGTTCCAGTGCCTCGGCCACACCGAGCGCCAGGCCGTCCGCGAACCGGGGGGCGACGATCTGCAGCCCGAAGGGCACGCCGACGTCGTCGAGTCCGAGGGGCACCGAGACCGCGGGGTGACCGGTCGCGTTGAGCTCCGGGGTGTTGGTCGCGATGGTGGCGTCGCCGGTGACCGATCCGGCGTCCCACGACGGGGACTCGTCGGGGCCCCAGCTCTGGACGTTCATCGTCGGCAGGGCGAGCACCGCGTCCAGGCCGAGCGCCTCGTCGATGCGGGCCCCGACGTCGTGACGGCGACGCTGTGCGGCGAGGTAGTCGTCGAGGGAGACCTGCGCGCCGAAGCGCAGCTTCTCCTGCAGCCCCTCGTCGAGGGTGTCCCAGCGGTCGCGGTGCTCGCCGAGCGACTGGGCGAGCTCGGCGCACGACATGATGAACCAGTCGGCCACCGCGCTCGGGTCCGACGGCGCGGCGATGCGTTCGACGGGGATGCCGGAGCGGTGCAGCGTGTCGAGCGCCTCGTCGTACGCGGCTTCGATGACCGGGTCGAGGTCGGCTCGGAAGGTGCGGCACGCCAGCACCTTGGTCGGCACCGCGGGGGAGAGGGCCACGGTGCCCGCCGGCGCCGAGGTCCAGTCGCCCGCGGCGGGGCCCAGCACGATGCGCGCCAGGTAGTCGACGTCCGCGACGGTCGAGGCGGTGACGCCCTGGGTCGAGAACTCGATCCAGCGTGGCAGCAGGTTGCGGCCGATCGCCCCCAGGGTCGGCTTGTAGCCGACCAGTCCGCAGCAGCTGGCGGGGATCCGCACCGATCCGCCGCCGTCCGACGTCGTCGCGAGCGGTGCCATGCCGGCCGCGAGCGCCGCGGCCGAGCCACCGCTCGACCCGCCGGGTGACCGGTCGGTGTTCCACGGGTTGCGGGTCGCGCCGAAGAGCTCGTTCGAGGTGAAGGGGGCGTGGCCGAACGACGGTGAGTTGGTGCGCCCGACGACGATGGCCCCGGCATGGCGCAGGCGTTCGACGACGATGTCGTCGACGGTGTCGGGCGCCGCGTCCGCGAACAGCGACGAGCCGAACGTGGTCGGTGAGCCGGCGCAGCGCGCCATGTCCTTCACCAGCAGCGGCAGTCCGGCGAGCGCCCCCGTGCGAGGGTGCTCCGCAGCGGCGGCGAGCGCCTCGTCCGCGTGCAGGGTGACGACCGCGTTGAGCTCGCCGTCGGACGAGGCGATGCGATCGAGGCACTCGGTGACGAGCTCGGTCGGGGAGACCGAGCCGTCGCGGACGGCCGTGGCGAGTGGTTCGATCCTGGGACCTTCGAGCATGCCCTCACCGTAACGGCGGCCGGGCCCGGTCAGCGGGCTGTCGCAGTTCCCGAGCGCGGTCACCCGAGCGCGAGCTCGATCGGCGTGTCGCCGCCGACGAAGTCGATGGTCCGTCCTGCGGTCTCGGGTCGCAGCAGCACCGCAGCGGCGACCGCGGCGACGTCATCGCGGGGGACCGCCTCGGTCGGTGCGCCGGCGCCGACGTGGATCCGTCCGGTGCCCGGGGCGTCGGACAGCGTGCCGGGGCCGAGCACGGTCCAGGCGAGCGCGCTGCGTCGCAGATGTGCATCGGCGGCGGCCTTCGCCTCGGCGTACGCGTGGAAGCTGTCGCCCTCGGGCACGCCGTGGTCCGGACCGGCGCCGAAGTACGAGACCATGACGTATCGATCGACGCCGACCGCTCCCGCCGCGTCGATCGAGCGGATCGCCGCGTCGCGGTCGACCGCGGCCGTGCGCGCCGGGTTGCCACCGCCGGCACCCGCGGACCACACGACGGCGTCGTGGCCCCGCAGCACCTCGCCGAGCTCGTCGGTGGACAGCGCCTCGACGTCCGCGACGCGGGCGGTCGCACCGGTCGCCTCGACGTCGTCGACCTGGTCGGGGTCGCGGATCACCGAGGTGACCGAGTCGCCCCGAGCGCTGAGCAGTCGGGCGAGGCGCAGTGCGACCCGTCCGTGACCCCCGATGATGACGACGCGCATGGCGGGCTCCCGTCCTCGCCGCCGCACCGGTGTCGGCGGGTGGTGCCCTCGGCTGGATTCGAACCAGCGACCTACCGCTTAGGAGGCGGTTGCTCTATCCCCTGAGCTACGAAGGCGCATCGCGGACCCGGCCGCGGACCGTGAGTCTAGGTGGTGCCGCACGCGGACCTTCTGGTGCGAATCTATGCGCATGGATTCGAAATCCGTGTAGCGTCAGGTCGTCGTCAGAGTTTCGAGGAGTGATCGATGGGCGCATCCGTCCGCAGTGCGGTGGTGGTCGACGCAGTGAGGTCCGCGACGGGCAAGGGGAAGCCGGGGGGTGCCCTGTCGGGCATCCACTCCGTCGAGCTGCTCGGCCAGGTGCTGGGTGGGCTGATGGCGCGCAACGACGTGGATCCGGGTCTGGTCGAGGACGTGCTCATCGGCTGCGTCAGCCAGGCCGCCGACCAGGCCGGCACGCCGGGCCGGTGGGCGTGGCTCGCCGCCGGGCTGCCCGAGCACGTGCCGTCGGTGACGATCGATCGTCGCTGCGGTTCGTCGCAGCAGGCGGTGCACTTCGCCGCACAGGGCATCATCGCCGGCACCTACGACGTCGCCGTCGCCGGTGGCGTCGAGAGCATGAGCCGGGTGCCGATGGGCACGGCTCGCATGGGCGTCGACCCGTTCGGCCCCTCGTCGCAGGCCCGCTACGGCGGTCTGGTCTCCCAGGGCATCTCCGCCGAGCTGGTCGCCGCGAAGTGGAAGCTCGACCGTGACGCGCAGGACGAGTACGCCGCTCGCTCCCAGCGCCTCGCGGCCGAGGCCTCGTCCTCCGGGGCGTTCGACGCCGAGATCGTGCCCGTGACCGGTCCCGCCGGTGGCGAGGAAGGTGCCGACGACGTCGCGGTCACCGTCGACGAGACGATCCGTGCGGGCACCACCGCCGAGGGGCTGGCCAAGCTCCGTCCCGCGTTCGAGGACCCGGCGATGGCCGAGCGCTTCCCGCAGATCGACTGGAGCGTCACCGCCGGCAACTCCTCGCAGCTCGCGGACGGTGCGAGCGCGCTGCTGCTCATGGACGAGCAGCGTGCGTCGGAGCTCGGGCTCGAGCCCATCGCCCGGATCGTCGCCATGTCGGTGGTCTCCGACGACCCGATCATGATGCTCAGCGGCCCCATCCCCGCCACCCGGCGCGTGCTCGAGCGTGCGGGCATGTCGCTCGGCGACATCGACCACTACGAGGTGAACGAGGCGTTCGCGCCGGTCCCGCTCGCCTGGCAGGCGGAGCTCGACGCCGACCCGGAGCGCCTGAACCCCCGCGGTGGGGCGATCGCGCTCGGCCACCCGCTCGGAGGGTCCGGCACACGCCTGATGTCGACGATGATCCACGCGCTGCGGGCCAACGGCGGCCGCTACGGCCTGCAGACGATGTGCGAGGCCGGCGGCATGGCCAACGCCACGATCATCGAAGTGCTCTGACCCGCCTCGCTCGGCCCGGGTGGGTCGAGGGCATGGGCCGAGCCGGGGCGACTTGCGTTCCGGCAAATCTAGTATAATGATTAGTACTAACCACTCGGACGGCCCGTTCGGCCGTCGCGAGTCGAGTCACCAAGGGGGACCACGGTGGACGACACCACTTCGACCGATGCCGGGAGCTTCGCCGACCTGCTCGACACCTCGGGCGTGCTCGACGACCTGATCTTCGTCAGCGTCGACGACCACATCATCGAGCCGCCGGACATGTTCGACGGTCGGCTGCCCGCGAAGTTCCAGGACCGCGCGCCCAAGGTCATCACCCGGCCCGACGGTGCTCAGGCGTGGACCTACGAGGACACCGAGATCTACTCGATGGGCCTCAACGCGGTGGTCGGACGGCCGCCGGAGGAGTGGGGCCTCGAGCCCGACCGCCTCGAGGACATGCGCAAGGGCTGCTGGGACCCCGACGCCCGCGTCGACGACATGAACGTCGCCGGCGTGCTGGGCTCGCTGAGCTTCCCGAGCTACGCGCAGTTCTGCGGCCAGCGCTTCTTCCGCTCCAAGGACAAGGAGCTCGGCCTGGCCGTGCTGCAGGCGTACAACGACTGGCACATCGACGGCTGGTGTGCGTCGCACCCCGACCGCTTCATGCCGCTCGGCATCGTGCCGCTGTGGGACCCCGAGCTGATGGCCGCCGAGGTGCGTCGCCTCGACGCCAAGGACTGCCACGCGGTCACCTTCTCCGAGGACCCGCACAAGCTCGGCCTGCCGCCGCTGCACGACCGGCACTGGTACCCGTTCTGGGCCGAGTGCGAGCGCCTCGGCACCGTCGTGTGCCTGCACCTCGGTTCGTCGTCGAGCCTGCCGGCCACGTCGCCGGGCTCGGTCATCGAGACCTCGCAGACGCTCGCCCCGCTCAGCCTGCTGAGCACCGCGACCGAGATCGTGTGGAGCCCGTTCCTGCGGGACTTCCCGGACCTCAAGGTCGCCCTGTCCGAGGGCGGCATCGGCTGGCTCCCGTACTTCCTCGAGCGGGTCGACTACGTCTACCGGCACCACCGTCACTGGACCGGCACCGACTTCGGCGACAAGCTCCCGAGCGACGTCTTCAAGGAGCACATCATCTCGTGCTTCATCGAGGATCGGCCCGGCCTGATCCTCAAGGACGAGATCGGCGTCGACATGATCTGCTGGGAGATGGACTACCCCCACTCCGACAGCTCGTGGCCCGCCGCTCCCGAGAGCTTCGCCCCGTCGCTGCCCTACCTGACGCGCGAAGAGGTCGACAAGATCACCTACCAGAACGCGCTGCGGCACTTCCGCTGGGACCCGTTCAAGCACCGCCGCAAGGAGGACTCGACGGTCAAGGCGCTGCGCGCCGAGACGAGCGAGTCCGACCTGCTCTGGAAGTCGGCGGAGCGCCTCCGCAACAAGGGCGTCATGCACCCGACCGCGGAGCAGCTCACCTCGCAGTTCGTCTCGAAGTAGGTCGCCCTCGAAGGAGATCCCCTCGAAGGAGATCGCGAGCGCGACCGTCGGGTCGCTGGAGGTTCACAGGTGAAGGTGTACGAGGCCGTCGCGAACGCGCTCAAGGAGTGCGGTGCTCGCAACGTGTTCGGGCTGATGGGCGACGGGAACCTCCGGTTCCTCAACTACTGGGTGCATGAGCTCGACGGGGGCTACTACGGCTCGCGGCACGAGTCACCGGGCATCGCGATGGCCGACGGGTACTTCCGGATCTCCGGTGAGATCGGTGTCGCCACCACGACCCAGGGCCCCGGGCTCACCAACGCCATCACCGCGCTGGTCGCGGCGCGCAAGGCACGCAGTCCGATGGTGTACGTCGTGGGCGACGTCGCGAGCTACCAGGCGGGCTGGCCCCAGGACATCGACCACCAGGCCGTCTTCGACGCCGCCGGGGTGCCCCTCGTCGACCTGCGCGACCCGGCGATCGCGTTCTCCGAGACCGTCCGGGCCGTCCGCATGGCCTACGAGCAGCGCACCCCCGTCGGGCTCAGCATCCCCACCGACGTCCAGGAGATGGACTGGGACCCGTGGAACGACGACGCGTCGACCGACCTCCCCGAACGTGACCTGTCCCTCGATGGCGACCTCGACCGCGCGGCCGAGATCCTGATGACGGCCCAGCGGCCCGTCATCATCGCCGGGCGCGGCACCGTCGAAGCCGACTGCGCCGACACGCTGGCCAGCATCGGCGACCAGATCGGCGCGCTGTACGCGACCACGCTCAAGGGCAAGGGCCTGTTCGCGGAGAGCCCGTACCTGGTGGGCATGGCGGGCGGGCTCGGCACGAACCTCTCGGCCACGCTGATCGGCCAGGCCGACGCCGTGCTCGTGGTCGGCGCCGCGCTCAACGACTTCACGACCATCCGTCAGACGCTGCTGCGCCCCTCGGCCAAGGTCGTGCGCTGCGACCTGGACCCGGCGGTCGCGACCGCCAACGTCGGGGAGGACTGCCGGCTCATCGGCGACGCCTCGACCGCCATGTCCGGTCTGCTCGAACGGCTCGCCGGCCGGGAGCCGTCGGTCGGCTACCGCACCGACGAGGTCGCCGAGCAGCTCCGCACCTTCCGCCCCCAGGACGAGGTCGTGCTCGTCGACGAGCCCGGGCTGATCGATCCGCGCGAGCTGGTCATGCTGCTCGACGAGCTGGTGCCGGCGAACCGCAACGTCGCGACCGACTCCGGCCGCTTCTTCGGCGACCCGTGCAGCTACATGTCGGTGCCCGACGGGCGCTCGTTCGTCGACGGCATCTCGTTCGGCTCCATCGGTCTGGGCCTGGGCCTGTCGATGGGTGTCTCGGTCGCCCGACGGGACCGCCCGACGGTGCTCTTCGTGGGCGACGGTGGTCTGTTCATGAGCCTGGGCGAGCTCGAGACGGCCGTGCGCTACGAGCTGCCGCTGCTGGTCGTGGTCATGAACGACAACGCCTACGGCAGCGAGCTGCAGATCTCGCGGGTCTGGGACCTGCCCGACGCCCTGTCGGTGTTCCGTCAGGGCGACTTCGCCGCGATCGCCGCCGGCATCGGCGCCCGGTCCGCGAACGCCACGTCGCTCGACGACGTCCGCACGGCGCTCGTCGACCTGGACCTGACCACCGGGCCCTTCGTGCTCGATTGCACGATCAACCCGAACATCTCCGCCCGCTGGCTCGACGACGCCTTCGAGCGCGCCTGAGCCGACCGATCGATCATTCAGTTCACACGAGAGGAGCAATCATGTTGTTGGACCTTCGCAAGGGGTGGGCCACGTACGACGCTGCGTATCAGGCGGAGACGGACCCTCGACGCAAGAAGATCCTGGGGGTGATGAAGGACCACATCAAGTGGGAGGTCCTCGGTCAGCCGGACCGCATCCTGGAGTCGGTCAGCCCGGACGCGGTGTACCGCTTCTACGGCCTGGGCGCGACGACCGAGATGCACGGCTTCGACGAGATCCGCGCTTTCTACCAGGGCCTCGCCGACAGCGGCGCGAACGTCCTGCAGCTCGACATCGAGCACCTCGCGGTCGCCGACTGGGGCATCTCCGCCCACGGCGTCTGGCACCAGCCGTACCCCGGTTCGGTGCTGCTCGAGGACGGCGGCCTGGTCTCTGGTGAGGGCATCGACGACCCCGACGCGACGTACCTGGTGAGCCAGCGCATGGGTTGGTTCTTCCCGTTCAGCGACGACGAGGAGCCGTTGCTCACCGGCGAGATCGTGTACTTCGACAAGGAGGCCTGCGGCTGCGAGAAGATCGCTCCCGGGACGGTCATCTCCGAGCCGCTGACCGAGGACGTCTTCAGCTGATCCCCTGACGGGTCGGTCGCGCTGCGCAGCGGGGCCGACCCTCTTCGCCGGCCCACGCCCGCTCACGGGCCGGCGGCAACCGGCCCGTCGCCGCACGTCGTGTGGGCGTACCTGTTGCGCATCGGATAATCTATGATAATGTTTAGTACGGATAGGGGGTACTCGTGGCAATCGACGCACAATCGGCACAGCAGCTGATCGAGATCGCAGGGGACTTCGCCCGCAAGGAGATCGCACCCCGGGTCACGGAGTACGACCAAGCGGAGAAGCTTCCCGACGATCTCCTCGCCCAGATGGCGGGGCTCGGCTTCTTCGGCGGCACCGTGCCGGTCGAGGACGGCGGCGCAGGACTGGACTTCGGCACGTTCGCCTTGTTCATCGAGGAGATCTCGAAGGTCTGCAACATGATGGGCTGCCTGCTCTCGATGCCCTCGGGCCTCGTCGGGGCGAGCATCGCCGACTTCGGCACGCCCGAGCAGAAGGAACGGTGGCTGCGACCGCTGGCCGAGGGCACCATCTTCGGTGCCGCCGGCGTGACCGAGCCTGGTTCGGGCAGCGACGTGGCCGGCATGCAGACGACCTACCGCCGTGAGGGCGACGAGTTCGTCATCAGCGGTTCCAAGGCGTGGATCTCGAACCTGGACATCGCCTCGTTCCTCGTCACGTTCGCCACCTCGGACCGCGCCCTTCGTCACCGCGGCGTCACTGCGTTCATCATCCCGATCGACACGCCGGGCCTGGGGCTGTTCCCCTACAAGGACAAGCTCGGCTTCCGTCCGATCTGCACCGGCGAGGTCATCCTCGACGACGTGCGCGTCGGCGCCGACGCGCTGCTCGGTGAAGAGGGCCAGGGCTTCTCGGTGGCGATGACCGCCGTCGAGCGCGGCCGCCTCGGCGTGGCGTCCCGCGCCGTGGGCGTCGCCCAGGCCTGCCTCACCGAGGCACGCAACTACGCCGTGGACCGCAACGCCTTCGGCCACCCGATCTCGGAGTTCCAGATCGTGCAGTCCAAGGTGACCGACATGGAGGTCGGCGTCGAGACCGCTCGACTGCTGGTGGCCAAGGCCGCCGACGCACTCGACCGCGGCGAGCGCGCCCGCAAGCTCACCTCGATGGCGAAGATGTACGCCAGCGACGTCGCCTTCCGCAGCGCGGCGGACGCGTTCCAGATCCACGGCGCCTACGGCGTGTCGCCGGAGTACCCGATCGGGCGCTACCTGCGTGACGCCAAGGTGCTCCAGATCGTCGAGGGCAGCAACGACCTGCACCGCGCCCTCATCGGCGAGATGTCGCTCGGGCTCCGCAAGGAGTCCTGAGGCCCCGCAGGCATCGCGGGGCGTAGGAAACTCGGGCTCCGAGAGGAGTCCCGGCAAAGTCCGGGGTGGCCGGCGTACCAGGATGGGGCCGCGCCGGTCACCCCACTCACCCGCCCCGTCGCGGCGGCAACAGGAGGATCGGATGCGAGTCGCAGTCATCGGAGCCGGCACCATGGGTGCAGGCATCGCGCAGATCAGTGCATCGGCAGGACACGACGTCCGCCTGGTCGACGCGGCAGAGGGCGCCGTGGAGCGGGCCCTGGCTGCCACCTCCGCGAGCCTCGACAAGTTCGTGGCCAAGGAGAAGGTGTCGCGCGACGAGGCCGACGCTGCACTCGCCCGCATCGTGGCGGCCGACTCGATCGGCGACGCCGCCGAGGGCGCCGACATCGTGATCGAAGCAGTGCTCGAGCAGGTGCCGGTCAAGCACGAGGTGTTCCTCGCCGCCGCGGCGACCGCACCGGACCACTGCATCTTCGGCACCAACACCTCGCAGCTGTCGGTCACCGCGATCGGTGCTGCACTGGGCGACCGCGCCACGCAGGTCGTCGGCACCCACTTCTTCAACCCGCCGGTGCTCATGCGCCTGGTCGAGCTCGTCCGCGGACTCCAGACCAGCGACGCCACCCTCGCCACCGCCGAGGAGTTCGCCCAGGGCCTCGGCAAGGAGACCGTGGTCTGCCGCAAGGACAGCCCCGGCTTCCTCACCTCTCGCATCTCGGCCATCGTGCGCCTCGAATGCCTCCGCATGCTCGAAGAGGGCGTCGCCAGCCCCGCCGACATCGACAAGGCGTTGAAGCTCGGTCTGAACTTCCCGATGGGCCCCCTCGAGCTCGGTGACTTCAACGGGCTCGACACCTACCTGCACGCGCTCGGCGGTCTCGAGACGTCGTTCGGCGAGCGCTTCAAGGCGACGCCGACGCTGAAGAACCTGGTCGCCGCCGGCCGACTCGGCCGCAAGACCGGTCACGGCATCTACCGCTACGACGACGACGGCAAGAAGGTCGACGACGGGAGCGCGTCGTGACGGCGCGTCCCTGGGCCGACGGCCTCGAGGCCACCTCGTGCTCGGTGGTCGACGGCGTCGCGACGGTGTCCCTCGAGCGCGCCGACGCGGCGAACGCCCGCAACCAGCAGATGCGCAACGAGCTCAAGGCGCTCTGGTCCGGCATCGCCGCGGACGACGAGATCGCGGTGGTGGTCCTGACCGCTGCGGGTGACCGCTTCTTCTGTGCCGGCATGGACCTCAAGGAGGCCGGCGCTCCCGAGTCGCCGGCGCAGCGTCGTGATCGGCTCCGCTCGAGTCGAGACATCGACCAGCTCGCCGCGCTGCCCCAGCCGACCATCGCCGCGATCAACGGGTACGCCCTCGGTGGCGGACTCGAGATGGCGCTCGCCTGCGACCTCCGGATCGCAGCGGAGAACGCACAGCTCGGGCTGACCGAACTGGTGCACGGCCTCGTGCCCGGGGGTGGTGGCACCCAGCGACTCCCCCGCCTCGTCGGCAGCGCCCGCGCGGCGGAGATGCTCTACCTCGGACTGCGCCTCGACGCCGCCCGCTCCCAGGAGTGGGGCCTCGTGAACCGCGTCGTGCCCTTCGAGGACCTCGCGTCGACCGCCGCCGAGATGGCCGCGGCCGTCGCCGCCAACTCGAACCGAGCGCTGCGCTACGCCAAGGAGCTGCTGCGGGTCTCCCAGGACGTACCCGTCGCGGTCGGCGCCCAGCTCGAGCTCGACTCGCTGCTCACGCTCATGGCGGACCGCCAGGCGTAGCACCCTTCCTGACGGAGCTGGACACCCCCACTCGTTCGGCCGTCAGTTCCCCCCGGGTCCGACGCGATCCCTCCACCCCCGTGAGGACCGCGACCGGACCCGGGGGTCTGTCGCTTTTGACTCCCGCCACGAGCAGGGCGGTCGCGGTGGCGCGCGCCGGGTGGGTGGTTCGGTCGCGAGTGCTCTGACGCGCCCGCGGGTTCCCTCGCTCCCGCCGCGAGCAGGGCGGTCGCAGTGGCGCTCGTTCGACCTCTCAGCCGGGGCAGATGGAGTAGCTCAGTCGGGTCGGTTCGCCGTCGAGGCCGACGACCGTGATGGCGTGCAGCGAGGTGCCGTCGACCGACGAGACCGAGTGCACGACACGCCGATCGAGGAGCGTGCCCTCGGTCGTCGTCGGTGGGCTTCCGAACTCGGCGGACCACTCCTGGAGCTGCTCGACGTAGCCGGCCATCACCTCGTCGGGATCGCCCGTGACGTCGAGCACCGCGGCGAAGCCGCCCTGGCAGATCGGCGTCCGGGTCGGGACCACGAGCCGCGAGCCGTCGACCAGCCGCGGCACCCAGTGCTGCCACAGGTAGGGGTCGTCGGTCGGTACCAAGGCATCACCGGCGGCGAGCGCAGGCGCCGGCGGCGGGTCGTCGGTCTCCCAGTCGGACGGCAGCGGTGCGATCGGCTCGACCGGAACCGCATGGCCGCCGAACGGGCCGTCCAACGAGCCGGCGGGAAGCTGCTCGAGCGAGACGTCACCGCTGCCACCGGCGGAGCCGGGCAGGGCGTCGCGGTACCCGAAGCTGGTGGTGAGCCACAGGCGCTCGGCGATGCCCTCGCGTTCCCGGAACCCGCCGACCGAGCAGCTCACGGATCGGGGCACCGGCTGCCCGTCGGGCGGCGGCCAGGGAGCCTGGTTCGTCGTGCCGCTCTCGGGCACGTCGTCGTCGTAGGTGCACGGGGTGGGGGTGTGCGCCCCCAGCTGGAACCCGAGGTCGCGCGCTTGGGCGATCAGGTCGTTCATCGCCGCGACCGGGTCGCTCGGGACCAGCTCGACCGACCACGACGGCGGCGACGACGACAGGTGGGGTCCGATGATCGGCTGTGTCAACGCCACCGTGCCCTCGGGTACGACGAACCCGTCGCCGAGTGGCGTGCCGGTGGGGAAGAGGTGCGGACCGTCGGCAGCGGTCCCCGGCCCGCCGGCCGGCTCGACGCCGGGGTCACCGCACGCGGCGACGACCAGGACGAGCACGGACCACGCAACCCACCGGAGCCTTCCCACCGCGAGGACCGTAGCGCCCGCCCACCACGTGGACGGGCGGGCAGGCGGTTGAGTGTCGGACCCTCTCGTTACGCTCGAACATATGTTCGATGCCGCAACCGTCGACGAGGACGAGATGCCTCCGGCAACACCGCAAGCGTTGCTGGGGGCGTGTGCCGACGCGGCCGTACAGGCCTTGTCGGTCGCGGCGGCGGTGCCGGTCGCCTCGTTGGACGGGCCGGCGTTGCGTTCGTTGACCCTCGAGTTGGAACGTGCCCGGTCCGCGGTCGACGCAGCCGAAGCCCACGCACTCGCCGAGTTGGATCGTCGCCGTCACACCGACATCCGCCTCGGTGCGACGACGTCGAAGTGGCTCGCCCAACACGCCAACCTCCCAGCGGGTGTCGCTCGAGCCCGCTTGTCGCTCGCGAACCGCTTGGCGACGGATCTGACGGTGGTGGATGAGGCGTTGGTCGAGGGCCGCATCGGCGTGGACCACGCCCGCGTCTTCGCATCGGCGGTGAACGAACGGAACCTCGACGCACTCGCCGAGGTGATCCCTGACCTGATCGACGCGGCCTCCGCGATGGTGTTCGACACCTGGAAACACCACGTCACAGCGTTGGGTGAGCTGGCCGACATGGACGGCCCACACGACCCCGACGCCGAGTTGCTCAAGAACACGTTGACGTTGTCGGAGTCCGACCGGTTCGGCCTGATCCGCGGGGAGTTCA
>JAEWED010000019.1 GCA_023389745.1 Actinomycetes bacterium
GCGTCGGCCAGCGCACCGGCCGCGGCGACGAGCCCGCCCCACCTCGGCGAGCGGCCCGCCAGCGCCGCGGGCGCCAGGTCGTCATGCAGACCGCGCCAGGCCGCCTCGGTGGTCTCGGTCGAGTAGCCCGGCTGGTCGACCGTCGGGCACTCGCCCCAGCCCACGCCGCCGTCGGCGCGGCGCCACTCCACGAGCACCACGTCGCGCACCCGCTCGGCGCCGTGCGCCGAGCGGTGCTCGACGACCAGGGGCACCTCGACGCGCACCAGGCGGATCGCGACGGCCGCGGCGTCGCTCTGGTGCTCGAGAGGCGCGCTCACCGGTGATCGGCGATCAGCGGCGCACGAGCGCCGGCCAGTTCCTGCACCAGCGCAGGTACGTGATCAGGTCGTGCTCGTCCGCCGGAGTGGAGCCGTCGCCGCCGTAGGCGGTCACCATCCGGAATCGGAAGTAGTCGGGATCCGGCAACGGGAGGTACGGCGCGGTGCGCCACCAGCCCGACGGCGCCAGTTGCAACGAGACCCGCACGGCGGTCGCCCAGAGCTGCGGTCGCACCGCGACGGCGAGCACCGCTCGCAGCGGCAGCCGGATCGGGCGGGAGTCGTGGGGAGCGGTGTCGTGGGGAGCGGCGGGCCCGGTCACGGCTGCCACGGTACCTCTCGCTCGAGCCCCGCTCGGGCGACCGCGGCGGCGCCCACGAGCGGGCCGTCGGCTCCGCACCCGGACGGCACGATGTGCGCACCGCGGGCGAAGGAGAGCCGGGCGACGCGTTCGACCTCGGCGTTCGCGGCGTCGAAGAAGTCGTCGCCGAAGCCCAGCGCCACAGAGCCTGCGACGGTCGCCAGGTGCAGGTCGAGCAGGTTGGCGAGCGAGCCCACCACACGGCCGACCAGTCGACCGGTGCGGACCCGCACCTCGAAGGGCGCCTGTTCCGCCGGGGCGCCGGTGATCGCGCGGATCGCCGTCCCGGACGCCTCGGCCTCGAGGCAGCCGCGGGCGCCGCAGGCGCAGGGGCGCCCCAGCGGCTCGACCACCACGTGCCCGATGTGCCCGGCGTTGCCGGCGATCCCGTCGAGCAGGGAGCCGTCGAGCACGATCGCCCCGCCGACACCGGTGGACACGACCATCGACAGGTAGTTGTCGACGCCCTGGGCCGCACCGAGCCAGCCCTCACCGAGCGCGAGGGCCTTCGCGTCGTTGTCGACGTACGTCGGGAGCTCGTAGCGCTCGGCCAGGCGGGCGCGCAGCGGGAAGCCGCGCCACTGCGTGATGTTCAGCGGCGACACGGTCGTGCCGTGCAGCTCCATCGGCCCGCCGCACCCGACGCCGAGGGCCACCACCGACGCCCCCGATTCGGCGAGCGTCGAGTCGACGAGCTCGACGAGGGTCGAGAACAGCCCCTCGGGCCCGGAGCCGTGGGTCGGGGTCCGCCCGCGGGCCAGGATGGCGCCGTCGTCGGTGACGACCGCAGCGGCCAGCTTCGTGCCGCCGATGTCGACCGCCAGGTAGTTGGGGCCGACCCCGCCGGTCACGGGCGGAGGTCCTGGGAGACGGTGAGCGGGCGGTGCACGACGGCGAACGTAGCAGCGGGTGCGACGCCAGCGGCCTGGCTCCTCTGGCAGACTCGGGGCGGTTCACCGACGAAGGGACGCCAGTGACCGTCGAAACCAACGGGCGCTCGTACGAGCGTCAGGATCCGCGCACCTTTGCCGAGGTGTTCGACGGCATCTGCACCAACGTGCAACGTGCGATCCGCGGCAAGGACGACGTGATCGCGTTGACGGTGACGTGCCTGGTGGCCCGCGGGCACCTGCTGCTCGAGGACGTCCCCGGGGTCGGCAAGACCTCGCTGTCCAAGGCGCTCGCCCGCTCGATCGACGCGGACTTCCGCCGTGTCCAGTTCACCCCGGACCTGCTGCCGTCCGACGTGGTCGGCACCTCGGTCTGGAGTCAGCAGGACGGGTCGTTCGAGTTCCGACCGGGTCCCGTGTTCACCCAGCTGCTGCTCGGCGACGAGATCAACCGGGCGTCACCCAAGACGCAGTCCGCGCTGCTCGAGGCCATGGCCGAGGAGCAGGTCACCGTCGATGGCGCGACCTATCGCCTGCAGCGACCCTTCATGGTCATGGCCACCCAGAACCCGCTCGAGCACCACGGCACGTTCCCGCTGCCCGAGAGCCAGCTCGACCGCTTCCTCATGAAGCTCTCGATCGGGTATCCGTCCACCGCGGATGAGCGTGACCTGCTGCGAGAGGTCGACCACGACCGCATCCTGTCGCAGCTGCGTCCCGTGGCCAGCGCGGAGGACGTCCTCGCCCTCGGCGAGGCGGCCGAGCAGGTCTACGTCGCCGACGCGCTCGTCGCGTACCTGGTCGACCTGGCGCAGCGCTCCCGAGAGGCTTCGATGCTGCGCCTCGGCGTCTCGCCCCGGGCGGTGCTCGGGCTGCTGCGGGCCGCCCGTGTCCGGGCGGCGGCGGACGGCCGCGAGTTCGTCACCCCGGACGACATCAAGGCGCTCGCCGGGCCGGTGCTCGCACACCGCATCGTCATCGGTCCCGACTCCCGGCTGAGCGGCCTCAGCGCGGACGAGGCCATCGCCGAGCTCCTGACGAGCACTCCCGTCCCGAGCTGACATGACACTCACCCGGCGCGGGGTCGTGGTCGTGGTCGTGGGCATCGCGGTCGCCGTGCTGGCCTGGCTCTTCGGCCTGCCCGAGACCGCGATGCTGAGCGCAGCGGCACTCGGCGCGGTCGCGATCGCGGCAGGCGTCGTCGCGTGGCGTCGACCCGCGCTCGAGATCCGCCGCAGCCCCCGACCAGGCCGCGTGCGGGTCGGTGACGGGTGCGAGGTGCACCTCACCGTGACCAACCGGGACCGCCGCAGCTCACCGGTGGTCACCCTCGCCGACCAGGTCCCGGGCTTCGGGCAGGCGCGGGTCGCCCTCGCCCCGATCCCCCCCGGACGCTCCTCGACCGCCCGCTACTCGCTGCCGACCTCGCGGCGGGGCGTGCAACGGGTCGGTCCGCTGACCATCTCGACCGAGGACGCGTTCGGCCTGGTCGTGCGTCGCTCCGAGGCGGGCGGCACTGCGGCGGTCATGGTGCTGCCGCGCACATGGGCGCTGTCGCCGTTGGCACCGACGGTCGGCGAGGAGCCCGAGCACGGCTCACGTTCGCTGACCTCGTCGAGCACCGTCGACGAGGAGTTCGCCTCGCTGCGCGAGTACGTGAGCGGGGACGACTTCCGACGGATCCACTGGCCGAGCACCGCTCGCCTGGGGACCCCCGTCGTCCGGCAGTTCGACGTCCCGTGGCAGCGACGATCGACGGTGGTCGTCGACCTGAGGGCCGCCGCCCACGACGATCGGTCCTTCGAGCGGGCGGTGTCCGCCGCGGCCAGCGTGGTCGAGCTCGCCGCTGCACGCGACGAGCTCGTCCGCCTGGTCACCACCGGCGGCGCGGACTCGGGCTTCGTCCCCGCCGTCGCCGAGCTCGACGAGCTGATGGACCGCCTGGCCATCGTCGAGCCCGACCACGGCGTGCACCGGGGCGACCAGCTCGCGGCGACGCTCGAGCACCTGCGACGGTCGCAGGTGGGGCGGCCGATCGTGTGCGTCGGCGCGCTCGACGGCGCCGCAGCAGGCGCCCTGGGCGACTTCCGCCGTGAGGTGCCAGGGGTCGTCGTCGTGGCGACCCTGCCCGATCGACACGGATCGCCCGACCCCTCCGCCGAGGGACCGACCGGGTCCTCGGCTGCCGCAGTGGTCCGATTCGACGGTGCTCGCAGCCTGAGCGAGGTCTGGGCCGAGGGCACCGCCACGATCGAGGCGGCGCGGTGAGCCCCACGGGCTCGGTCGCGTCGCGTCGGGCGCTCGTCGCCGCCGAGGTCGGCCTGCTCGCCCTGGCGCTGGGCACCGCCGCGTCGTTCACGCGGCTCTTCGAGGGTTGGAGCTTCCTCGGGCGCCTCGGCCCGTTCGTCGTGCTGGCCTGGTTGACGGCGCTCGTGCTGCGACGGCTGCGCGCCGGCATCGCCGTCGCGGTCGCCACCCACCTGGTCGTCGGGGCCCTCGTGCTGACGTGGTGGTTCGCCGGGGGCACGCAGCTGCTGGGGGTGGTGCCGGGCCCGACGTCGCTCGACGTGCTGCGCAGCGAGATCTCCCGGTCGTTCGCCGAGGTGCCGGAGCTGATCGCCCCGGTCGTCGCGACCGACGGGTTCCTCGTGGTGATCGCCGCCGGGCTGTGGGTGCTCGCGCTCTTCGGCGACACCGCGGCGTTCCGCTACCGCGGGACGGTCCAGGCTGCGGTCCCCTACGGCGCCGTGTTCGTGGCGACCGGCATCCTCGCCCGCGACAGCGGCCGCGTGGCGTCGGCGGTCACCTTCGGTGTCGGTGTCGCGATCTACGCGATCACCCAGCGGGGCCTCGCCG
>JAEWED010000069.1 GCA_023389745.1 Actinomycetes bacterium
GTACAGGACCCCGCCGCTCAAGGTGCAGCCGGAGCTCGCCTCGCCGAGAGAGATCTCGACCGGCAGGTTGTTCGGAGCCGATGCGGTCGGCGTGAACTGCTTGCCGATGTAGCCGACGGCCGGCACGTTGAAGATGATCCCGGTCGGCGCCTTGGGCGGCGGCGCACACGCCGCTCCCAACATGGCAACCAGGCCGACGATGATGGGTGTCGCGACGATTCGCAGCCGCGTGCGTGTTGGTGTCATGTGCATCCCCCCAAGGATTCGCTGCGCGGAACGTAGCACCGTTGCGGTGCGTCGGGCCGGTTCGCTCGCACCGAACACCGCCGCGCCGATGGTTGACCGGTCAGCCGGTGCACGCAAGGCTCCGGCCATGGTCGAGCACACCAGGATCGAGGTCGAGCCGGTCGGCTGGGTGTCCTCGACGCTGACCGACCTCGAGCGGGCACCGCGTCAGGGCGACGAAGGAGCCCCCGGTGCCGTCATCGTGATCCGACCGGAGCTGCGCGATGCGCTCGACGGCCTCCGGGTCGGTGCTCGCCTCGTGGTGCTCACGTGGCTCGACCGCGGCGACCGCACGACGCTCTCGGTGCACCCGCGCGACGATCCGGATCGGCGCCGAGCCGGCGTCTTCACCACTCGGTCCGCCGATCGGCCGAACCCGATCGGGCTGCACGAGGTGGAGCTGCTCGGCGTCGACGGGACGCGCCTGCAGGTCGGCCCGATCGAAGCCATCGACGGCACACCCGTGCTCGACATCAAGCCCGTGCTGCAGGGAGTCGACGAGCGCTGACCGCCAGGATCGCAGCGTTCCGTGCTCACCGGGCTGGTCCGCCATCGCAGCTGCTGCAGCGTCGCTGCCGGTGACGACACGGGAGGTTCTCCGCCCGAGGAGCGCTCGGGCCAGACTGCTGCGGCGACGAACGCTCACGGGTCTGGGCCGAGCTGGCCGAGGTGTGGCCGCGGATCGAGCGCTACGAGCGGCGTGCCGGCCGGCTGGTGCCGGTGTTCCGCCTCACGCCGACGGTCACTCCGTCTCGAGGTTCACCCAGTCCGGCTCGCCCTCGGGCACCACGAAGATGTCGAGCATGACCGCGTCGACGTCGCCCGTGTTGAACCCCGACATGTGGACGTCCGGCGGCATGTAGTAGCAGCCGCCCGCGGGAACGGTGTTCGGCTCCGAGCCCTCCATCAGCAGGGTCATCTCGCCTTCGATGACACAGGTCGTGCCGCCGTAGCCGTGGATGTGGATCGGCGCGCGTGTGCCCGGTGCACGGACGGTGCGGTGGACCAGCGACTCGTGACCCCGGCCGTCCCCCGCGCGCAGGACCGTCTCCTGCTCCTTCGCGAAGGTGGCCTCACCCGGCGGCACCTCGCCGTTCAGCTCGGTGACGTGGTGGTCGGCGCTCTCGTGCTCGGTGACGGGCAGGTCGAGCGCGGGTGAGGTCGTGCTCGTGGTGGAGGCGTCCGTCGCGGTCGTCTCGTTCTCGGCAGCGTCCATCTTGGACGCGTCCAGCGCAGCGTCGTCGGTGCACCCGGCAGCGAGCAGCGCCGAGCCGAGGGCGAGAGCGATGAGAGGGCGTCGGAGTCGGGCGGCGTGCACGGGTGTCGGGGCCTTTCGTCGGGGCAGCTGCGGGTGCAGTGCGTCGATCAGAGATCGCGTCGGTCTGAGATCGGCCGGAACTCGAGTGTGCTGAGGACGCCGGGCCGAGACTCGTGCCACATCGATGCCGCCGGGAGTTCGATCGCCTCGTCGCGCGAAGCGGAGAGAGCGCTGGCACACTCGTGGTGATGGCACGACGAGGAGTGCTTCGATGCCTCGCTGCTGCGGTGCTCTTCGGAGCGTCAGCACCCGCGGCGTCCGAGCTCGCGGGCGACATGCCCGCGCTCGTGCTCGCCGGTCTGCTCTACCTGGGCGCCGCCGTGGCGGTCGTGCCGTTCTGCGTCGGTCAGCCGCCCCGGGCCGACGAGCTCCGCGCCGGATGGCGGCCGCTCGCACTCGCCGTCCTCTTCGGAGGCGCGCTCGGGCCCGCGCTGCTCGTCGCAGGGTTGGCGCAGGTGCCCGCAGCGACCGCGTCGCTGCTGTTGAACCTCGAGCTCGCCGCCACCGTCGCCCTCGCCGCCACCGTGTTCCGCGAGCACCTCGGTCGACGGCTGATCGTGGCGACCGCACTCATCACCGTCGCCGGCGCACTGCTCGTGATCGAGCCGGGTGTGGGCATCCACCCCGGCGCCCTGTTGATCGTCGGCGCGTGCGCCTGCTGGGGCGTCGACAACGCCGTCACCGCCCGCATCGACCAGCTGGCACCTCAGCACGTGACCTTCGCGAAGGGCGCGGTCGCCGGTACGGCGAACCTGCTGCTCGGCGTCGTCATGGCGGGTGCCTGGGACGTCAGCGCCAGGAACGCGCTCGCTGCGCTCGTGATCGGAGCCCTCGGCTACGGCGCGTCGATCACCCTCTGGGTCACGGGCGCCCGGGACCTCGGTGCCGCTCGAGGCCAGGTCATCTTCGCCGCCGCCCCGTTCATCGGCGCGCTGATCTCGTGGACCGCGCTCGCCGAACCCGTCAGTTGGCTCCAGCTCGTCTCGGTCCCGCTCGCGGTCATCGGAGTCGCCGTGTCGCTGCAGACCGCGCACGACCACGGCCATCGCCACGGTGCGACCGAGCACGAACACGAGCACTCCCACGACGACGGCCACCACGACCACGTCCACAGCGAGCGTGACCACCGTGGGCACGTCGACGGTCCGCACACGCATCGCCATGAGCACCACGAGCTGGCGCACTCGCACCCGCACGTGCCTGACCTCCACCACCGCCACGAGCACTGAGGGCTTCCGGGGCTCCCGGCGGAATCCGGAGGACGCGCCGATAGCGTCGCCTGATGCGACGCTCTGCACACACGCCAACCACACTTCGGATCGCTGCGGTCGCGGTCCTGACCCTGGCGGTCACCGCCTGCGGCAGCGACGGCGGCAGCGCGGACGACGCAGACCGCGATGCAGACACCACCACGACGACGGCCCCTGCGAACGGCACCGGCGGAGTCCCGGCACCCGACGTCCCCATCCCGGCGAACCCGATGTGGACCGGCGACACGAAACCCGATCCGGTCCCGCCGGAGAACGTCGTGCTCAGCCTCCCCAAGGACATGTACCGCCACGAGGGCGCCCCGACGGAGTGGTGGTGGCACATCGGCACACTGCGTGCCGGCGACCGGGTCTTCGGCTTCGAGATCAACGCCGCGTCGTTCATCGGCCAGGGCTTCGCGATGAGCCAGATCTCTCTCAGCGACGTCACCGACGAGCGGCACCTCGAGCGGACGCAGGTCTACATCCCCAGCCCCGGCAGCTTCGACGTGGCGACCTGGGCGGAGGGCGACCCGAACAAGGACTGGTACGCACGCCTCGGCGACCCGTCGTGGCAGGTCGGCAGTCTGAGCGTCCAGTCGCCGGGCACCGGCTACACGTCCGCTCCCGAGGTGCAGTTCGAGGGCGACGGCACCGGGGCCACCGCGCTCGCCGTGCTCGACGACAAGGGAGGCGTCGGACAGATCGCGCTCATCGACCCGGGAACCGGGTACACGACCCCGCCGAAGGTCACCCTCACCGGTGGCGGCGGCACCGGCGCCGAAGCCGTCGCCGTGCGCAGCTTCGTCTCGATGACGGCGCCGAAGGCCGATCCGTCGAAGGACATCAAGGTGAAGGCGCTCATGGTCGACGAGCCGAGCCTGACGGAGGTCGAGTTCGACCTCACGTTCTCCCAGCAGGGCCGACCGTTCTTCGTCTTCGGCACCGGCATCGAACCGAGCGCGACCGAGCAGAGCCTCGAGAAGGACAACTACTACTTCTCCTTCACCCGCCTCGCGGCGAAGGGCACGATCACGATCGACGGCGAGGAGTTCGAGGTCAGCGGCACCACCTGGATGGACCACGAGTACGGCTACTTCGGTGGCAGCGACTCGAGCGACCGAGTGCGTTGGCTGCTGCAGGACATGCAGCTCGACAACGGCTACTCGATCTCGAACGCCGGGATCATCGGCGAGGGGTACAAGCCCGAGATCGGCGTGACCGTCGACTCCTACGCGACGATCCAGGACGACGAGGGCCACCTCTACTACGTGGCCAGCAAGCTCACCCCGGTCGGCGAGCTGTGGGTCAGCCCGACCAGCGGTCGCGGCTACGCCCAGCAGTTCCGGGTGGAGATCCCGTCCTTCGGCGCGGACCTCACGGTCACCACCAGCTTGCAGGACCAGGAGTTCGCGCTGCCGTCGGCGTCGGTCTACGAGGGCATCGCGTCGACCGAGGGCGTCCTGCTCGGCAAGAAGGTCAAGGGCGACAGCTGGATCGAGCAGGCCTTCTGACCCTCGGTGGTCCGTCCCTCTCCGCCGCTGACGAGCTCGTGTGAGGCGTCCCGACGGCCGTCGACGAACGCGACCTGGCGGGCGGACTCAGCTGCGACGACACGACGACTCGACGACATGGAGGGGCGCCGTCATGCGCTCCACCCGCCCGGCTGAACCTCGACCAGGTGCCACACTGGGCTGATGGAGGACACGGTTGCCGGCTGGTGCGCCTCGGGGTTCGAAGGAGTCCGTGACGCGTTCGTCTCGAACTTCGCGGAGCGCGGCGAAGTCGGTGCCGGGGTGCACGTGATCGTCGACGGTGACGTCGTCGTCGACCTCGTGGGTGGGTGGGCCGACGAATCCCGGTCGAGGCGCTGGGAGACCGACACGCTCGTCGACGTGTACTCCGTCGGGAAGGCCATCCTCTCGATCCTGGTGCTGCAACTCGTCGACCGCGGCCAGCTCGACTTGGACCAGCCGATCGCCGACGTGTGGCCCGAGTTCGGAACCGGGGGCAAGGACCAGGCCACCGTCGCACACGCACTCAGCCACCGCGCCGGCGTCCCAGCGATACGCGAACGGCTCACCGACGCGGACCTCTTCGACTGGGCCCGCATGACGGACGCGATCGCGAGCACCGACGCCTGGTATCGGCCCGGCGACCGGCTCGTCTACCACACCAACACGTTCGGGCATCTCCTCGGCGAGATCCTTCGCAGAGTGACCGGCGAGATGCCTGGAGATCGACTGCGCTCAGCGATCGGGCCCATCAGCGCCGACCTCTGGTTCGGGGTACCGGCGGGTGAACAACACCGGTGCGCCGAGGTCATCTGGGCACCGCCGAACCCGATCCCTGCAGTGACGAACTTCGACGGGCTCGACGGCGACCTCCTCATGAACGTGCTCGCGCATCTCAACCCGTCCGGCTACTCGTCGATCGGAGTCGTCAACACCCCTGCGTGGCGCAGCGCCCAGATCGGCTCGACGAGCGGTCACGCCACAGCGTCGGGAATCGCTCGTCTCTACGCCGAGCTCCTCACGACCGACGGGCTGATCTCACCTCCGCTGCTGGCGCAGGCCACCCGACCTCAGGCGGAAGGGTTCTGCCCCGTCCTCGCTGACGACGTCGCCTTCGGGTTCGGCTTCCAACCCACCACGGCACGTCGCCCCATCGGCCCCAACGATCGCAGCTTCGGGCACTTCGGGACCGGCGGGGCGCTCGGCTTCGCTGACCCCGACGCCGGGCTCGCGTTCGGATACGTCATGAACCACGTGGTGCCTCGATGGCAGAGCTCACGCAACCGAGCGCTGATCGACGCCACCTACGGTGCGCTCCGCTGACGCGCGGGGCACTCGAGCTGAGCCGATCGAGTGGGACGCTGCACCGGCTGCATAGTGTCGAGCACATGGCGAGCACCCCGCACCTCTCGACCGCCGGACGGATCGAGTTCGGCCGCTTCGAGGACCGTCCTTCGAACGCGGACCCGACCGAGGGCGCCGGCTGGCCGGCGCGATGGTTGCGACGCACGCGCCTCAAGGAGTGGGTCGGGTTCCTGGTGGTCCACCCGGAGTGGTCGACCTCGTTCATCATGCAGGACGCCAAGTACCTGGCCAGCTCGGACTTCTTCGCGTACCACCGGCCGACCGACCGGCTGCACGCCCGACAGGCCGTCGCGCCGCCCGGAGCGCTGCGGTTGCCGAGCGACCTGCCCGACGCCACCTGCCGGTTCGTCCGCGACGGCTACTCCCTCGAGTTCGCCTTCGACCGAGCCGACGGCGCTCATCGCGTCCTCATCGACATCGCCGCCTCCGAACACAGCGACGCCATACGAGGCGAGCTCACCCTCGACACCACGGCATCGTCCGCGCCGCTGTCGGTGAGCGCGAAGCTCCCCCGCGGCTCGCTGTACACCTGGAAGCAGGTCTTCGCCGTCGGCGGCACCCTGTCGGTGGGCGACGAGGCGATCGTGTTCGACCCGGACCGGGACCTGGCCATCATCGACGAGCACCGCTCGCTGCTGCCGTACCGCACCGACTGGACGTGGGGGACATTCGCGTTCCGCGACGCAGGTCGAATCGTCGGCGCCAACGTCGCGACCCGCCCCCAGCTCCCGGACCAGGAGGAGGAGTCGAGCCTGTGGATCGATGGCGACTGCGAACCGTTGGCTGATGTCTCGTTCACCGCCAAGGGCGATGATCCGCTCGGCCCCTGGACCATCGCGTCGGACGACGGACGGCTGGAGGTCACCTTCGAACCGTCGCGACGCAACACGGTGCGTCACCAGCTCGGAGTGTTCGCGGTCGACTACTTCATGATGTACGGCACCTACCGGGGCGTCGTCCGTGGCACGCACCGCACCTGCGACGTGGACGGCGTCAGCGGTGTGTGCGAGAAGATGCGCGCCCGCCTCTGACCCCGGTCAGGTGCCCGCCGTCCTGGCTGTAGGTCACGGACGCGAACTGCGCCGCCCGCTTTCGCCGATGACGGCGGAAGGCCGTCATCGCAGCGTCCCGTTCACCTGATGCCCAGGGTCAGGCCTCACCCGTCACCGCGTTCTACTCGTCCAAGCCCACGACTGGCTGGAACTCGATCGAGTGGAACGGTTCGTAGCCCGCCGGCCATGGAGCGGTGACCCGGCACAGCACTCTCATGTGCGGCGCAGTGTCGGGACCATTGACATGTTCGACCGTGACCGTCGGATCCGCACCGTTCCACTGACGGAGTTCGTGGATGTGTTCGACGAGATAGTCCGGCACCCACCCGACGGGCACCCGATCCTCTCCCGCGAGCAGCAGGGCTCGGCCGTTCATCACATTGTCGGGTTCATCGACGATCGCGAGCGTCTGCCCGGCCTGCAGACGATCCACCGCTTCGGGGGCACCGCCCAGATGACGGATGCCCCGCACGAAGAACAGTGAGGTCGCTCGATCGTCAGGGGTGAGTTCTGGCGCAGCGAACACCTCGATGCGATCGGTAGCGCGTGCCCCGTTGCTGCGACCGAGCACCTCGAAGGGGTCTGCGTCGACATCGAGATCGAGACGGCTGAGGTAGTCCGGATAGTCAGCACGCTCACGGGGCATCAGCCGGTTCGCGAACACCGGGAACAGGGCAGGCGAGTCATAGCGCTGGTGCAGGTCGGGCAGACCGGCAAGCGGGTGAAATCCGTCGAGTGTCTCGGCCATTTTCAGATAGGCGAACGAGTACGACGTCGTGTCGTCGTGTCGGCGCTGCACGAGAAGACCGACCGGGATGACCTGTCGTGTCTCTGGGTTGCGCCAAGCGACGAACAGTCGTCGCTGCGGAGACTCGGCGGAGGTCATGGATCCATCGTAAGGGTGGGGTGGGACAGGATGCGCGCACGATTGGCCTCGCCAACCCGCACCGCGAACTTGCGGGCAGGCTCGCTCATCCTCCCAGGTGGCACCTGAGCAACGATCGCCTGGACATCGAGACGCTCGAGCCGCTCCACGACCGCCTTTGCCAGCTCGGCTCGGAGGTCGACCAGCGCCGCCGTTGCGACGTCCACCGGGTGCGGGCGGCCCTCGAAGCGAGTTCGCGCTCTGGCGGACCATTCTTCGGGAGTCTGGTTCTGATCGGTCGTGGTGAGCATCGTGGAGCGAGCGGTGTCATCGAGCAGGAACCCGAGACTCGACGCATGATCGAAGCTCGGGGCGAGACGACGCTCCCCCGCCGACGATTCGATGACGGCCCAGTTCTCCTGGTGCCGGTCGGTATTGCCGGCCACTGCATCGATGATCAGGAAGCCGGCAAAGCACTCGAACGCGGTCGTACCCGGTGACGCACCAGCGACACCTTCCAGAGATCGACGAACGGCAGCGAGGGTGTAGCCCGTGCGATCATGCGGGTCAGACCCGACGACTCCGACCTCGGCGAGCAACTCGTTGCCGTGGACGAGGCGCTCGGACTCTGGGTCCACCACTGAGAGGCTGACCGTGCCGAGCACACCTGACCGTTCCGCCAGCTCGCTCATCGCCACCGGGATGCCCATCGTCCGGGCGATCTCGGTCACGATCCGTTCCGCCCAGTCGTCATCCTTTCGCGAAATCACCGGTCGCCGAGTGGTTGCTGGTCACCGCCTTCCACAACCACAGGCGATCCGATGGATCGCGCAGCCACTGCTTCGGCTTCGTGCCGAGTTGCTCCTCGCCACCGGCACGCCAGGACGTCACATCGAGCACCTCGACCTGATCGGAGGATCGCTCTGGGGGTGACGACATCACCCTCAGTCTCGCCGAGACGACGAGCGGAGTTGGACGGGGACGTCGTGTCCTGGATCTCGACGTCGCGCTCCAACAGAACGGCCGCCGACACGACGAATGTGGTGACTGGGGACGACGACCGTCACCCGCGGAGCATCAGGTCGGGGCGAGCGTCTGCCAGAGGCCCATGAGGTTTCCCTCGCTGTCGGTGAAGTACGACGCGATGCCCATCTCGCCGACCTGCATGGGCTCACGGATCGTGACGCCGCCGTGCTGCGCGATGGCGGCGAGGGCCGCTGTCATGTCATCGACGTCGATCGTGATGATCGGCCGGCCGATGTCCTCCGCACGCTGGAACATGCCGCCGCCGATGAACCCGGGCTCGGCAGGCATACCTGACTCGTCGTCGGTCGGTCCCGTCTGCACGAAGTTGTACTCGAAGTCCGGAACGGGCTGGATGCTCCAGCCGAACACGTCCGAGTAGAACGCCCGAGCCCGATCGGCGTCGTCGTAGGGGACTTCGAAGTGCACCACACGTCCAGCCATCACCTGCTCCTCGTCGTGTCGTCGCTGTTGCCGATGCTACGACCGAGTCGTTGCTCGGCGTAGCGGATCAGCCGTCCAGCGCGACCCGCTCGAGCCTCGCGAGGAGCTGCTGAGCGCCGGCTTCGGCCTGGAAGTCGTCGAGGTGCCGGCGACGGTCGGTCTCGGAGGCGTAGTAGGCGCGCAGCGTCACCCTGGTCCGAGGGGCGTCGCCCTCGAGCTCGTCGATCTCCATGACGGACCGCGAAGGGGCGAGGCCGTGCTCCGGTGACCCCTGGTGCACGTACACGATGCGGCGGGCGGGCTCGACCTGCTCGAACTCGTACACGTTCGAGAACTCGGTGCCGTCCGGGCCGCGCATGGCCACGTCGAAGCGGCCGCCATCGCTGACGTCGAGCTCGCGAACCGTGCTCGTGAACCCATCGGGACCCCACCATCGGGAGATCGCCGTGGGATCGGTCCACGCCGCCCAGATCTGGCTCGCGCTGGCGGCCATGGCGGTGGCGACGTCGAGATCTGGCTGCGTCGGATCGTCGGACACGGCCGCACCGTAGCGAGAACCGCGGACCGAGTCGGCGGCGTCGATCGGGCCGCCGGGGTCACGGCCGGACGTCACCGTCGCGGTGTTCATCCACTTCGGCGAGGAACCCGCGGATCGACGTGGCGCATTCGTCGGGGTGCGTCTCCAACAGGAAGTGGGGCCCGTCGAAGATGTGGGCCTCCATCGAAGGGAGCGCCTTCATCCAGTCGAGGGTCTCGTCGATGGCGAAGAACGCGTCGTGGCGGCCCCACAGCATCAGTGCCGGGGGCTGTGAGGTCGCGAGGTAGTCGGCGATCTCCGGGAACCTGGCGTGGTGGTTTCGATAGTCGAGGACGAGCGAGCGTTGGGTGTCGATCCGACCGGGCAGCGACATGACTCGCCAGTCCTCCTCCCAGACCAGCGGATCGAGACGAGCCGCCACATGTTCGGGCACGCCCGCCACGTACTGGTCTCGGGTCCCGGCGGGGGTCAGGTGCGCGATCGCTGCGGCCTCGCGCTCCGGTGTCGGGTCGTCCCAGTAGCTCCTCGTCGCCTCCCACGCAGGCCCGAGGCCGCTCTCGTGCGCGTTGGCGTTCTGGATGATGAGGCTGCGCACCGACTGCGGGTTCCGCGTTGCCAGGTGGAGCCCGACTGCCGCGCCGAAGTCGTGCAGGTAGAGATGGAACGATGCCACGCCGAGCTGGGTCAACAGCGCATCCACGACGTCGGCGAACGACGCGAACGATGGCCGGGCGATCGGTTCGGATGCGCCGAAGCCAGGCAGGTCGGGAGCGATCACGAAGTGGTCCTCGGCCAACGGTCCCAGGAGGTGACGGAAGGTCGCCGACGAGCTCGGGAACCCGTGGAGCAGCAGCAGTGCCGGACTGCCAGGATCGCCTGCGACCCTGGCGGCGAGCACGTCGGACCCCGCCTGGAACATCACCGGTGGTGGGCTGCTCATCTGATCGACCGCCTTCTCGTCGGTCCTCCCGTTCCAGCACGATAGCGTCGGAGCCATTCACTTGCCGTGATGGAAAGTCAGAGGCAGACTTTCCATCATGGAAAGCGAATGGCCCGATCCGGTCTCGGCGATGGGCGAGGTCGACCAGGTCCGGGCGCAGATGAGCGAGCGTGTCGCGTCGCCGTGGTGGTTCCACGTCGGGCTCGGACTGCTCGTCGCCCAGCAGGCGTTCGTCAGCGGCATGGTCGTGGGCCTCTGGACCGCCGTGTCGTTCGTCGTGCTGATCGCTGGCGCCGCCGTCCTGGTCGCGCTCGCCCGGAGGTCCACCGGCATCACGGTCGCGCTCCCGCGTGGCCCGCGCAGCCGAGGCGTGATGACGGCTCGGTTCGTCGCAGCGCTCGCCTGCATCTGGGGCGCCGCACTCGTCGCCAACAGCACACTGGTCGTCGTGTTGACCGTCGTCGCGTTCGTCGTCACCGTCGTGCTCGGCCTGGTCTACGACCACGCCCTCGGCGACGACGTCGCGAACGCGTCGCGTCGGCCATGACCCGACCGGTCTTCGACGACGTCATCCATGCACCCAACCGGCTCCGGATCTGCGCCGCGCTGGCAGCGGTGACCGAGGCCGAGTTCGCCACGTTGCGAGAGGCGCTCGGGGTGAGCGACCCGGTGGTCAGCAAGCACCTGCGCGTGCTCCAAGAGGCCGGCTACGTGAGCCTCACGAAGCAGTCCGGTGGACAGGGACGCGCCCGCACCTGGGTCAGCCTGACCCGTGCCGGACGACGAGCGTTCGCGGCGCACGTCGCCGAGCTCCAACGACTCACCGGCGACGCACCGCCCGGCCCGAGGTAACCCTGGGCGTTGGACGAGGCGCCGTTCAGGCCTCGGACGCGTCGATGTCGGTCGTGAACTCGAGGATCGCGTCGGCGAGCGGGACGACGACCGGTGCGCCGAGCGCGTGGCCCATCCCCGGAATCGTCACCAGACGAGCGCCGTTCACGGTGCGCGCCAGGTGTGCCGCATGCGGCGGAGGGTTGATCGGATCCGCAGGCGCTTCGATGACCAGGGCCGGCACATCGACGCGGGCCAGTTCGTCGCCTCGATCGAGTCCGCCCTGATCGGCGAGCGCATGCGCGACCGGGCTGTCGGCGCGGCCGGAGTGATCGATCACCGCCTGCTCGAGCCGGCGGAACTCCGCCTCGTCGAACGGCAGCGCGTCGCCGTTGAGCAGGCGCCAATGGTCGATCCGCCACTCCAGCTCGGCCGCCGGATCGCGCGGTTCGCCCATCGACTCCCACTTCTCCAGCAGCCGCGGATCCGGACCCGGCAGGTCGTCGAGCGGGCCATCGCCCGTCGACGGTGCGCGCTCCAGCGCCGCCGTGCAGAACACGGTCGCCGAGTCGAGCCGGTCGGGATGGTCGAGCAGCAGCAGTTGGACCAGCGTTCCGCCCATCGACATGCCGACCACGTGGGCACGTTCGACCCCGAACGCGTCGAGCACCGCGACGGCGTCATCGGCCAGGTCGCGGATCGCGTACGGCTGCTCCTCGAACGTCCAGGTCGACCGACCGGTGTCGCGGTGGTCGTAGCGGATCACCCGATGCACCGAGCCGAGCCGATCGAGCAGCTCCTGCGGCCACGCCACGCCCGAGGCGTTCGCACCCATCACCAGCAGCAGCGGCGTGCCGGTCACAGCGCCGCTCGCCTGGGCCCACAGCTGCACGCCGTCGCCGCGATCCACCGTCATCTCGCTGTCGGATTCCACGCCACGGCACGCTACCCACGTCGCCGGATCTGCTCATGGTCGTTATCCGCTGCGCTCGGGAGCCCCGCTCATCGACGAGGGACCCGATCCACAGGGCCGGGTCCGGGCCGGCTACCCGATGTCGCGATGCACCGTCCGGACGACACCGGCGGCGAGCGGGACGGCCACCCAGACGACGATCGAGACCGCGATCTGCGGCACGTGACCAGCCCAGTCGTTCTCGATCACCCAGTTCCACGTCGTGGCCATGTCGATCCAGTCCGACACCCACGGCGATGCCGTCGCGATCACCGCGACGGTGGCGGGCAACGCGAACGAGGCGGCGATGGCACCCGCCGAGCTCTGCAGCAACGCCCCGAGCGCGACGGCGGCCAGCACGTTGAGCAGCACGTAGAGCACGTAGCCGGCGATGATGCCGATGGTCAGGTCTGCCTCCAGGGTGCGACCCGACGCCGCGGCCAGCCCGAGGCCGGCGGCGGTGACGACGCCGCCGACGACTGCACCGCTGCCGCCGAGCAGCATCGACACCGCCAGCTTGGCGTTCACGACCCGGATGCGTCGCGGTTCCTGCGTGAACGTGGTCATGACGCTGCGATGACTCCACTCGCTGGTGAACAGCAGGATGGCCACCACGGGCAGCGGGATCGTCACGGCGAGCGTGGCGACACGGAGGTAGCTCGAGGCGCTCTGGTCGAAGGACGTCGGGACGAGGACCGGCACCAGCATCACCGCCGCGGTCGACACGGCGACGAGCGCGAGCAGCCAGCGGGCGGCGCGGGTGTCGGTCGCCTTGGCCCACTCGGCCCGGACGAGTCGTGAGAACGGGATCGGGCCCGGAGCCGACGATGCCGCGTCGACGCCGAGGGCTCCTGGGGAGAACGAGGTGGTCATGCTGCCTCCACCGGTGTTGCCGCCTCGGTGGCGGTGAGCGAGAAGAAGAGCTGTTCCAGCTCGTTGGTGTCGGACGGGCGCAACTCGGTGAGCAGCACGTGGTGGTCGCGGGCGACGCCCGCCAGCACCTCGGCCGTGACCCGACCGCCGGCGACGTCCACGGTGAACGCATCCCCCGGTCCGGTGACGTGGTCGATCCGCGCCGCCTGCAGGGCGGCGGCAAGTGCCGCGGGGTCGGGACTGCGCACGAGGATCGTGGAGCTGGCGAGCAGGTCGTCCATCCGTCCGGCGGCCACGATGGCACCGCCGGAGATGACGACGAGATGGTCGGCGGTGGCCTGCACCTCGTGGAGCAGGTGGCTCGACAACAGCACCGTGCCACCACGATCGGCGAAGTCGCGCAGGAGCGTCCGCATCCAGGCGATGCCCTCGGGATCGAGCCCGTTCGCCGGTTCGTCGAGGATCAGGGCCCGCGGTTCGCCGACGAGGGCCTGGGCGACGCCGAGGCGTTGGCGCATGCCCAGGGAGTAGGTCCCGACCCGCTTGTCCGCCGCGTCGGCGAGCCCGACGAGCTCCAACAGGTGCTCGACCCGGCTCGTCGGCACACCTGCCAGGCGGGCGGCGATCGTGAGCGTCGCCCGGCCGCTGCGCCCGGGGTGCATCGCCGAGGCGTCGAGCAGCATCCCGACCACGCGGGTCGGGTTGGGCAGTTCGACGAACGGTCGACCGTCGACGGTCGCGGTGCCGCGATCGGGTCGCACCAGCCCGGCGATCATCTTCAGCGTCGTGGACTTGCCGGCGCCGTTGGCACCGAGGAAGCCGGTGATGGTCCCGGGCTCGCAGCGCAACGAGACGTCGCGCACGACCGGCGTGTGTCGGTAGCTCTTGGTGAGCGCGGTGGTCGTGATCATGTGGCCAGCGTGAACCGGACGGCGCGTCGCCGCATCGGGCGGACGACCACGATCCGAGGTCCGAAGGGACGCCCTGACCGCGTCGGAGGGACCGACCTTCGTCGGTGGCGATGTCGACGTTCGTCGATGTTGCCGCGGGACGTCGCGCCGTAGGCTCGGAATCATGTCCTGGCTGCGCAGATGGTGGGCCCAGACCGCTCCCACGGCGATGCTGGCATCGGGTGACTCTGGCTGCGGTCCCGAGACCGGGTGGTCCGACACCGTGTGGCCCGACACCGAGACACCCGACACCGAGGGACCCAGGACCGCGGGTGACTGGTTGGTCGATGGCGGTGCGTTCGTCATCGCCGTCGTGCTCGGCGCGCTCATCCTGAACATCACCGTGAACGACGTCGCCAACCAGATGAGCTCGAGGCAGGTGGCCACCGACGCCACCCTCGGTGCGCTGTGCTGCATCGCGTTGTGGTGGCGGCGGCGCTCGCCGTTCGCTGTGGCGCTCGTGTGTGTCGTGCTCGGCGCGTTCTCGACGTCCGGCACCGTGGCCGGCCTGTTCGCGCTGTTCTCGCTGGCCGTGCGCCGTCCCGTCCGGCCCGCCCTGCTCGTCGCCGCACTCTTCGTCCCCTCCGCGGTGGTGTGCTCGATCTGGCTCGGGCGCCCCGACACGTGGTCGGTGATGCTGCCGACGCTGGCGCTCGCCGCCGCGGCGGTCGCATGGGGCATGTACGTCCGTGCCCGACGCCAGCTCCTCGCCACCCTGCGAGACCGCGCCCGGCGGGCCGAGACCGATCAGCTCGTGCGCGCCGAACGTGCACGTCTGGCCGAGCGGAGCCGCATCGCACGGGAGATGCACGACGTGCTCGCGCACCGCATCTCCCTGGTGGCGCTGCACGCCGGAGCACTCGAGGTCGCACCCGACCTGTCGCCCGCCCAGGTGCACGAGAGCGCCGCGCTGCTGCGCTCGACGGCCCACCAGGCGCTCGAGGAGCTACGCGACGTGATCGGCGTGCTGCGCGAGGAGCCGGGGCAGGCGCAGTCGTCGACGGTGCCGCAACCGACGCTGGCCGACATCCCACGCCTGGTCGAGGAGACCCGCCGATCCGGTGCGAAGGTCGAGCTCGAGATGCAGGTGGACGGCGCGGCCGCCGCCCCCGGCGCGTTGGGTCGCGACGCCTACCGCATCGTGCAGGAAGCGTTGACCAACATCAGCAAGCACGCCCGCGGCACCCTCGCCCAGGTGCGGGTGACGGGTGCGCCGAACCACGGCCTGCACGTCTGCGTCCGGAACCCGCCCGCGGTGGGCGCCCACGACCGTCCAGCTCCGCCGGGCTCCGGCACGGGCCTGCTCGGCCTGCAGGAACGGGTGACCCTGGCCAACGGCGTCCTGGTACACGGACCGGACGCGTCGGGCGGCTTCGTCGTCGAGGCCGACCTGCCGTGGTGACGATCCGGGTACTGCTGGTCGACGACGACGCGCTGGTGCGTGCGGGGCTCAAGATGATCCTGTCGTCGTCGGAGGAGCTCGACGTCGTCGGCGAGGCTGCCGACGGGGCCGATGCCGTCGCCGCGGTGCAGGCGCATCGACCCGACGTCGTCCTGATGGACATCCGGATGCCCGGGATGGACGGCATCGCCGCCACCGCCGCGCTCCGCCGGCTCGAGCGGCCGCCGCACGTGATCGTGCTGACCACCTTCCAGGCCGACGAGCACGTCATGGACGCGCTCCGGGCCGGTGCCGACGGGTTCCTGTTGAAGGACACCCCGCCGGCAGAGATCGTCCAGGCGGTGCGCCTCGTGGCCGCGGGCGACGCGATGCTCTCGCCGTCGGTCACCCGCACGCTGCTCTCCCACCTCGGCAACGACGAGATGGCAGCGCGCCGTCGCTCCGCTGCCGAGCGACTGACGTCGCTCACCGACCGGGAGCGAGAGGTCGCTACGGCCGTGGGGTCCGGCGCCTCCAACGCCGAGGTCGCGGCATCGCTGTGCATGAGCGAGGCCACCGTCAAGGCGCACGTGTCGCGCCTGCTCACCAAGCTCGGGCTCACGAACCGCGTGCAGATCGCGATCCTGGTGCACGACGCACAGTCGTGACATCGCGGCTTTCGTGATGCGCTCAGCAACGCCCGCACGTACGAGTTCTGGATCACGATCACCTAGTGGTGCTGCGGTGAGTTGTCCCGTGGATGAGGGCGGCTCGTCCTCGGTGAAGCCGGGGCACCTCAGAGCCTCCACGTCACCCAGGGCGGCTCACTTGACCTCGAAGACGAAGAGGGTGCCGGTCGGCGGCAGGTCCATCGGACTCGGCGTCGTGAACTCGCCGGAGCTACCGGTGGCCGACACGCCCACGAACCCGGTGCCGACCCAGGTCGGAGCGTTCTCGAAGATGCCAGGCGCCGGGGGCCCGGCGCGCCATGTGCCCGTCGCGATGTCGACGATCTGCGACCCGACCCCAGGAGCTCCGGGATAGACCACCTCAGTGCCGGTGGAGACGGGAGGCCCGAGCAGGCCGTACGGCTTCGCGACGTCGGCGGGCTGGACCGTCGAGGGTCCGATCGAGGTCCAGGACTCGTCGTCCGGCGAGAACCGGGTGATCGGTCCGCTCGGGCCGGTCAGCGGTGAGAACACCACCGCGTCGTCTCCACAGAGGATGTTGGGGGCCGAGTCGGTGTCGAGCTCCTGCTCGACCGAGGTCCGCCACGTCTCGGAATCGTCGCCCAGATCGAGCACCGCTGCGGTGATGTCGCGGCCGATGGTGCCCTCGAGTCGCTCCGATCCGAGCTCCACAATCGTGTCGCCGACCACACAGGACGCCCTCACGACATGGCCCTGCGGAGGGCCGTTGCCCGGAGGCGACCCCTGGAGCACCGGTTCCGGCAACTCCTTCCAGTCGCCCTCCGCCGTCAACGACCAGAGACGCCGGGGGGTGTAGCCCGACATCACGAGCACCCCGACATCGGGTACCGACCCCAGGACCTGAACACCGTCGTCCGTTCCGGGCGGCAACTCGAGCTGCTCCCACTCGCCGCTCTCGGGATCGAGCGTGGCCAACACCGGCACCCACTCGCGTCGGTCACCGACGACGACTGGGCGTTCGAGGAGCTCGACCCGAACACCACATCAGGCACCGACCCGCCCGCCAGCACCACCCCGAACTGACCAACCACTCCGGCTCCCGCCGGAGCAACTGGTATGCCCCGGAACACCGAAACTCGGTGACCGGGGCACCTTCATGTTCGGAACAGGAGTCCCACCGCGCGGTCGGAGAGGCCGACTCGTCGCACCTGCCCCCGAACGGCACGAAACCCCGCCATAAGCGGGGTTTCGTGAACGCTGCAGGCCCACTTTCGTGAACCCCTCTTGGTGGGGCGAACACGAAAGCCTCGTAGCGGGCCGCGTGCGCCCTCGAGCAGAACCCACGCGCGCGTAAGTCCGGGCGTTACGCGCGCGGGCATCGCAACCAAGCAGATCACCTGCGCGGCCAGCTCCTCCGCCACAACATCCAACCAGAGCGATGACATCCTCCAGCGGCTTCGGACCATGCCAGGCATGGAATCGATCGTCCGCCCCGAGTCCTCGTTCACGATGATGTTCTCCGTCGCCTGTGAGGAAGCAGACCGAGCCGCCCGGATGAGCCGGGCGCTCGAGGATCTACTCAAGGCAGCCGCCTCGGACGAGATCGACGCCGAGTACTGGACCGCCCGCCTTCGCGACGACGCCCCGCTCTGCTGCGACGAGCGCGACGGGTTCAGCGAGCCGTGCCCGCTGTTCGCCGGACACGGAGGAGAACACGTTCACGGAATCCGATCTCGGCGAGTCACCCAACGAGAACGAACGCTCGCCCGCGTCGCGGGCTGACGCCGCCGCTCCCCTCGAGCTCTGCCACTCCAGCTGAAGTTCCGTCCTGGGATCGCGGTCTCTGCTGCCTGGGACCTGCGGTCTGCCCGACGGGTCATCGTGCTACGCGCGCGGCCTGCAAGATCTCAGCAAGCGGCCGAGCTCGTGACCCCACTGACCGTCCGTGTGACGGAGCTCGGCGAGTCACGCGAGGCGCTCTTCTTCGGCGGTGCCTGCCGCGGGGAGCTTCGTCCCGATCCATGTGGCGAGGACTGCGCTCAGGTTCACGACGAGCGCCGCCTCTTCGGCTGGAAGCTCGCTGCCCCCTGCGTGGGCGTCGCCCGCGGAGTCGGAGCGCGTTGCGCTGACGAAGGCTATGAGGCTGCCCACTACACCGTCGAGCTGCTGGTTGAGCCCGTCCAACAGCCCGCGCTTACGAGCGTCGCGGAAGAGCTTCCCGAGGGAGTTGCCGTGCGCGCCGAAGGCTACGAGCACTTCCTCAAGCATCCGGTAGACGTCGGTGACGGCGTTGCCGGTGCCTCCCCTCAGTAGCTGGTCTCGGGCCTCCTCGAAGGCCGCGCCAGTCGCCGCCAGTCGCGGGTCCGCGCCAACTGCGATAGAGAGTCGGCGGGACGCGTCCTGGTGCGGTTCAGGGTCCAGAGGAACGACTTGCTCGCCGACAATTCGCCACAGCTCGCCGGCTGCTTCGAAGGCAGTGTTGATGAATCGTGCGAACTCCTCCTTGGCAGGCTCCGCGTCGTCCTCTCCAGCGATGCGGCTGGCGCTGATCACGTGAGAGCCGATCTCGAGTGCCTTGAACGCAGCCCTTCGGGGAGTCGTCGGAGCGAAGCAGCACTGCACCGCCTCGACGTACTGATGGGGGCTGGGATCGGTGATGGGCGAACCCCATTCCACCTCGATCGCTCGGCGCCACCTCTGGAAGTACCAGATCTTGACCACATGCGTGCCGACCCGGCGGCTCCCCGGGACGGGAGCTCGTCCGTGGTCGTTGAAGAGCCGAATGGCGTTCCGCAGGCGTGCACAGAGCGCCTCGCCCAAGGGCGCATCCAGCTCAGAATCCGTCGTCGTCATGTGTGCGACGGTGCCCTCGTAAGTGGCCGCGGCAACCCGCACAGCGCCGCGGCGACCGTGGCTACTTTCCCCAGCAGCGGCCTCCGCGGCGCCAGCCGCGAGGTCGCGTCGCCAGCTCATCACCCGGGAATCTGCACGTTCGAATCCCGGAGTTCACGCGCGCGTAAGTCGAGGCTCCACGCGCGCGGGGCACCCGAGACCCATGGAAACACAGGCATCCGCGGCTCATAACCACAAGAGCCGACCCCTCAGGATCGGCTCTCGCGGACTTCTGTGTTCGAGGGGCACCACCTTTCGTGTTCCCCTCTGGGTGGGGCGAACACGAAAGCCTCGTAGCGGGCCGCGGGCGGCCTCGAGCAGGGACCACGCGCGCGTAAGTCAGGGCGCTACGCGCGCGGTGTCTGGCCTCTCGACGATCCAGCCGCCGTCGCCGTGGGGACCAGCTCGTTGAGGACGTCGTTGAAGCGATGGAGGTCCTCCGCCGGCATCCGCAGGATGTAGGCGAAGCTCGGGACGCTCGGACTCTCATCGCGACCACTGAAGGTCCGCACACTGACCTCGTAGCTCCAACCCAGTTCGGGGTCCCAGCTTCGATGGTCAGGAAGCTGGAGCACCCGAGCACGGAGGTCCCGCTGCTCGCCGAGCTCGGCCAGTTCAGCGAGCGCCGTCACCGCCACCTCGAACGAGCGGCCGTCCTCGAAGAAGATGTAGGCCCGCGCACCGTCGGCTTGGCAGCTGTAGCGGGTGCGGACTCCACGAGCGGCGAGGTGCTCGAGAAGCGGAGCGATGCCTTCATCGACCTCGGCGCCTACAGCAGCGAGGTACACCTGCCGATGTGTCGCTGGTGGATGCACATGATCAAGGTCGGCCCGACAACGCGACACCCATCGTGGTGTCCCCGATCGACACCCGGGAGCGTCGAGGACGTTCGTGTCTCGAGTGCGGGAGCACCGAAGCGCTCAGCCGCGACACCTTCGACCGGGTGTACTGCGCGCACCACAGCGACCGGCACCACGAGCCGGCCCCATGGTGACCTGCCATGGGCGAGCACCACGCTGCTGCCCGGCTCGCTCTCAAGTAGCCCGGTCCTGCGCGTGGAACTCGCTCACCTCGTCGGGCTCAGCGGAGCTCGTCGACGCGTGCGCGGGCACGCCCCCGTGCCGTCGCGCGTAAGTCAGGGCGCTACGCGCGCGGACCGTCTTCCGCCTCCGCCTCCTCCACCCACCTGGCGAGAAGGCTGAACGCCGCCAAGGCCAGTAGCGCCTCGTCAGGATCCAGGTCGGCCCCGTGGACTGGCAGGTTCCGCAGGCGCATGAAGCATCCAAGCCCGAAGTTCAGAGCGCCCTGGTTGGCATCCTTCGACGCGTCGCTGCCGGGCGGGTGGTTGTTGAAGCGAAGCCGACGGCCCCCCGGCTTCGGAGGCTTCTCACCGAACGCTTCTCGAACGAGCGCCGAGCCGGTACCGCACCCATCCCAACCCATCCTGGATCTCAGCTGCGTCTCCACTGCCCTGGCCGCTGCTTGTACGGCGTCACCCCAGTACCCATCTCGCCACATGTCTGCCGCCGCTGATGCGATGACCGGGTGGGGCTCGAACGGCAACCCACTACTCGCCACCGTGCGAGCGTCGCGCACCTCCTGCAGAGCGTTCTTGAGGGTGGTCGTCAGCAGGAGCAAGTCCTGCAACCAGAGCTCATGGAACGCCAGCCACCCCGCTGGCGTCACGCAACCCTCGATGATGTAGGGGAGGTCATGGCGAAGGGCGACATGGGACGCCGCGATTCCCCTCACGCGTTTTACCCGATGACCTCCATCCGGGTACGCCAGCCTCATCGCCTCGGTGGCCATCTCGAGCGCCTCGGCTATGAACTCCGGGCCCGACGACCTGACCCCCGGGGTGTCGCAGTATTCAATCACTCGCTCGAGTGCGAGCTCGGCCTCTCGGGACGCTGCGACTGCCATGTCCTCCCCTTGACGCGACTGCACCGACCCGGGAGGATCGGTGCAGTCGGACTTCTGTGTTCGGGGACACGACCTTTCGTGTTCCCCTCTGGGTGGGGCGAACACGAAAGCCTCATAGCGGGCGGCGGGCGGCCTCGAGCAGGAGCCACGCGCGCGTAAGTCGGGGCGCTACGCGCGCGAGCTCGGCTCAGTCGGCACGCAAGCAGTGTGGTGGTGCCTGTTGCGCCCGCTCGCTCCCCCTGTATCATACATAGACATGAATGGTCCTCGACCGTCGACGCTGCTACGGGAAGCTCGCCGCGCCGCTGGTGTGTCCCAAGAACGTCTCGCGCGCCGCGCGTCGACCACTCAGCCTGCGATCTCTCAGTACGAGTCCGGGAAGCTCGAGCCGACCTTGGCCACTTTCGAGCGCCTTGCTGCGTCGGCCGGCTTCGACGTGCACATCGAACTGGTCCCGTCGCGTTCCCTCCGCGGCAGGGTGCTCGCCGCCAAGGACGCGATCAGCGAGCTTGCAGAACAGCATGGCCTGTCGAACGTTCGACTCTTCGGCTCCGTAGCTCGGGGAGAAGACCACAGCGACTCCGACATCGACCTCATCGTCGACGCCTCTGACACTGCGAGCTTGTTCGACACGTTCGCGTTCGCCGCCGCTGTCGAGCAGCTCCTCGGTGTCGAACGGCGCGTCGATGTCACCTCATCACGGGTGCTGGAGGCGATCCCTGCCGAGGCAGTTGCGTTGTGAGCGAACAGGGTGCCCTGCTCGACCACATCCTTGAGGCAGCGGATGTCGCAGCCCGCATCGCCGCGCAGGGTCACGCCCGGTTCCTCGCCGACCCGGTACTCCGCTACGCGGCCGACACCGTGATCTCCCGGGTCGGTGAGTGCTCGAAGGGGCTCCCGGACGAAGCGTTGGCGCGGATGCCGTCGGTGCCGTGGCGGGAAGTGCGCGGGATGCGCAACCGCCTGCAGCACGCTTCGATGGACACCGACTACGTCCTGGTGTGGAACGTCCTCGAGGTCGAGATGCCCAAGGTCCGAGCCGCCGTGGTGGCATACCGCGGTTCCGGCTGAGCGTGGTCACCGCCGACGCACGGGCTCAGCTCGTCGATCGCAGCGGTGTCGGGGCTCGCAACGCTCCAGACGCCGTCGCCGCGGCGACGAGCTCGTTGAGGACGTCGTTGAAGCGGTGGAGGCCTCCACCGGCATCCGCAGTACGTAGGCGAAGCGCGAGACGCCCGGACTGCCATCGCGACCGTTGAAGGTCTGCACACTGACCTCGTAGCTCCAACCCTGTTCGGGGTCCCAGCTTCGGTGGCCCGGAAGCTGGAGCACCCGCGCACGGAGGTCGCGCTGCTCGCCGAGCTCAGCCAGTTCAGCGAGCGCCGCCACCGCCCCCTCGAACGAGCGGACGTCCTCGAAGAAGATGTAGGCCCGCGCACCGTCGGCTTGGCAGCTGTAGCGGGTGCGAACTCCACGAGCGGCGAGGTGCTCGAGAAGCGCGGCGATGCCTTCATCGACCTCAGCGCCCACAGCAGCGAGGTACACCTGCCGATGGGTAGTTCGTGGAAGCACATGATCAAGGTCGGCCCGCCGAGTGCACGCTCGGGGGCCAGCGGACCGCACCGCGGTGCACGAATGGCGCCGAGCGCATCGATGGTGTTCCGGACCATCGCCCAGATCAGCTCGAGGTGCTCGTCACCCCGCGGGGCGCTCCGGGTTGGTCCACGTGACACGCTGCGCCGTCGCGCCCGAAGCGACGACGACCTTCAGTCTGCCGACAGACCCTCCAGGGGGAGCGGTCAGGTCGAGCTGAATCCGCTGCACTTGTCCGTAGCCTGTGTCCAGGAGCTCAGTGTCGGACCCAGCGAACGTGGAGGACTACGCGGTCGGTGTCGTGCCAGGGCAACTCTTGCGCGTCGACCAAGAGCCCGTTGATCTCCACCTCCAGTGCGGGGCGGGGGACGGGTCCGAGGTCGTTGACGGGTTGGAGCGGCCAGCTCACCCGTACGCTGCCAGCAGTTCCTTGCGGCGCTCTGCGTCGGGAACGAAGAACAGCCGGTCGTGGCGAATGCCACGGGCCTTGAGGTCCTCGACCAGCTCGGTCAGGTTCGCGGAGTGGCCTTCGATGACGTTGTCCGCCATCGCCACCCACTGATCCTCGTAGGCGCGGAGCTCTTCGTCGGACGGGGTCTTCGATGTCGTCGTGAGTTGTTCTGCCATGCCAGTCACGGTGCTGGCAGAACGGCCGGGTGCAACCTCGAACCGGGCGGTGCGCAGGCCGAGCCGATCGAACAGCCGGCGGGCCTGGTCAGAGGAGACGTCGGCCCCGTTGGTGGCGCGGACAGCGAGCGAGCGCATCGGCAGCCACTCGCCACGAACCTGCACGCCGTACACCGCGTTGCGGGGCCAGGGCAGCCCTCGAAGGGACTCCGCGGCCGCCTCCACGTCAGCCACCGAGACAGAAGCACGGTCCGCCACACCGACGGTGGGGTGCTCCTCTCGTCGAGATCCCATGCGCCCATGGTACGGCCAGGCACCGACTCGTGGCTGAGCAGTTCTACGGCTCGGTGCCTTCCTCCAGTGACGCGGCTGAAACGCCAGGTCACCGCGGACAGGGTGCCGCCAGGCGGCCTGTCCTGCCCGGGACCGGCGTGCGGTCTGCCCGACGGGGCATCGCTCCGCACGGTCGGCCACATGGCCACCCTCACCCTGCACGACACCGACATCGACGAGCTCACCGCTGTCCTGCGCCGGCTCGCACCCACCATCGCCCGCATCGAGACAGCGTGCACACCCGCCCGCTTCGGACGTCCACGCGACTGGACCGTCACCGGGATGCTCGCCGTGTTCCTCGCAGCCGCGCGCCACCACGACACGTTCCACGTCGACCGGGCCGCGACCCTCGCCGACACCCTCAGCCTCGAGCACCGGCGGCGCCTCGGCGCGCACCGCAGCAACGGCGCGCCCTACACGCACCGTCAGGTGTCCTACGCGTGGAACACCATCTGCCGCGCGCTCGACCCAGCCACCGTCGGCGACACCACCCTCAAGGCGGCGCGGCTCGACGACCTGCAACGCGTCAGCGCCGAGCTGCTGTGGGGCACCGTGCCACGTCACATCCGACGAGCCTGGGCCGGCGACATCGCCATCGACGCCACCATCGTCGACACCCACTCGAGGCCACGACCCGCCGACCAGGACTACGACCGGAACACCCACCCCTACCTCGCCGCGCTCACCAACCCGGCGCCGATGACGGCCCGGGCACGCAACGGTCGAACCCGACGCTGGGACCGCGGACGGCGGCCCACCGGCGCCGACTGGACCGGACACCACAACCGCTACGGGTACGCGCACCACGTCGCCGTGCTCGCACCACCCGCCACCCGCAGCATCGACCTGCCCGCCGTCGCCGTCGCGCTCGCCACCACCCCCGCCTCCGCGCACCCCGCACGCAGCGCCATCCCGCTCCTCGACCACACCTACGCCGTCACCGGCACCCCGCTCCACGACGTCCTCGCCGATGCCGGCTACAGCCAAGCCGCACCCGCCGACTGGACCCTCGCCGTACGCGCCCGCGGCGCCGAACCCGTCTTCCGACTGCACGCCACCAACCAGGAAGGACACCGCGCCACCCTCAACCGCCGCAGCGCTGGCACCACCGTCGGCATCCCGGCCGCGCTCATCGTCGACGGCCACCCCTACTGCCCGTGCCTCCCCGACCACCTCCACCACATGACCCGGCCCACCGGCGTCGACGACCACCGCGGACGTGCACGCTGGCGGCGCGACAGCCGCGGCCGCGACACCTACGCGTACCGGCTGCGGTCCACGAACCGCGACATCGGACTCCGCTTCAGCGCACCGCACATCAACGGCTGCAGGCACTGCGCCGATAGCCGTTACCCGTGCTGTGCCACCAAGACGATCTGCGTGCCCTGGACCCAGCTCGGCCACTACCAACGAGACCGGTTCGGCACCACCGCCTGGGAGCACAGCTTCAACCGGCGCAACCGCGTCGAAGGGTTCTTCGGGATCATCAAGAGCAACGCCGGCGGAGCAGCACTCACCGGCGTGGGCATGCGGTTCTGGGAGTACGCCAAGGTCACCCTCGCCACCACCCTGTGCGCCATGGCCACCAACCTGCACCTCATCGCCCAATGGCAACAACGCCAGACAGCCGACGCACCATCGAGTCGCGGACGGCCACGCGAACACGGCACCCTCGCCGAGCTCGTCGAACGCGCGGCGCCGCCCACCAAACGCGAACGGCTCCGTCGACGTCAACGAGCACGAGCAAGACCGAACCCGTTCGCGCACCTCGGTGACCCACGCGACGACGGCTGAACGAACCACGCCTCCGCGCACCCTGTCAGCCCCGACCGGGGCTCCTCGTCGTGCACGACAACAGCACCCGGCCGTCACGGCACGGGTCCTGTCCTCACGGCGTCACCCTCACCCGGCCCACGCGGGCCCGATCAGGGTCTGTTGACGCCACGAGCGCCCCGCGGGACACTCGATAACGCTGCTTCTGTGATCAGCAGCGGGTGACAAACGCGATCACCCCGTGGTGGGGCGAACACGAAAGCCTCGTAGCAGGCCGCGGGCGGCCTCGAACGGTCGCCACGCGCGCGTAAGTCAGGGCGCTACGCGCGCGGGCACCAGCCTCGACCAGGTCAGGGGTCACCACGTCGATCGAAGTCGGAGACCTGGTTCACATCATCGGGCCGGTCGCATCCCCCACCGAGCACGGTGAACGAGATCACGGAAGCGCTCGGGCGAGAGCAGCGTGATGCGCTGATCGGCAGGCCACCACGGCACCACTGGTTGCCAGCTACGGACGTGCTTGTAGAGCCGTTCGGTGGAGGTCACGACGGCCCTGGTTGCGCCGAGGTCCTTCGACGCAGCGGTACGCAGTGCGATCTCGTCGCTCCGCCCGACCCCGTCCGGCAGCACGACCGTCGCGTCGGCGGCCACGAAACCTCCCTGCCCGCCCTCTGCGATGCGGCAGACGGTGTCCATGGCGTCATCAACACGATCGAACGCCCACGCCAAGCCGCGCCGATCGGTCAGCGCCGTCGCGACTGCCTCCAGTAGTGGTTCGCTCAAGATGAGCGCGAAGTCACCCTCGCCAGCGACGAACACCCCGATGGTGTCGGCTGCCGCGTTCGACGTCTTCGGAGGCATGGCGGGGAACTGGATCGCTGCGGCGCTGACACCGGAGAGAGCCGCAACGAGGACGTCGGGGCTGACGACAACGTCGATGGGGTCAGGCATCATCGAGCAGAGCTGCGAAAGCCTCGGCTGTTGGGTGCGGCTCCCCGGTGCGGACCAGCTGCGCTCGCTCCCCCCTGAGGCTCGCCACGAGCAGCTTCGCCTGGGCGATCGCCTCCGGGTCGGGGTCAGCGAGCGCTGACTCCACTAGCCCGGGAAGGTCCTGCTCCTGGAGTTCAGCGGCAGCGAGGCGCGTGCTGCCATAGGCCTGGACCTGGGCGAGATGGATTGCCGACTCGTAACGGTCCATCACGTCGAGCGCACGCCGTAGGAAGGCGCTGCGGTTCCCGCTGCCGAACACGTCGGTCAGGTGGTCCAAGCGAGGGCGATCGCGCTCGTCGACGGCGAATCCGATGGTCCGAGAGGTCCTCATGAGAACTACTGTACCCAGGTTGCCTACCGTATGCAACGGGGTGAACCACTCAACCGTTCTTCGAGTACGCCAAGAACACCCTCGCCGTCACCTTCGCAGCCGTCGCCACCAACCTCCACCTGCTCGCCAACTGGCACGCCGACCGAGCCGCCGGCGAACGCAAGAAACGCCACCGCCCCGGACGGCCACGCATCAACCCCACCCTGGCCGACATCGCCGACAACCCCGACGTGCTCGACCAGGCCCGGCAAGCCAAGCGGAAGGCCCGACGGCGACCCTCCAGAGCGAAACCACCACCCGAGAACCCCTTCGCCAACCTCGGAGCACCCCGGAGCTGAAGCCCGGGCGCTTCGACGCGCCAACGAACACGACCTCGCACCCGAACGGCCCCTCCGAGGGCCGTTCGGGTGCGTCCCGCGGCCGTCGCGACCACTCACCCGGACCGAGTCCGGGCTTCGTGCCGTGATGACGTCCTCGGTCATGCAACTGAGCGGCAACTCGGGGTGCCCCATAGGTGTGCGCCGCGAGGTGTCGTGGATCTCGTAGATCTCCGCTGCGAGCTCGACATCGTCGAGGTAGCGCGTCGACAACGGTCGGCTGGACCACTCGTAGTAGCCCGACCGGGAGATCTCGAGAAGCTCACACAGCCGCTTGCCGGGAACTCCCCGGCATGCTCGGAGACGAACCTGCGGCTCACTTGAACGTCTCCCGGGCAAAATACGCGGCTGCCTTGCGCAGGATCTCACGGTCCATCCGCAGGTCCTTGTTCTCCCGCCGCAACCGAGCGAGCTCCGCCCGCTCATCCGCGTCGAGTGCACCAGGTGCTTCGGTCGCCTCGACCGCCTTCACCCACGCGGCCAACGATCCGTCGCTGATGCCGAGCGACTTCGCCACCTCCGCCCGAGAACGCTCCGAGTTGCGGTACAACTCGACCGCTTCACGCCGGAACTCCTCGGGGTACTTCGCTGGACGACCCATCCGGGCCTCCTCTCCCTGGGCCAACGCCCAGGATCAGGTGTCCAGGAAACCGGGTCAACTCCCTCTGGACCAAGACCGCGAAAGAGATCATTGCGAAGGTCAAGCGAGGCCGAGCAGCGCTGACCACCCAGACCAAGTCCGCGACGGACCACTAGCCAACCGGTTTGGTCCAACTCGCTTCCGACGTGTCGATCGGCTGCCGAGCTACATCCTGGACCAGCGTCAGAGCCGCTCGAATACCACCAACATGGACTCCAGACTTGGCCGGCTTCTCTCCCAGCGGAGGAAGGGGACGCCAGAGCATTCCGCCAGTTACCCCGCTAGGACGCCAAACGGACCCATCGACCGCAACGACCTCAAGGTGAGCAGTGCCGCGAAGGTCGCCGAGCGAATGAGCATAGCGAAGAATGTCTGCCGAGGTTATGAGCCGTTTGCGCCATCGAACTCCAGCTCGACCGATCTCAAACCCGGACTCCGTGGTCACCACGGACACCGGCCAAAGCTGAACCATGCCAATGAGTAAGCTAGCGAACACCGCCGCGAATCCTGCAGCTGGGTTTCGACCCTGCACAACTGCTCCAAAGGCAGTCAACCCAAGCCACGCAAATTTGCGTGGGGAGAGAACGAACAGTGTTTGGCGCATTACCTATTTCACCGCCCTGTAAGCAACTAGGGCCAACGCCAGCCGCTTGTCATCCTTCTTCAACCTTGTCACGCCCGTGTAGTTGTTGGGCTTCACAGAGATCTCTCCGACACCGACACCCAGACCAAGCATCAGTGTTGATGGGCCACGGCTTCCGACTCCGGGCGTGCAGTGTTCACCGCCATACTCGAGGACTGATACCGCGACGCAGACCATCTGGTCTTTGCCGTACCTGTTCCGACTCCTAAGGTCAGCAGCATCATCCGTGGCGCCAGCGTAAAACCAAGATACAGACACACCCAACGCCACACCAGCGCCCCAAGAGAACGTGCCCATCATCGCCCAGCCCTTAGCATCCTGCAGGAAGCAGGCGGAAATCGATGCGACGACAAAGGCCCCAATACTCCCACTAAGACAGAAGCCGGTGACCGCTGCTCCTGTTAGGTCCCGCTGGTTGATGGCATCCGATACGTAGCCGTAGTCGTTGTTGACGCCGCCTTCGATGGGGTCGACTTCGAGGAAGCGGGCGAGTATGGGGGAATACTGGCGTGCTCCCATTTGGATCATGGGGTGGAGGCCGGCTTCGTGTTCGAGGTTGACGCCTCCGCCGCCGTGCCAGGTGGCGTCGAAGTCGCCGGGCTTGTCGTCCGGGAGGGTTCCTGCTTGGAGGTTGCCATCAGGGTCGTACACCGTCGTCGAGCCGGTCTTGGCGCCTGCGGTGTTGGTGGTAGCGACCCGATGTCCGGTGAGGTTTGGGTGGTGCCACGTCCCGTTGAGCGTGTTGATTCGCGGGTCGAAGCTGTAGCTAGTGCCGCCGGGCAGCCCGACGGTCGCGGAGATAGCGATGTTCGAGCCGTTGAGCACCGCGGACGGTGCGCCTGCAGCGGTCGCGGCGTAGCGGCCCGTCACGGTCCCGTTGAGAGAGCGTTGCACGATGCCGTCGGATGCGTCGCGAACGTACTCGACAGTCGGCACACCCGACGCACTTGGAGCAGCCGAGGTCTTGAAGTGACGGTCTGCGATGTCGTAGGTGTAGACCTCGTCACCGAGTCGGCTGGTGTTGCCGTGGCTGTCGTAGGCCAGCGTCCCGGCGGTGATCGAGACGGTCTCGGCGGGTTCGGATGTGGCGGTGAGTCGATCGGCGTGGTCGTAGCAGTACGTGACTGGTGTGCCCGTGTCGATCGTCTTCGAGGTCCGGTTCACGTTCGCACCCGCGGTGGCCGCGACACCGCAGCCGCCGCTGGCGGCGTAGCCGTAGACGAACGTGCGGGTAGCAGCCGAGGGGCCAGGTGCGGCGGCGAACCCGATCGCCCAGGTCAGGTCCCCTGCCGTCGAGTACCCGTAGTTGGCAGTGGTGCCGTTGGGGTCGTGCCCGTCGGTCGACCGGTTCAGGACCCGGCTGATCTGGTCTCTCGAGGTGACCGCGTCAGAGGTCACCAACCCCGAGCTGGGATCGATCCACGTGACGGATGCGGGTCGTCCGTGGTCGTCGAAGGTGAACACACCAGAGGTGCCGTTGCCGCCGTTGCCCGACCCCGCCGGGTACGTGACGCCCGTCATGCGACCGAGTGTGTCATAGGACGGCACCGCGACGACATCGCCGTCGAGGGTCTGCTGGGTGACCTGATCGTCACCGTTGTAGGCGTAGCCCGTGACACCTGCGGGGTTGGAGGCGGTGGTGACGCGGCCGTGGTTGTCGTAGGCGACGGTGGTGGTGAAGCCCCACACGTCCTCGGTGGACGTGGTGCGGCCTGCCCAGTCCGATGTCGTGGTGATCGTTCCGGCAGGATCCGTCACCGACGTGACTCGAGGGTCACCACCGACCATGTAGTCGTGGCTGACGGTTCGGGCTGGCTGGCCGTTCCATGCCGGGTAGTCGATCGCGTCGACTCGGCCGGCGTCATCGAAGGAAGTGCAGGTCCACGGCTCCGAGCTCACGTCCGTCGACGCCCGGTAGCCGACCTGGCGTCCCGCCGAGTCGTAAACGTACTCGCGTACTAGCGAGGTCTCCGGTCCAGTTCCGTCGGGGTCGGCCTGCACCGTGCGCTTCAACATGCCGAGCTGCGGTGTCGAACCTGAAACGCCGCACGCGGTGGCACCGGATGAGATCGGCCCGCCGGTCGGCGTGTAGTACTCGTAGTCGACCTTCGACCCAGCACCGGAGGGCAGCTGGCGTGACGTGCGCCGCAGGAAACCGGAACCCGGTGCTTCGAACGTCTCGATCGTCTGACGCGCCGCACCAGTCGGGTCCTGGGTGGTGACCCTGGCGATGCCGAGGTACGACTCGTTCTCGGTCGTGGTCGCCGGATCGTCGTATGAGGTGGAGATCACCTGGTTGGTTGAACCGTCCACACGGGTTGTGGTCTTGGTGACGAGACCGAAGTCGGGGCGCAGGTTCGCGGCAGGCACTTGAGCGAGAGTTCCGCCGGGCGGTGTCCACTGGAGATTGATGCCTCCAGTCCCTGCTGTGTCTCTGGAGTCGATGACGATGGAGAACCATTTGCCGACATCGCCTGGGGCCACAGTGACGTTCACGGTCGGGGCGATCGCGCTCGCTCCGCCGGGATCGGTGACGGACCAGGAGTCCAAGGGGACGTCCTTCACCACCATGCGAACAGGCCCGTAGCTGACCATTCGCATCGTGTAGGTCCCGGCTGCGGGGAACTGGATCGACCCCGAGGCACGCATCGACCAATCATCGTCCTTACCGACGACGAGGGGGTGGGGGACTCCAGCGCGTGTCATCGCCCCACCGGCGATGTGACCGTGCGCCGCCGGTTTGCCTGCCTGGGTCTGGTTTCCCCAGAACGTCAGCCCGAGACCGGTGATCCCGCCGTCGTACTCGGTGATCGTCAGCGGCGTGTTCGCCCCGCCAGCGACGGTGCCATCAGCTTCGGTGGTCGCGCCGAACTCAGATCGCGGTGCCGGGCCCCACGACTCGGTGGGACGACCGCGATCGTCGTAGTTCGTGGAGGACCGCAGGAAGCTAGTCGCACCGGCCGCAGTCAACGACTGGGTGTCGGTCCACTGCACCCGATCGATGTCGGCTGTCTCCCACTTCGTGTGCGTCGCCCGACCCATCCGGTCCTCGACCTTCACGGCCCGCCCACGAGCATCGGTGGTCCAACGGGTGGTGTAGCCGTTCGGTTCGGACCGGTTCACATCCGTCGCCGTGGTGACCGTGTCGGAGGGGTACGCGAACGTCACACCCGGCCGCGAATGGGTGGCATCTGGCTTCGGGCCGGTCACCGACGTCACTCGACCGGTGCCGGAATCGTAGACCAACTCGGTGAGGCGATCCGCTGTGTCAGGGGCGACACTCGCTGCGATCAATCGGTTCGCGTGGGGGTCACGGACCGACCCGATCTGGTGTGTGGAGATCCAGCCGAGGTCCCACACCGCCTGGTCGTCGCTACCAGAGTCGAGGTCGCCGTTGGCGTCGTCGACGATCCTCGCGATCTGCTGGGTGCCGGGGCCCGGGGTGTACCAGAACACCGAGGCCGAGCCGTCCATGTGAACGATCTTGCACAGCATCGTCGACGGCGCCGCAGCAACGCCGGAGGGTGGCGGTCCTGCTGGACACTGCGCGTCGCCCCCGTAGTGCAGCTGCATCAGACGCCCTTGCGACGGGACCACCGGGTCGATCACTTTGCGTAGGACCACCGTGCCGGCAGCCGTCCCCCACTCGTAGCCGAGCGAGGTCGGTGACACGTCATCGCCATGGTGGGTCGCTGTGGTGACGTTGCCGGCGGCATCGAAGTTCACCAGCCAACCGGACTCGTCCTCCCACTGATACGTCGAGCCGGTCGTGCGGAAGATCGAAAACTGATACGGCTCGGCTGGCTTCCAGTTGTTGGCGGACCACGTGAACGCCTCCTTGCCGCCATCGGCGAGACGGACGACCGCCGAACCGCCAGGGGTGATCTCGGCGCGGGTGACCGGCAGCGAGCTCCACGAAGCCGTCCAGCCCGCCGGCAGACCGGGTGAGGCTTCAACGACCGAGGTGCCCTGCGTGAGCAGCGAGTTGTAGGTCAACGACACTCCGGCGCCACCGCCGAGCGTCGCGACGTTGCGTTGGGACCACGTGAACATCGCGTTGCCGGTCGCGGCGTTCACCTTCACCGGGCCGACGTCGGTGTACGGGGACGGACCCGAGGTACCGAGACGACGGTCGTATCGGAACGCGAAGATCGCCGACGGCGTCATCACCGCACCGTCAGAGGTCCACACCCGCCAGTAGTAGGTGTGGCCGTCCTTCAACACCGATGGCGACAACGCGAACGTCCGGTCATACTGCGAGTCACGGTGGGCGACCTCACCCCAGTAGCCAGCCGCTCCTGCCGGGGTCTTCGAGACCGAGAAGTGGTACTTCACACCCGTCCAGCCCGGAGCGAGCGTCGGGTCGGTCACAGCAGGCACCGACAGCGTCGGCGCCGACGTCGCAGTCTTCGCGAAATACGCGGTGCCGTTCCCCGGCGTCGGTGACGTCGCCGCAGGCGGTCCATCGTTGATCACCAGCCGAAGCCCGAAACCGAAGTCCTTGAAGTTGTACACCGACGCATCCGACTCGAGCCCGTACACCGTCGCAGTGGATCCAACGTTCAGCTTCGCCCGCACATGCGCGGTGAGGTCGATGTTGTAGGAGTTCGTCCCGGTACCAGAGCCCTTCAACCAAGCAGCAGCGCCAGCCCAGGTGTACGCGCTCGCCTCATAGACCCGCACCGTCGTCGAACCCGTATGACCCGCCGACTGGTTCAGCACCGCGGTCGCTTGAGTCACTTTCCAGTTGTTCGAGCCCGTGCCTGTTGCCTCACGTCAAAACCTCCGGCTGGGGTGATTCGTTGCCTCATGTCAGGATCTCCGGCTGGCGGTCTTCGTTGCCTCACCTAAAAGCTCCGGACGGGGGTCCTTGACGAACGCTGTGTTGA
>JAEWED010000094.1 GCA_023389745.1 Actinomycetes bacterium
GAACAGACAGTTCACACGGAACTGCGCACTGCCATCACCCGCACGCTTCGAATACTGAGCAGCCCCGATCCGAGCCGAACCCACACCCGAACGAGCCGCCGGAATCCGAGACACATCGACGGCGAGACCCGGGTTGCCGCCCGGAGACGGCTGGGCGGGCGTCGTCGGCATGGTCGGCTGGGTCGGGGTGCCGGGCATCCCGTTGTCGGTGCCGGGCTTGTCGGTGCTGGGCTTGTCGGTGCCCTGTGGGGCGGTGGTCGGTGGAGCGACGACCGATGGGTTCTTGATCGTGCCCCCTTCGATGGTCGTGGGCGTCTTGTCGGAGCCGTTGGCCCCCTGGACGTCGCTGTCGGTCGGAGCTGGCGAGCAGGCCGCCACCACCAGCGCAAGGGAAGCGATGGAGGCAGCGAAGACCGCGCGGGTGGCGCGGCCGCGTGAGTTCGAGGAGGTGGTCTTCATATGACGAACACGTTACACAGATGTCGACTCAAACGTCGCTTGGACAAATGCCACATCACCCGGTCGGCTCCCTCGATCGACGTGCCCGGGCGCAGTGTAGGGCCGATCGGCGGTGCGAGAACTGGGCGTTTGATCTGCGAAACGACCCGATACGCTGGATCATGAGCGACATCTCAGGCGGCGCTCGCACCCCAGCTCTTCGACACGACTTCGTCACAAGGACCGACCGCTCCTGATGTCCCACCAGCGACAGCTCTCGATCCGCGGCAACTCGGGCTGCGTCGTGTCGGTCGTCGAGACCCCCAGGGGCGCGGTCGTGGTCAAGTCCGCCGCCGGGCTCCAGAGCGATCGGCTGCGGCTCCAGATCGACAAGCAGCAGGCGGCACGCCGGTCGAACACCCTCCCGTACGTACGGGTCCCCGCGGTCCTCGACGAGACGACCGACGGCGACGCGTACGCGGCGACGATGGAGTACGTCTACTTCCAGAGCGCGCCGGAGTTCTTCAACCGGGCGTCGATCGCCGACATCGGCCGGGTCGCGGGGCACGTCGTCGGCTTCGTGCAGGGCGAGCTCGAGCGCTCGACGATCACACGGGTGCCGATCGACCCGGTCGTGACCAAGCTCGACACGATCGAGGCGTCGCTCGCCCCGACGCCGCGATGGCAGCAGTACAGCCCCCACGTGCTCCGGCTGCGGGCCCAGGCGCTCGACTTCGGCGCGATGGACCTGCCGATCGGCGCCTGCCACGGCGACCTGACGATGTCGAACATCATGATCGCCAGCGACTCGAGCGCCATCGCGCTCATCGACTTCCTCGACAGCTTCATCGAGTCCCCGCTGATCGACCTGGCCAAGCTGCGACAGGACACGCGCTTCCACTGGTCGGCGTTGATGACCGAGGCCGCGGTCGACGGGTTGCGCTACCGACAGGTCATGGGCGCGCTCGACGAGCGCCTGCAGGAGCCCTTCGCAGGGTTGGACTGGCACGCGAACTACCTAGGCTTCATGACCGAGCTCACGTTGCTGCGCATCGCTCCCTACGCGACCGGGCCGGCAGTGCACGACTTCATCCTGCAGTCCCTCTCCCAACCATCCCCACACGACCACTGATCTCAGGAGCGACCACCGCACCATGACGACACTGCTGCTGCCCATCGCGGGCCACTCGAGCCGCTTCCCGAACCTGAACCCCAAGTGGTCGCTGACCCACCCGCTCGGCGACATGATGGTCATCGAGGCGATCAAGGGGCTCGACCTGACCAACGTGGAGCGCATCTGCTTCATCGGTCTCGAGGAGCACGACGAGCGGTTCCAGCTCGTGACCGCGCTGTCGCCGCAGCTCGAGTCGCTCGGGCTGCTCGATCGCACCGACTTCGTGCTGCTGAAGGAGCGCACCTCGTCGCAGCCCGAGAGCCTCGCGGCGGGGATCCGCCAGGGCGGCGTGACAGGGCCGATCTACGTGAAGGACTCCGACAACTACTTCCGTGACACCCCCGACGACACCAACTGCGTCGCGGGCTTCGACCTGCACGACCTGGAACGCGTCAACGCACGCTCCAAGAGCTACTACGAGGTCAACGCGGACGGCCTGATCATCAACATCGTCGAGAAGCAGATCATCAGCAGCCGCTTCTGCGTCGGCGGCTACTCCTTCGCCGATGCGGCGCAGTACCTCGAGTACTACGACCGCTACGACGGCGCGGCCTCGGAGCTCTACGTCTCCGGGATCATCTTCGGGATGATCCTCGACGGCACCGCGTTCACGTCGCGCACCGTCGAGGACTACCTCGACTGGGGAACCGTCAAGGAGTGGCAGGCCTACCGCAACCAGTTCTCGACGTTGTTCGTCGACCTCGACGGCGTGCTGGTCATGAACTCCGGGCAGTTCACGCAGCCCGCCTGGGGCACCACCGACGGGATCGAGGACAACGTCGCGGTGCTCAACCGCCTGCACGAGACCGGCAAGGTGCACCTGGTGATCACGACGGCCCGCAAGGAGGAGTTCCGCGACGTCACGATCGCCCAGCTGGAGCGCATCGGCATGCGCTACGACTCGATCGTCTTCGGGCTGCCCCACGGCAAGCGCATCGTCGTGAACGACTACGCCCCGTCGAACCCCTTCAAGAGCTGCGACTCGATCAACATCAAGCGCAACAGCACCGAGCTCAAGGAGATGCTCGAGGACTCGATGGGCCTGCACCTGGATCCGGCGCTGTCGATCACCGACTGATCGCTCGGACGCCCCGGCTCAGGCATCGGCCCGGGCCGCGGTGAGCAGCTCGCGGTCCGAGGTGTCCATCCGCCCGGTCGCGTCGGCCTGGATGCACTCGAGCACCTCGGCGGTGCCGAGCGGGCTCACCTCCTGCAACGTGCCGAACTTCATCGGGACCCGGCGCACGTCGATGCCGTGCACCCAGCACACCTGGGCCAGCGACGAGTGCCCCGACAGCTCCGGAGGGCACTGCGAGAGCCCCGCGTCGGCCAGCGAGGGATACAGGGAGTAGGTGCGCGAGTAGATCGCCATCGCCTCGGGCGACCCGATCGCGAACTGATCGCCGATGACGAGCTTGGCGTAGTGCACCCCACGGGGAGCGTCGGCCAGGATCGTCGCGGAGCGGGCGCACACCTCGAGCAGGTCGCGCCACGCGAAGGCGGTGAACACGATCGGCTTGTCGGGACGGACCCGGACGACCAGGTCGTAGTCCCGCCCGGCCGCCACGGCGAGGTCGTGGGCGGACTGGATCTTCCAGTGCATCTTGTCCTGGTTGGTCCAGCCCTCGAACGCCTCGGTGCCGTCGTCGTCGACCACGACGTGGTCGGTGCCGTAGAAGGCCGACAGCTCGGGCGCGTCGACGTGCTCGCTGCGCTCCAGGTGGGCGAACAGCGTCGGGTAGCGCCCCTTCACCTCGTCGAACCCCACACTCAGGGCGACGCGGCGGTAGGCGTCGCTGAACGCTGCGCCGGCGAAGGGCAGCGTCGAGCGGAAGCCCTCGGCGCTGGAGCGGCCGACGTTCGCCCACGTGTGCACGAACAGGTCGCAGTCGGCGGCGGCCAGCAACGACCGTGACCACGTCTCGTACGCCGCCCGGTAGCCGCGCAGCTGTCCCGACACGCACACCGCGACGCGGGGCCGGCGGCGCCCGGGCAGCCGCGACGTCGGCATGCGCAGCGTGCGAGCCGCCATCGCCGTGGCGCCGTGCACGGCCATCCACCGGCGGTCCTCGAGGCGTTCGGCGGCCGCCGCCGTGCGCGCGTCGGCTCCCGTGGGCAGCGACCCCTGGCGTTCGCGCACCGCGTCGAGCAGCCCGGCCAGCCGTTCGTCGGCTGCGGCCGCGCCCGTGGTGGCGTCGGTGCAGGCTCGCCGCACCACGAGCGAGCGCCACGCGTCGGCACCTGCGGTGCCGGTCGGGTCGGTCGGATCAGGACGGGCGGTCGGTGCCAGCGGCACGCCGGTGAGCCACTCGTCGACGAGCCGGTGCACGTCGGACAGCCCGGCCACGAAGTCGTCGCGGCGCGCGGGATCGTGCAGCACCGCGGCGATGTCGTCCCGGTTGCGGTCGTAGACGTGGGTGAACGCGCAGCTGTAGGGCAGCGACAGGTCCTCGGGCGTGAACGTGGCGGCGTACGCGAGGTGCAGCCGGGTCACCTCGTCCTGGTCGATGCCCAGCGCCGCTCCGTGGCGCAGCAGCACCGCCATGAGCACCGCGTTCTTCGCGGGGGCGGCCTCGGCGACGAGCTCGCGCAGCAGGGGGCCGAGCTGCTCGGCGGCGCGGTCGATGATCTCGGGGTGACCACCGGACTGGTGGTTGGCGATCACGGTGTGCAGCGCCGGTGGGTCGATCGCCACCTGCTCCTGCAGCACCAGCAGCCGGCCGAGTCGCTCGAGTCGGTCGTGTGGGCAGCGACGTGCGAGCGTGCCGGCCGACAGGGCCACGACGTAGCCCCGGGCGACCCGCTCGACCAGGTCGGGGTCGGTGTCGCCGCCGAGGACCCGATCGACCGCCTCGAGCCACTCCTGGACCTCGTCCACCACGTCGGTCACCGCGCTACTCCCCTCCTGCGTCCTGGCCCGTCGTCGTGTGCGCCGGGCCCGGAGTGTGCACCGGGCCTGTCGTCCGAACGGGGGCCGGCACGCGCTCGTAGTCGGACAGCCACGCCTCGGCCTGTGTCCGCCACTGCGGCGGGACCTGGTCCCGACGGCGGTGGCGCGACCGCTCGGCGAACCACCGTGGCGCCACGGCGACCAGCACGACTCGTCGCGCGGCGGCGAGCGACGGACCGGCGCGGAACGCCTTGAGAGCCCTCGAGACCGCAGGACGGCGGCCGGCGAGCAGGTCGGCGCTCAGCAGGCTCTGGTGGATCGCCGCCCAGTCAGGGGTGGCGCCCGTGCGGGCATAGGCCGCCGCGTGGCGGTCGATCACCACGCTGATGGCGCGCTCCATGCGGGGGGTGTCGGTGCTCATCGACTCGAAGCCGGTGCGATACCCCACCAGCGGCTCGTCGAGCATGTGACCCTCGGCGAGCTCGGCCAGTCGCAGCACGTAGTCCCAGTCCTCGGCGGAGTCGAGCGACTCGTCGTAGGGCCCCACCTGCTCGGCGAGGCCGCGCTCGACGAGGAGCCCCTGCCCAGCCGACGGCAGCACGTTCGACCGGAGCAGGACCGGCAGCAGCGGGCGTTCCGACGGGCAGCGGACGTGCCCGATCACCCGGAGCTGGTCGTCGATGTCGACCCGGCCGGCACAGGACCAGCGCAGCGACCCGTCGCGCAGCGCGGCGAACTGTCGGGCGAGTCGATCGGGCGCGGTCAGGTCGTCGTCGTCGATCCAGGCGACGTAGGGAGCGGTCGACGCCTCGAAGCCGGCGTTGCGCGCGCCCGAGAGGCCGCGGGGCACGTCGTGGCGCAGCACCCGCACACCGTGGCGCGCCGCGTAGCCCTCCAGCAGCTCCGGGGTGGTGTCGCTCGAACCCTCGTCGACGACGACGATCTCGTGGCGCAGACCGTCGTCGAGGGTCACGAGTCGACCGAGCAGGCGGTCGAGCAGCGCGGCGCGGTTGCGCGTCGGCACGACCACCGACACGTCCGGCCGCGACGACCCATCGCGCTGCTCGTCGTCGGGCGACACCCTCGTCTCCTCACTCATGTCCCCAAGACGGTATCGGTGCGAGGCGGTCGGACGGCGCGACGACGCCGGTAGCCTCGAACGATCGCCCTCCCGCCGACACCGATGCAGCCGCCGACACCGATGCACCCCCCGACACGACACCTCTTCGACTGCGACTTCGTCACCGACGTCGAGATCGCCGACCTGGTCGAGCTGCTGCGCGCCGAGGAGGAGCCGTCGACCGAGTGGCGCTGCACCGTCACCCCGAACGTCGACCACCTCGTCCGCTACCAGCACCACCCGGTCGAGGCCGAGGTCGCGCAGCACGCCACCCTGCTGCTGCCCGACGGCATGCCGATCGTGTGGGCGAGCCGGAAGCTCGGCCGACCGCTGACGCGTCGACTGGCCGGCAGCGACCTGTTCGCCGAGCTCTGGCCGTCACTCGCTCGTGACCGCGTCCCGACCGTCGTGCTCGCGTCGAGCGACCAGGTCGCCGAGCTCCTCCGGGCGGAGCACCCGGCCGCCACCGTCGTCGTGCCGCCGTTCTTCGACGTCGCCGACGACGCGGCGGTGACCGCCGTCGTCGACGACCTCGACGCGGCGTGTGCGGCCATCGACGCCCACTTCCTGTTCATCTGCGTGTCGATGCCGAAGCACCACCTGCTCGCATCGCGCCTGCGGACCCGTTGGCAGGGTCGCCGCAGCCCGCACGTGCTGCTGCTCGGCGCCTCCCCGGACTTCTACCTCGGGATCGCCAAGCGAGCGCCCGAGTGGATGCAGAAGGCCAGCCTCGAGTGGCTGCACCGGCTGGCCAGCGAGCCGCGCCGCATGGCGCGCCGCTACCTGATCGACGATCCCGAGTTCGTCCGCCTGTTCCTCCGGGAGCGCCGAGCGCTGCGCCGTGACGTTCCCTCGTCCGTGGACGCATGAGCGCGTCGAGCTCCGAGCGGGCCGACGACGACACCGCCGAGCGCGATGCGCTCGCCGTCGTCATCTGCACCCACAAGCGTCCCGACGCCCTCGGGCGCCTGCTCGATCGCCTGGCGGAGTGCGCTGCCGACGCCGGATCCCTCGCCGCGGTCGGTGTCGTCGTCGTCGACGACGACCCGGCGGCCTCGGCCCGGTCGACCGCCGAGGCCCGCGCGCAGGACTTCGAGCTCGGGCTCAACTACCGCGTCACCGGGTCGGGCAACATCTCGGTCGCCAGGAACACGACCCTCGAGGCCGGCTCGGCGATGGCGCCGTGGCTCGTCTGCATCGATGACGACTGCGTGCCCGCCGTCGACTGGTTGTCCCAGCTGGTCGACGTCCGCCGACGCACGGGTGCCGACGCGGTGTGCGGAGCGTGCGACGAGCTCGCACCACCCGGTGCGCCGCGATGGCTGGTCGACGAGCCGTTCCTCGACGAGCTCACCACCGGTGTCGACGGCGAGCGGACCACCGAGGGACACGTGAAGAACCTGCTGCTGTCCGCGTCGTTCGTGGCGGACCACGGCGTGCGCTACGACGAGCGCCTCGGCCGTGCCGGCGGCGAGGACGCCAAGTTCCTCCACGAGCTCGACCTCGCCGGCATCGACCGTCGCTTCGCCTCGCACGCGATCGTGCGCGAGGAGCTGTCGGCGGAGCGGGCGACGCTGCGCTACCAGCTGCGACGACGCTTCTGGTTCGGCAACACCGAGTCGGTCACGTCGATCGAGAACGGCCGGGCGTCGCGGCTGCGCATGTTCGTCAGCGGTGCCCGGCAGTGCGTCCGCGCCGTCGTGGGGCCCTTCACCCGCC
>JAEWED010000239.1 GCA_023389745.1 Actinomycetes bacterium
GGTTCGCGGCGAGCAGCGACGTGGCGTGCTCGCACGCCGCGGCCAGGTCGGTCGGTGCGGCGATGCGTGCGTCGGATCGGGCGACGACCGGGTCCTCGACGAACATGCCCCGCCGCACACCCGAACCCGGGTACGCCGCCACCGGTGTCGAGACGACCGAGCCCACGAGCTGCGGCACCGCGAGCACGCCGCCACCTGCGGCGAAGTCGAGGATCACGAGCCGCTCACCGGAGCGGGCACCGCACACCCAGGTGCGCTGCGACTGCAGGCGGCCCTCGTCGCTGCGGTGCACTCCCTCGACGACCCAGTCGTCCTCGAGCCAGTCGCCTTCGAGTCGGGCACCGGCGAGCACCTCGTCGGTCGGTACCGCCCAGCCGACGAAGGCACGCAGGTTCGCCAGGTCGGCGGGTGCCAGCGCGTCGCGTCGCTGCCAGGCGCGCACCGCGGCGAACCAGCGACCGGTCTCGACCAGTGCGACGTCGGCCCAGTCGTCGCGACCATGCAGCGCGGCGGGCAGTTCCCGCACCCGGGTCGCGAGCCCAGGCAGTTGCGCGTCGGCGAGGCGCGCGGCCGCCTCGTCCCAGAACGAGTACGAGCGTTGGCGTGCCGCGGCCAGGCCGTGTCGATACAGATCGCCGAGCCAGCGTTCGAAGTCGGCGGCGCCGGCGGTCATCAGCTCGAGTCGGCGCTCCAGGCGACGCTGCTGCGCCTCGGGGTCGACCGGCCCCTCCTCGGCGGTGCTGCGTCGGTTGGCCGCCTTGGTCGCCCGCTGGGCACGGTCGGATGCCCAGTCGTTCGCGAAGTCGGCGGGTTCGGCCGCGTCCTGCACGACACCGGCGCCCTCGACCCACAACAGCAGCAGGGCGAGCCCGTGCTTGCACGGGAACTTCCGTGACGGACACGTGCACTTGAACGCCGGTCCGGTCAGATCGACGCTCACCTGGTACGGCGTGCGGCCACTCCCCTGACACTTGCCCCACACCATCGCGTCGGTGCTGCCGGTGTCGGACCACGGGCCGGGGATCGCCAGCTTGGTGGCGGCGCGGACCGACGTGTCGTCGGGCGCCAGCCCTGTCACCTGCGCACGGGTCCACCGGGTCACGGCATGAGTATCGACGCTCGACCACACATCGTGAGACATCCCTGCGCGCACACCGGACGACCGATCTCGCCGCCTGCCTTGGCCTCACGCGCCGAACTCAGGGCTGCAGGTGACCTCCCGTGTCAGATCCAGCCCTGAGATGGCGACGCATGGGGCTCACCCAGCCGGTGCGGCGATCCGCGACCCCGCGCAATGTCCTGTTGGTCCGTCCGGCCCGATCCCTACACTGAGGACGTGACCTTGAGCGTTGAGCTATCCGCAGACGTCTTGGCCCGGCTGGAGGCAGCTGCGTCGGCACGCGGGGTCACCGTCGAGCAGTTCGCTGCCGACACGCTCGCCCAGGTCGCCACTGCCGATGCCGAGGTGCTCGGCGTTGTTAGCGAGACCGTCGCTGAGCATCGCGAGATCCTCGACCGGCTCGCAGGGACGTGAGCGACCGGCCAGTCCGCTACCTCACGCTGGACGACTGGATCTTCCTCGCCGCCGAAGTCCTCGGCGTTGAGATGGCCACGATCACCTTCACCGCGGACCTGCACCTCGCGGACTCGGCACTCCACGCGCCGCAGGCGTCGTTCGGCGAGAACGATGCCTACCCCGACGTGGTCGACAAGGCAGCCGTTCTGGGCTGGCACCTCGTCAAGAACCACTCGCTGCCCGATGGGAACAAGCGGTGCGGACTCGTGGCGATGGTCGTGTTCCTCAAGCTGAACGGCATCGACTGGACCACACCCGAGGTGGACGAGGCGGTCGAGACGATGCTCGCCGTCGCCGCCGGCGAACTCGATGCAGCCGAGCTCGCCGCGTGGCTTCGAGACCACGCAGCCTGAGTCAGGCTGACGACGTCCATCGGCGGGGAACTGACCTGGACCAGTCGTCGTGAGGTGCCCCAGCAGGTCTCGCCTGGAACGAAACCCGCGTTCGCTGGCTGGCCCCCATTGATAGGCGCCGGCCCAGCGCCTCTACTACGACGGCACGCTCACCTCGCTGCGTCGAACGCCTCGCGCACCGACGCCGGGATGCGGCCCTTCGCCGAGACCGGGTGACCGTTCGCGTTCGCCCAGGCGCGAATCTCGGCAGCGGTCGGGGCAGCCGGCGCCAACGGCCCCGCTGCCGGCAGCTCCGCGGCGCGTTCCGCCGCCGGCGAGTCCTCGGCATCGTGGGCGAGCGCGGCGCCCAGGAACCGGTAGGTCCACTCCTGGGCCAGCGGACGGGTCTCGCAGAACACGATCGGCACCGCGGGGAACCGGACCTGCGCCTCGGCCAGGCCCTCGGCCAACACCCCCGGGGCGACGAACGTCGACTTGAAGACCGCCGAGTAGCGGTCCTCGACCACCAGCGCAGCACGAGGAAGCTCGTCGAGCGCGGCCAGGAGGTAGCGGAGCTTGCCGCTCGTCAGCGTGGAGGACAGGTCCGCCAGGCTCTTGCGCTCGACCGCTGCGACGATGCGACCGTCGGACTCGACCGCGTAGTCACCGGCCGGCAGCGCCTGACGACGGGTGGTCGCCTGCTGGGCGCTGAACTTCCACGGGTAGCGCTCGTGACTGTCGACCAGGATGTCGAGCACGAGCCCCGAGGCACGCCGGGTCGGCGTGCTCACCGCTGGTCGAGCCTGCTTCGCGGTGCGAGCGCTCTGCCAGAAGATCACCTCGCGACCACGAGCCCGGGTGAACACGAACTGCGACCGGTTCTCCCGTCCTCGGTCCAGCACCAGGTCGATCGCAGCGCCGCGGCGTACACACGACCGCACCGCTACGCGCTCCACCACCTCGATCGAGGCGTCCCAGTCCTGGGACGGGTGGCAGTACACCTTCGCCGTTCGAGGCCACGTGTCGCGCACCTTCAGCACCACACCGTGCGGGCCCAGCGGCAATCGCAGCAGATACGGCAGCGCCGAATCCCCATCCGGGTTCCGGGCGATGACGAAGTCCTCCACGAGCAACATCATCGCGTCCACCGGACCCTTCGGGCTCCGCCCGACCGCCGAACTCCGGTGATCCATCGACAGGATGTGTCGACCGATCACCGGAGAATCCGGCGGGTGCCGCGACGTCAGTCGAACGGACCGCCGACGAGCCGTGGTCGACCGTTGTTCTCGAGCAGCACGAACCGGTGCAGTCGCCCCGCACGGTGATCGGGGTCGTGCCAGCGCACCCGGTAGCGGTGCGCGCCGCCTGCCCCGTCCGAGGCCGCGCCCAGGTGCGTGACCTCGAGCGCCCAGCCTTGGTCATCCGCGCGCTTCCAGCCACGCGCCGCCGGGGCCCACGTCTCTCCGTCATCGTCGGACTGCTCGACCATCACGAGGGGTTCGTGCCAGTGCAGCCCACCGGGTGCGACGTCGACCCAGGTCTGCTCCCACACCGCGTCGTCACGATCGGTCGGGTCGACGAACGTCGCCGCACCGGCGAACCGTCGGACCGGCGCTGGTCCCTCGGGCGCCTGCGGCAGGTAGCGGTGGCTCCTCAGGTTCCACGTGCGATCCCCCGCGTCCTGGACGACATCGGCGCCGACGGTCCGACCGGCGAGGCGCGCCGCCTGCGCGGAGAGGAACTGCTCGGTCCGAGGCCCGTAGAGCGTGTGGCCGCCCTCGTAGAACTGCCGGCCGTACTCCTCCTCGGTCGCGACGTAGCCCCAGTACTCGTTCACCAGCGAGCACACCACGACGTCGTCGACTCCCTCGCCGCCGGGAGCAGCACTGACCGCATCACCGACTGCGCCGGCGATCCGGCGTCCGGACTCGACGGTGATCTCGAAGGGCAGGCCGACCATCACGGTGCCCCCGATGCGGAACACCTGCACCGACAGCCGACGTGGGAACGCCTTCTTCCGCAGCACGATCGGCTGCAGGTAGCGCGACCCGATGATCCACTTCGGGCCGTGCGCACCGGCCCGGCCCCAGCGGCGCGGGTGGCCGGCCTTGAACGGCGGGATCCGGTGCAGGACCGGCGTGTAGTTCTCGGTCGCGCCCGCCACGAGCGCGGCGCCGACCGCGGGCCGGTCGGGCAGCTCGACGCCGTCGACTCGACGTTCGGCCGCGCGGTCCAGATCGACCTCGTGGAAGCCGGCGTCGAGAGCGATCGACTCGCTGAGTTGCTCACCGAGCCGGTCGTAGAGCGCCGCGGCCTCGCCGCCGATCGCCCGGCCCACACGTCGCGCCTCACGATGCCCTGCCAGACCCGGCCGCAGCGCGGGAGCGACGTCCGCGTGCGTGCCCTCGGACGCGCCCACCACGGGACGTGTCCCGTGGCCGTGCTCGATGCGGTGGCCGAGCTCGGCGACCAGGTACGCCCACACGTCGGCGTTGTACTCGTGTGCGTGCTGGGACACGCCCGTGCCGTGGATCGAGAAGATCACCGCGGCGGCCAGCGGTTCGGTGCCGCCGCGCTCGGAGGTCTCATCCCCGACGATGCGGTCGACGCGCAGCAGGTGCAGGTTCGGGTTGACCGACACCCACTTGCGCTGCGGGTCGAGGCGCTTGTCGCTCACGGTGCGGTTCTGGACGTGCGGGTCGAGGGAGCGGTTGCGGGTGAGACCCCACACCTCGGTGCTACCGATGGCGACCTTCGCCGGCACGCGGGTGTCGTGCGCCTCGATGACGGCACCCGCGATCTGGCGGACCAGGAAGTCGGTGTACGCCGGGTCGAACCCGGCTCGGTTCGACGCGTGCTGGTTGTAGAAGTCGGTGCCGAGGAACTGCCCCGGCCCCGCGTGGGTGTGCGTCGCCCCCATCCACACCCCGGCCAGCGGGATGTCGGTGCGTGCTGCGATCGCGTCGGCGACCAGGTACTGCAGCACCGACGAGCCGGCGAGCAGGTCGAGCTGCACCAACGCGATCGACGACCGACCGGCACGCAGGTGGGTCACCCGGGCCCGCAGCCGCGTGCGGAAGCCGTGGCCATCGTGGGCGTTCGCCGAATAGCCGGCCTTGGGCATGCCGGGCGGCGGCGTGATGTCGACCTCGGCCGCGCCGGCCAGCACACCGTCGACGAACGGGAGCTCGCTCGCCGCGCGGGGCCGCACGGTGAACCGGCTGCGACGGCTGGCTCCGTCGACGAACGGTGCCAGCGGGGTCACCCCCTCGAACCGTGTCCCTGGTGATGCGGTCCCGGGTGATGCGGTCGCTGATGTTGCTTCCTCTGATGCCACGGCCGGACGCTACGGGAAACGCGCCAGGCAACGGGGAGCCGGCCCTCTCACCCGCCGGCGATGGCGAGGCGATGTCCCCCGTCGAACTGCGTCTGCTCGAGCAGGTGGCCGTGGCGGCGATGCCACTCCCCGCTCGCCAGGTCCCGTTCCAGGCTTCGGGTCCCGGCGGCTCGCTCGTCGTCGTCCATGAGGGCCAGCCACGACATCCCGGCCTGGATCACCGGGTCGGTGTACGCCTCGGGCCGGGCCCAGTACGCCGCACCGAATCCGTCGACGCAGTCAGCGGGGATCGGCAGCACCTGCACGTCGCGCACGTCGAGTGCGGCGGCGATCACGTCGAGTCCCGGCGCGTCGAGCACCACCGAACTCGTCCGACCGGCCGGGAAGTAGTCCATGGCCCAGAACGTGCTCGTCACGGCGTGGTCGAAGTACACGATCACCTGGCGACGCGACGCACGCCGCAGCTCGCGCAGTCCCACGATCGGGTCGCTCCAGTGGTGGATCGTGAGCACCGCGAGGCCGACGTCGAACGCGCCATCCGCGAACGGCAGCGCCTCGGCGACACCTCTCACCACCGGGTGGTCGTTCACCCGCTGCCGGATCATCTCCGTCGACGGCTCGACGGCCACCACCCGCTCGCCAACCGGTTCGTAGTTGCCGGTGCCGGCGCCGACGTCGACCACGGTGACGTCGGCTCCGATCGCGCCGAAGATCGCCGCGGCGATCCGCGGGTCCTCGCGACGCGTGACCGAGTACGAGCGGCCGATCGTCTCGTAGGTCGGGTCCGTGCTCGGCATGCCGAGATGCTGTCACGAGCGCCGGGCGCCGGCCGGTGCGAAACCCCCGGTGGGACGGCAGCGCCCTCCCTCTACCGTTGACGACTCATGCTGCTGACGCTGTCCACCGACCACCAGCCGGCGACCGACCTCGGCTACCTGCTGCACAAGAACCCGGCGCGGCTCCAGACGGCGCCGCTGAGCTTCGGTGACGCGCACGTCTTCTACCCAGAGGCCAGCGAGGAACGCTGCACCGTGGCGCTGCTGGTCGACGTCGACGTGGTCGGCATGGTCCGCGCGCCGCAGAAGGGCCGGCGCACGGCGTCGCTGTTCGACTACGTGAGCGACCGGCCGTACGCGGCCAGCTCGCTGTTGTCCTCCGCGATCGGCAAGGTGTTCGGCACCGCGTTGACCGGTCGTTCGAAGGAGCGACCGGAGCTCGCCGACACGCCGATCCCGCTGCGGATCGAGGTGCCGGTGGTCGCATGCCGCGGCGGAGGCGGCGGCGCAGCGATCCTGGAGCGACTGTTCGGGCCGCTCGGCTGGACGGTCGAGAGCACGCCGATCCCTCTCGACGAGACCCAGCCCGAGTGGGGCGACGGACCGTACCGATCGCTGACGCTCGTCGGAACGCTGCGGCTCAAGGACGCCCTCGAGCACCTCTACGTCCTGCTGCCCGTGCTCGACGGCGACAAGCACTACTGGGTGAACGCCGACGAGATCGAGCGCCTGTTGCGACGCGGCGGCGCATGGGTCGCCGCGCACCCCGACAAGGAGCTCATCACCCGCCGGTACCTCCGCCACGACCGGCGCCTGACCGACGACGCGCTCGAGCGGCTCGCCGAGCTGGACGAGTCCAGCCCCGTCGACCCCGGTGACCTCGACGCTGCCGCCGACGCAGCCGAAGAGGTCGTCGAGCAGCGCATCAGCCTGAACGACCAGCGTCTCGACGCCGTCACCGCCGCGGTCGTCGCCGCCGGCGCACGGTCCGTGGTCGACCTCGGCTGCGGCGAGGGCAAGCTGCTGCGCCGCCTGCTGTCCGACACCTCGGTCGACCGCATCCTCGGCGTCGACGTCTCACACCGCGCGCTCGAGATCGCCGCCCGGCGGCTGCGGCTCGCTGACATGGCACCTCGCCAAGCCGAGCGGATCGAGCTCCGCCAGGGTGGCCTGACCTACACCGACCCGGCGATCGGCGGGTTCGACGTCGCAGTGCTGATGGAGGTCGTCGAGCACGTCGACCCGTGGCGGCTCGACGCGCTCGAACGAGTCGTCTTCGCCGCGGCGTCGCCCTCGACGGTGATCGTCACGACACCGAACGTGGAGTACAACTCGCTGTTCGAGGGCATGGCGCCCGGCTCGATGCGCCACGCGGACCACCGCTTCGAGTGGAGCCGCGCCGAGTTCGACGCGTGGTGCCGCGGCGTCGCCGAGCGCCACGGCTACACCGTCACCCACTCACCGATCGGACCGGCCGACGACGAGCTCGGCGCGCCGACGCAGATGGCGGTGTTCACACGATGACCGACCGACGTAGCCGCACCATCAACGTGCCCGACCTCTGCCTGATCGTGCTCGTCGGCGTCTCCGGGTCCGGCAAGTCGACGTTCGCGCGCCAGCACTTCCTGCCGACCGAAGTCGTGTCCTCCGACGCCTGCCGAGCGCTGGTCAGCGACGACGAGACCGACCAGACGGCGACCGAATCGGCGTTCGCCGTGCTGCACTCGATCGTCTCCGAACGCCTGCGCCTCGGCAGGCTGACGGTGATCGACGCGACCAACGTCCAGCGCGACGCACGAGCGGGGCTCATCCGTCTGGCCCGCGAGTTCCACGTGCTGCCCGTCGCCGTCGTGCTCGACGTGCCCGCCGAGGTGTGCCACGAGCGCAACGAGCAGCGGGCCGACCGCGACTTCGGGCCGCACGTCGTGCGCAACCAGTCCAAGGCGCTGCGACGATCCATGAAGCACCTCGAGCGCGAGGGGTTCCGACGTGTGTTCCGCCTCAGCGGCCTGGACCAGGTCGCCGCGGCGACGGTGGAGCGCGAGCGGCGCTGGACCGATCGGCGCGACGTGCGCGGACCGTTCGACATCATCGGCGACGTGCACGGCTGCGCCGTCGAGCTGGTTGAGCTGCTCACCGAGCTCGGCTGGGACGTCGCGCCCGACCTGAGCGGCGCGACCCACCCCGACGACCGGGCCGTCGTCTTCGTCGGCGACCTGGTCGACCGCGGCCCGGCGTCGCCCGACGTGCTGCGTCTCGCGATGGCGATGGTCGACTCCGGCGACGCGCTCGTCATCCCCGGGAACCACGAGAACAAGCTGAGCCGCGCCCTCGCGGGCCGCAACGTCCAGGTCAGCCACGGCCTCGCCGAGACGCTCGAGCAGCTCGCCGCCGAGCCGCCCGAGTTCACCGAGCGGGTGCGCTCCTTCATCGACGGACTCGTCAGCCACTCCGTGCTCGACGACGGCGCACTGGTCGTCGCGCACGCCGGGCTCCGCGAGGAGATGCACAACCGGCAGTCCGGTGCGGTGCGCAGCTTCGCGCTGTACGGCGACACCACGGGCGAGACCGACGAGTACGGCCTGCCGGTGCGCTACCCGTGGGCCGAGGAGTACCGGGGCGGCGCGGCCGTCGTCTACGGCCACACGCCGGTGCCCGAGGCGACGTGGCTGAACAACACGATCTGCCTCGACACCGGCTGCGTCTTCGGCGGCAAGCTCACGGCGCTGCGCTGGCCCGAACGCGAGCTCGTGTCGGTCGACGCGCACGAGCAGTACTGGGAACCGACCCGCCCGCTGACGGCCGCGGCGGCGAGGCGGGGGCCGCTGGACCTGGCTCTGTCCGACGTCGTCGGCACCCTCCGCATCGAGACCGGTCTCGGCCGAACGATCACGATCCGCGAGGGCAACTCCGCCGCCGCGCTCGAGGTGATGAGCCGGTTCGCCGTCGACCCCCGCTGGCTGCTCTACCTGCCGCCCACCATGGCGCCCTGCGCCACCTCGACGCGGGACGGCACGCTCGAACATCCCGACGAGGCATTCGACGCGTTCCGCCGTGAGGGTGTCACGCGCCTGGTGGCCGAGGAGAAGCACATGGGCTCGCGCGCCGTGGTCATCGTGTGCCGCGACGACGAGGTGGCGACCCGCCGCTTCGACGTGCCCACCGGCTCGAACGGCGGCGTGGTCCTCACCCGAACCGGCCGCCGCTTCTTCGACGACGACGCCGTCGAGCTCGCACTGCTCGACAAGGCGCGGGCCGCGATCACCGCAGCAGGACTGTGGGACGAGCTCGACACCGACTGGCTCGCGCTCGACGCCGAGCTGCTGCCCTGGTCGGCGAAGGCCGGCGAACTGCTCACCCGCCAGTACGCACCCACCGGGGCCGCCGCGACCGCGATGCTGCCGGTGGCGACACACCTGCTCGCCGAGGCCGCCGGACGCGGCGTCGAGCTCGACGGGCTCGGCGACCGCACCGCGACCCGTGCCGACCTGGCGCAGCGATACGTCGCGGCATACCGCAACTACTGCTGGACGGTGCGGAGCGTCGACGACCTGCGTCTCGCGCCGTTCGTCGTGCTCGCCGGCGAGGGCGCGGTCCATGCAACGAAGCCCCACGCCTGGCACCTGGAGATGATCGACCGTCTGTGCGCCGCCGATCCGTCGGCCCTGCGTGTCACGGACCGCCGGTTCGTCGATCTCGACGACGCCGCCAGCGTCGCCGCGTGCGTCGAGTGGTGGACCGCGTCGACGGCGACCGGCGGCGAAGGAATGGTCGTCAAGCCGGCCGACACGATCGTCGAGACGCAGCGTGGGCTGGTGCATCCCGGCATCAAGTGCCGTGGACCGGAGTACCTGCGGATCATCTACGGACCGGAGTACACCGAGCCCCGCAACCTCGACCGACTCCGCCAACGCAACCTCGGGCACAAGCGAGCGCTCGCCCTGCGCGAGTACGCGCTCGGCATCGAGGCACTCGTTCGCTTCGTGGCGGCCGAGCCGCTGCATCGGGTGCACGAGTGCGTCTTCGGGGTGCTCGCCCTCGAGAGCGAGCCGGTGGATCCAACGCTGTGACCGAACGACTCGAGCTCCCACCCCTGCCCGACACGAGATCCGGACTCAGCTGGCTCGAGTCGATGGTGCTCGTGACGATGCACGAGCACGACCTCTGGCCGAGTCGCTGGCACATGAAGACCCAGAAGGTCGCTCGCATGATGAGCGAGACGGGGTTGTGTGGCGAGGAGCACGCGTTCTCGGTGATCACCAGGCTCGGCTCTCGGTGGACGGTGGCCTCGCCGCTGATCGACGCACATGGGAACTTCGGCGGACCGATGGGCCCTCCATCCGAGCCGCAGTTCACCGAGTGCCGGTTGTCAGTGCTCGGAGCGCTCGCCGCCGAGACCGATCTCGGTCTGCGTCCCCCGCTGCCGATCGGGCTGATCACGGGGACCTCGCACACGGCGTTCCGGCTCGGCGCCGACCCGCGTGACGCGCCGTGGGGCCGGTCCATCGAGTTCCAGCCCGGGTTCGACCCACTGCGGACCCTCGCGACGCTGCAGCTCCTGATCGAACGGCCCGACGCCTCGGACGAGGACATCGGGCAGTCGATCGGTCCACCGGTGATCCTTCGAGCGGCACCCGACGCGACGGGTGACGTCGTCCAGCTCGGTTCGCAGACCGTGCTGTGGCATCCGTCGGTCGAACCGGACGGTGACCGGCGGATCCGCCTGTCGCAGATCGGTCCCGCGTTCGAGGTGGACGAGTTCGAGTGGGAGGTCGACCGCCTCTTCGCGGACCACCGGCCGGGACGCCGCGTCGAGGGCCCGGGCGGCGATTGGGTCGGCGACGTGGTGCTGGTGCACCTCGCCGAGGTCGACGACCGGGACGCGTGCATCGATCAGCTCGCGAGCGAGCCGGCGTTCTCGACCCGGCTGGAGCTGTCGCTGCAGGCACCGATCCCCGAGCTGCTTCGAGCCTGGGTCGGCGACGCCGGCGCCGACCGCGCCGCGCTCCGCTCGAGCATCGAGGATGCGCTGGATCAACTGACGGGACGCCGATCGCCACCTTCGCCGACTCGACGCTGACCCGATGTGCTGAAGTGGCGACATGTACAGCGTCGAGGTGCTGCTCGAGCTCTACGGCCGGATCCCGCCACTGGTCGCCTCGGCGGTCGACGGGCTGAGTGCGGACGAGCTCGCCCGATCACCCGAGCCGGGAGCCAACACGATCGGCTGGCTGGCCTGGCACCTGACCCGGGTGCAGGACCACCACGTCTCGGAGCTGCTCGACACCGACCAGATCTGGGTCACCGGCGACTGGGCCGCTCGCGTCGGCGTCGAGCCCGATCCCGACAACACCGGCTACGGGCACACCCGCACCGAGATGGAGGCGATCCGTCCTGACGGACCGCAGGTGCTGATCGACTACCTCGACGCCGTCGATCGACGCACCCGCGAGATGCTCGAGTCGTTCGGCGACGGCGACGGCGGCGATATCGAACTGGACCGCATCGTCGACCGTCGCTGGGACCCGCCGGTCACGATGGGCGTCCGGCTGGTCAGCATCGCGGACGATTCGCTGCAGCACGTCGGTCAGGCCGCCTACGTGCGGGGCCTGCTCGGCCGCTGAGCGGACCCCATGGCAGACAACGTCACGGAGCAGCCAGCTGCGGACACCGACCGCGGTCCCGAGCTCTGGGCCGTGCAGTCGCCCAATCCGTGGGTGCTCGCCCCGGCCGTCGCCGTGGTGGCCGTCCTGCTGGCCTACGCGGGTCGCTACGGCTTCCACCGCGACGAGCTGTACTTCGTCGAGTCGATGCGGCACCCGGCGTGGGGCTTCGTCGACCACCCGCCGCTGACGCCTGCACTCGGCTGGCTGTCGCAACAGCTGTTCGGCGACACGCTCGTCGGGCTGCGAGTCGTGCCGGCACTGATGGTCGGTGTGCTCGTCCTCGTCGTCGCCGCGATCGCCCGCGAGCTCGGTGCGGACCGTCGGGCGCAGCTGCTCGCCGCGGCGATCGTCGCCACCTCGTCGTTCCTGCTCGCCGTCGGTCACATGCTGACCACACCGACCTTCGACGTGCTCGCCACCGCGCTCGTGCTGCTCGGCCTGATCCGCATCGTGCGGACCGGCGAGCAGCGGTGGTGGCTCGCCGTCGGCCTGGTGGTCGGGCTCGGGTTGCAGAACAAGTTCACGCTCGCCATGGTGTTGGCCTCGTTGGCGGTCGCCGCGTTGGTCACCGGCGGGTGGCGGCGGCTGTGGAGCGGGTGGGCGCTGGCGGGCGCCGCGATCGCCCTGGCCGTGTGGGCGCCGCACCTGTGGTGGCAGATCGATCACGGGTGGCCCCAGCTCGAGTTCGCCCGCGCACTCGCCGAGGACGAGGGCGGCGAGAACCGTGCGACGTTGCTGCCGTTCCAGCTGCTCATCGCCGGGCCACCGCTCGTCGCGGTCGTGCTCGGCGGGCTCTGGTCGTTGTGGAGCCGTCCGAACTGGCGCCCGGTCCGCTTCATCGCGCTGGGCTACGTGCTGCTGCTCGCGCTGCTGTTGGTGACCGGCGGCAAGGGCTACTACGCCGCCGGTCTGTTCGGGGCGATCATCGCCGCCGGTGCGACCGCGACCGGCGACTGGATGGACGAGGGCCGAGCCGCCCTGCGCCGCGCGGTGGTCGGGTTCGGCCTCGCCGTGAACCTGATCACCGGCGCGATCGTGACGCTGCCGGTCCTGCCGGCCGCCGACGCGGGCGGGCCGTTGAGCGCGCTGAACGAGGACGCGCTCGAGACCATCGGCTGGCCGAGCATGGTCGAGCAGGTCGCCGCAGCGATCCCGCCGTCCGAGCGTGACGACGTGGTGATCGTGGCGTCGAACTACGGCGAGGCCGGCGCGATCGACCGCTTCGGCAGCGCGCACGGCCTGCCGCCCGCCCACTCGCCGCACAACTCGTATGCCGACTTCCGAGCACCCACGGGGACGGACGGACCGGTCGTGGTCGTCGGCTACGGCGCAGCCATGCTCAACGCCTGGTTCGACGGTTGCACCCGGGTCGCCGAGATCGAAACCCCGCACGGGATCGACAACGACGTGAACGGCACGCCGATCTGGCGCTGCGACGGCCCGACCGAACCGTGGTCGCAGCTCTGGCCGCGAATGCGGCACTACAGCTAGCAGCGCACGCCCGCATCACTCGCGCCGGCCGTCAGATCTCCAGGTCGGCGACCACGCCCGCGTGGTCCGACGCCCAGACACCGTCGACGTCGTGCGCCGCGAACCGCTCGACCCGATGCACCGCCGGCATGGCACCCGTGGGCGTCGGACCGACCATGAGGTGGTCGATGCGCGAGCTCGGCTCGCGGGTGGCGAGCACGTGCGGGTTCGCTCGGTCCCAGGTCCAGCCGGGGTCGCCCGGCTCCGCGTAGCGCCACAGGTCGAGCACCACGAAGCCGTCCCGCATCGGCGCGGTCTTGTGTCCGCAGAACCTACGGACCTCGTCGGAGTCGGGTTCGGCGTTGACGTCACCCGCGACGAGCACCGTCTCGTCGCCGCGGCCCGTGGTCACGATCGCGTCGGCGAGCACCTCGAGCTGGTCCATCCGAACCGCCGAGTCGAGCGGCGACGACGACAGCTGCAGCGACACGACGCGCAGCGGGCCCTCTGGCGAGGCGACCCGGGTGACGAGTGCCGATCGCACCTCGGCAGTGCCCGGGCGACACGGCAACGACACCACGTCGCACTCCTCGATGGGCCAGCGGGACAACACCACGTTGTCGACGCGGAGGGCCTCGCCGACCCGGTCGCTCCACCAGTCCGCGCCGACCGCCGGTCCACGCGCCACGTGCAGCCCGAGTGCATCGGCCAGCTCGACGGCGACGTCGATGCTCGAGTCCGCGCGCACCTCCTGCAGACAGCAGAGATCCGGCTCGAGCTGCGACAGCACCGTGCGGGCTGCATCGCTGCGCGCACGCAGCTCCGGTCCGATCGCCCACAGGTTCCACGTGCACCAGCGCAACATCGTCACCCCCGGCCGTCAGCTCACCTCGGGGGCGAACGGTATCGGCTCGCTGCGGCCAGCCCTCACCAACCGGGGCCCGTGGCCGAGTCGGGCGGCGGTGACACCGAGTAGCCGGCCGGCGGCTCGGCGCCCATCAGGTGGCGCACCAGGTGGTCCCAGCTGCGCCGCACGTAGAACGGGTGACGCCAGCACGGATGGGCCTGCCCGCCGAGCACGACCAGGTCGACGTCCTTGTCGGCGCGCACGAACGCGTCGTACATCGCCATCGTGTTGGCCGGGTGCACGTTGTCGTCGAGCTCACCGTGCAGCATCAGCAGCTTGCCCTCGAGCCGGTCGGCGAGCGTCAGGTTCGACTGCGGGCCGTAGTCGGTGTCGTCGAGCAGGCCCTGGTACTTCTCGCCCCAGTAGGCGACGTAGCGCAGCAGGTCGTTCACCGCGGAGCCGGCCACCCCGACACAGAACCGGTCGGGTCGGACCAGCATCGCCCGCACCGTCGCGGACGCACCGGCGGAGTGGCCCTGCGCGCCGAGCCGACCGAGGTCCATCCACGGGCGGGTCGCGGCGAGCTCGTCGAGCACCGCCAGGTGGTCCTCGATCGCATGGTCCTGCAACCGCCCATAGGTCGCGTGGTGCAACACCCGCGAGCGCAGCGGCGTGCCACGACCGTCGACGTTTACCACGACGAACCCGAGCTCGGCGATGGCCTGCGCGCCCCACGGACCGGGCCAGGCGTCCACACCGGCGTCGTCGTCGACGGTGAAGCACTTCGGCGTACGGATCAGCTGCGGGCCCGGATACCAGCTGTCGACCACCGGGTAGTGCTGCGCCGGGTCGAAGTCGCTCGGCAGGTAGAGCACGCCGTGCAGCTCGTCACCCCCGGCACCGGTCGCGGTGAACGCCTCGGGAGGCCGCCAACCCAACGCGTGCAGCTCGGACAGATCCGCGGTCTCGAGCTCGAGCACGAGCTCGCCGTCGCTGCGACGCAGCCTGGTGACCGGCGCGGTGTCGATCGTCGAGCACGTGTCGAGCAGGAACGCGTCGCCCGGCGACACCGTGACCGCGTGGTCGGCGTCCTCCGGGGTGAGCAGCTCGGGCTCCCCACCGTCGACCGGCACCCGGTAGACGTGACGCAGGTACGGGTCGCGCCCGGGCTCGCGGCCACACGCGCTGAACCACACCCACTGGTCGTCGGCCGCGAGCACCTCACGCACCGCCCACTGCCCGCGGGTGAGCTGGCGGACAAGCGCGCCGGTGCCCGTGTCGAACAGGTAGAGGTGTCGCCAACCGTCTCGCTCCGAGGGCCACACGACCTGCGCCTCGCCCGGCAGCAACCGCACCGACGACGGCCACGGCAGCAGCGGGTGCGTCTCGACGTAGTCCTCCGCGGACTCCTCAAGCACCACCCGCTCCTCGCCGCTCGTCGCGTCCGCAACGCACAGGCGCAGTCGGGTCGCGCCGCGGTCCTCCCGCAGGTACCAGACACGCTCCGACGACTCGGACCACCACACCCAGCCGAGCTCCAGGGGCGAGACGAACTCGACCAGCAACGGCTCGTCGCCGAGCACCGTCGGTGCGTGGTCACCAGCATCATCGGCATCCAGACCGGCGACGTCGAACACGAGCAGCTCCGCGGTCGCGAGCTCGTCGCCGACGAAGGGCATCCGGTAGGTCCAGAGCTTCGGCCGGGGTCCGTCGTCGGGGCGCATCTCGACCAGCGGGGTCTCGGGCACACGACGCTGATCGAGTCGGTGGGTCAGGACCCGACGACCGTCGGGTGACCACTGCGCGACGGGCGCGACGGGCAGGCCGGCCCGGTGCGACGCCAACCACGTGGTGCTCGACTGCGGTGCGGTGGCGTAGTCGAAGCACTCGACCGCGTCGTCGGTCAGCCGGACACGGCCGCGGCCGTCGACGGCGTCCAGCACCAGGTCGCCGTCGTCGCGGTGCAGGTCCCAGCTGCCGTCGGGTGAGCGCAGCCGATCGGCGACGGCCGGCGGGGCAGCCGAAGGAGTGGCAGGCGGCGGTGAGACGACGACCTCGGTCGAGCCCTTCTCCGGGTCGACGACCACGACCTCGGTGCCCCCGCCGTCGAGCTGACGTTCGTACCAGAACCGATCGCCGTCGCCTGTGAAGTGCGGGGTGACGGTGACGTTGCGCACGATCGGCCGCACGTTCCATTCGCAGAACCGCTCGGCTCGTTCGTAGCGCGCTCGCATGTCGGTCGGTTCCATGGCGTCTTCTCTACCGTGCGGGCTGCGTTCTGCGGCGCAATCCCCGCGGGTTCGCTGGAACCGGCCTCGACCGCTCGTCGTCGGAGACATCGAGCCCAGCGCGACCTTTCGAGCGGTTCGTGCGTGTGTGGTGCTGTGGTCGCAGGACGAGGGAGGGACCGGGTGCACGGAGCGGACGGCTCGATGAGCACGACCACCGCGGACGAACGCTTCGTCGCGCTCGTCGAGCGTGAGCATCGGGGACTGACCGCGGCGTCGGTGATGATCGTCGGTGACCACGCTGTCGCCGAGGAGATCGTCCAGGACGCACTCGAGCGCACCTACCGGCGCTGGTCCACGGTCGACGCCTACGACCGCCCGGGAGCGTGGGTGCGACGGGCCGTGCTGCACCAATCGATCTCGGTCGCCCGACGATCGAAGAGCGAGCGGAGCGCCCTCGATCGGCTCCGCCGCCGTCGAGCGCCGGGCGGCGAACCGCCCGAGCCGTTGCGTGAGATCTGGTCGGCCGTGCGCGACCTGCCCGTCAACCAGGCGACCGCGGTCGCCCTGCGCTACGGCGCCGACCTCTCGATCGCCACGGTCGCAGAGGAGATGGACCTGAGCGAGTCAGCGGTGAAGACGCTGCTGCACCGCGCCCGCAACACCCTGCGGACACACGACGTCGTCGAGGAGATCACCAAGTGAACGAACGACACGAACACGACGAACACAGCGACCCGGGCACCGACGGACCGGACCCCGTCGACGCCAGGCTCACCGCCACGGGCGCAGAGCTCCGCGACAGCAGCTCGGCGGTGCATGCTGAGAGCATCATCGCGTCGGTGCTGCGCGCTGACGTCACACGGGCCCGCCGCCAGCGGACACTCGCCACGGCGGCAGCGATCCTCGTGGTGGTCGCCGTGGTGGGCGCCACGACCGTGGGCCGTTCGAAGGGTGCGGAGCAGGCGGCCGGACAGTTCCTGCACGACGGGTCCGCCGAGGCGATCGTCGACGATCTCCCGCCGGAGCCGTTGGATCCCCTCGAGGTGGAGCTCGTCGCGACGGTGAGTCGCTTCGACTCGTGCGAGGCGCTGCTCGACCGGCTGCATCGGGTCGGGGCCGCGCACGTGGGCAGCCACGGCTTCGGCGGCAACCCGACGTGGATGAACGCAGTGTCGCGCCTCTCCTCCGAGGGCGCCGCCGACGCGGCCACGTCGTCGGTCGGTCTGCAGTCAGCCGGGGGTGGAGGCGCGCCCGGTAGCGAGACCCTCGGCACGAACGTCATCGTCGCCGGGGTCGACGAACCCGACACGGTGAAGGCCACCGACACGATCGTCGTCGACCTGCACGGCGACGAGCTGCGGGTCGTCGACTCCCGGACCGCCACGCTCGTCGGCACGCTCCAGCTCGAGTCCAGCTCGGCGAGCGAGCGGCGCTGGGCGATGCCGTCGAGCCTGCTGGTGGAGGGGCGCCGAGCGGTCGTGTTCGGCTCGGAGTGGGTCGCGTCGGACCCGTTGCCGGATGATCCGTCGCAGTCCCGGCCGACGGTGCAGTACCTGACGGTCACGTTCGTGGACCTGACCGATGCGGCGAACCCGACCGTCGCCGAACGGGTCCGGGTCGAGGGCAGTCTGGTCGCGGTTCGTCGGGTCGGGGGTGAGGTCCGCATGGTCACCTCGTCGTCGCTCAGCGACCTGCCGATGGTGCTGCCGACCTCACCGAACTCGGTGGCTCCGGCGCTCCGACAGAACCGTCTGGCGGTCGCGGGCTCGACGAGCAGCGACTGGATCCCGGACTGGGACCGGGGCGACGGCTCCGCTCCCTCGCCGCTGATGGGCTGCGGTGACGTCGTGGTGCCCGACACCTTCGCGGGCGTGCAGATGACCTCGATGGTCGAGTTCGACATGGCGGGCGCCTTCGCCCCGCGGGCCACCGCACTGCTCGCCCCCGCCGAGGACCTGACGGCCACCGCCACCGACGTCGTCATCGGCTCGCACGTCTGGGTCGACCCCATCGACCAGCGCGGTGACTTCAGCGACTGGAGCACCGCGCTGCACCGCTTCCGCTTCACCGACGACGGCGCTCCCGAGTACCTGGCGTCGGGAGCCGTGGACGGCTCGATCCGCGACGACTTCTCGCTCGCCGTGCTCGACGGCGGCGTCGTCGGCACCGTGACGGCCGACGTGCTGCCGTGGGACCGGCGCGACGAGGCCGAGGTGACGGTGCGGCTCCTGCGCACCGACGAGGCCGCCCGGACCCTCGACCAGGTCGGATCGCTGGTGCCGGTGGACTCGGGCCAGGCCGTCTCCGGCCTGCGGTTCCTCGGCAACCGGTTGCTCCTGTCGACCGGCTTCGGCGGCAACATCGTGTCGTCGGTCGACCTGTCGAACCCGGCAGCGCCGATCAACTCCGGCACGGTGGACCTTCCCGGCACCGGTTCGTACTTCCAGCCCGTCGACGACACGACGGTGCTCGCGCTCGGCCAGACCCTCCGCAAGGACGGCGACGAGTTCATCAGCGGCCTGCACGCCACCGTGCTGCGGTTCGACGGCACACCGCGGATCGCCGGCACGTGGGCCAAGGAACTCCTCTCGAGCAGCGCGACCCACGACCACCACGCCTTCACGTGGTGGCCCAACAGGTCCCTCGCCGCCTTCGGGACCGAGCACCAACTGCGCGTCGGCGAGTGGCAGCCCTCGCAGGCGCAGTTCCTGTCGGTCGGCGCAGCCCAGCCGACCCCGATCACGGTGACCCCGCGTGAGGCCGACCTCGGACCTCGCTGTCCCACGGACCGCCTGTACGACCCGACGACCTGCGACAGCACCGGACAGCCGTCGGTGCAGCGCGTGCTCGTCGTCGACGGAGCACCGTGGCTGTACACGTCGGAGTCGCTGGAACGCCTGGACCCGCAGTCGTTGACCTCGACCGCGATCGTGGCGCTTCGCCCCTAGCTCGACGCGCACGCCGGCCGATGCGTCAGGCTGGGCGGGTGACCGACGTCGGCGAGCTGTTGGCGGCGACCGCGCGAGCGGCCGCCGCGTACCTCGAGGGACTGGACGAGCGCCCGGTCGGCGCGACCGTCGAGCCCGCCGCACTGGCCGCGCGCATCCCGGCGGACTTCCCGGAGCTCGCGCTCGACGACGGCGACGTGCTCGACGAGCTGTTGACGGTCGCGCAGGACGCGGTGCTGGCGACCGGCTCACCGCGCTTCTTCGGGTTCGTCATCGGCGGGGCGCTGCCCGCGGCGATCGCGGCGGACTGGTTGACCAGCACGTGGGACCAGAACGGCGGTCTCTACGTCGCCGGCCCTGCCGCCGCCGCGCTCGAAGCCGCCGCGGGTCGCTGGATCATCGAGGCACTCGACCTTCCCCGCGACTCGTCGTTCGCGATCGTCACCGGCTGTCAGATGGCGCATCTCACGTGCCTGGCCGCGGCCCGGCACCACGTGCTCGCCGAGCAGGGCTGGGACGTCGAACGCGACGGGCTCATCGGCGCGCCACGGATCCGGGTGCTGGTCGGCGCGGGAGTGCACGTGACGGTGGCTCGGGCGCTGCGTGTGCTCGGGCTCGGAGAGGCGTGCATCGAGACGGTCGCCGCGGACGAGATGGGTGCGATGGACCCCGACGCGCTCGAACGGGCACTCGATGCACACGACGAGCCGACGATCGTCTGCGCCCAGCTCGGCGAGATCAACACCGGTGCCATGGACCCCGTGGCGGACCTGGTCGACGTGGCCCACGAGCACGGCGCGTGGCTGCACGTCGACGGCGCGTTCGGTCTGTGGGCCCGAGCGAGTGCGGCGCTGCGTCCGCTGGTGCCCGGTGTCGAGGGTGCGGATTCGTGGGCGACCGACGGCCACAAGATGCTGAACGTGCCCTACGACTGCGGCATCGCGCTGTGCGCGCATCCCGAGGCACACGGCGCGGCCATGGGCGTGCACGCCGACTACCTGATGCACAGCGACGACGAACGCCGTGACGGCGTCGACTGGACCCCGGACTTCTCCCGGCGCGCACGCGGCATCGCGCTGTACGCCGCGCTGCGGTCGCTCGGCCGCCAGGGCCTCGAGGAGCTCATCGACCGCTGCTGCTCGAACGCCCGTCGCATGGCCGCCGGCATCGACCGCATCGACGGCGCCGAGGTGCTCAACCACATCGCCTACAACCAGGTGCTCGTCGGCTTCGCCGACGACGACACGACCGCCGCGGTCATCGACCACCTGCAGCGGGGCGGCGAGTGCTGGATGGCCGGCACCCGCTGGCACGACCGCGACGCGATGCGCATCTCGATCACCGGGTACCGGACCACCGCTGCCGACGTCGACCGAACCGTCGACGCGATACGCGAGGCTGTCGCCGCGACCGGCTGACGGCTCGGCGCCCGTCGAGGGGCGGAACGCCGGGTCTACGCTCCGAGCCGTGAGCGACATCCCTGCGGACCGGTTGTTCCTCGGCGAGACGACCGACGACGGCCACGCCAGGACCGGCGAGCAGGTCCTGCTCGACCCGTCGGATCTGACGACCCACGGCGTGATCGTCGGCATGACCGGCTCGGGCAAGACCGGCCTCGGGCTCGCGCTGCTCGAGGAGACCCTGCTGCAGGGCATCCCGACACTCGTGCTCGACCCGAAGGGCGACCTGGGCAACCTGCTGCTGACCTTCCCCGAACTGGACGCCGGGTCGTTCGCACCGTGGGTCGAGGGCGCGGACGCCGCGCAGGTCGCGACGTCGTGGGCCGAAGGTCTGGCGAGCTGGGGCATCGACGGCGCACGGCTCCAGGCGCTGCGCGACGCGGCGGAGTTCACGATCTACACACCCGGGTCCACCTCGGGGGTGCCGCTCAACGTGGTCGGCGCGCTGCAACGGCCGGCGGAGGGCACCGACGACGAGACGATCGTCGACGAGATCAACGGCTACGTCGCCGGGCTGCTCGGTCTCGTCGGCATCGACGCCGACCCGCTCGCCAGCCGCGAGCACATCCTGTTGTCGAACCTGATCCGCAACGCGTGGGACAACGGCGTCGACCTGGACCTGGCGACGCTCGTCGGACAGGTGCAGTCCCCGCCGATCCGCAAGCTCGCGTGTTCCAGCTCGACGAGTTCTTCCCGCCCGAGGACCGCACCACGTTGGCGATGCGGCTCAACGGGCTGCTCGCCTCACCCGCGTTCGCCGCCTGGGGCGAAGGCCGACCGCTCGACATGGACGCGCTGCTGTTCCCCGGCGGACGGCCCGGCTGCGCCATCGTCTCGCTCGCGCATCTCTCGGACGAGGAACGGCAGTTCGTCGTCACGCTCGTGCTGTCGCAGCTGGTCACCTGGATGCGCCGCCAGCCCGGCACCGACCGGCTGCGGGTGCTCGTCTACTTCGACGAGGTCGTCGGTTACGTACCGCCCACAGCCATGCCGCCGGCGAAGCGACCGATCCTCACCTTGCTCAAGCAGGCCCGAGCGTTCGGCGTCGGCCTGGTGCTCGCGACGCAGAACCCCGTCGACGTCGACTACAAGGCGCTGTCCAACGCCGGCACGTGGATGGTCGGACGGCTCCAGACCCAACAGGACACCGCCCGCCTGCTCGACGGCCTGTCCGCGGCGGACGGCACCGTCGACACCGCGTCGCTGGGCGCGACGATCGCCGGGCTCGCCAAGCGCGAGTTCCTGTTGCGCCGTGCCGGCAGCGCCGCCGTCACGCGCTTCACCAGCCGCTGGGCGATGTCGTACCTGCGTGGCCCGCTCACCCGCGAGCAGATCTCGTCGCTCATGTCGGGCCGGGCCACGGCGACGGCGACGGCGACGGCGCCGGCGACCACCTCGTCGGAGCCGGTCACACCTGAGGCTCCTGCAGCCGCTCCATCGGCACCGTCGTCCCCGTCGACCGGAGCACTCGACGGCGACGCGACACCGGTCATGCCGAACGTGGCGGCCGGCGTGCCGGTGCGATGGCTCGATCCCGCCGCGCCGTGGGCGGCACAGCTCGGCGCGGACACCACATCGCCCACGTTCGAACCCGCATTGGTCGCGACGGTGGACCTGCTCTTCGACGACACCCCCTCGAAGCTGCGCGAGATCGAGCAGTTCGAAGGCGTGCTCCACCCGCTCTCCGATCCGCCGGTCGCCGCCGACGTCGTCGCCGTCGACCACGACCCACGCGACTTCCTCAGCGAGGCGCCCGCCGGTGCAACCTACCGGGTCCCAGACGTGGCGTTGGCGAACAAGTCTTTCTACGCGTCGGTGCGCAAGGACCTCGTCGATCACCTGTTCCGGACCCGCACCATGTCGCTGCTCGCGAACCCCTCGCTGAAGCTCATCAGCCGACCGGGAGAGTCGGCCGAGCAGTTCGCCGCCCGCTGCGACGCGGCGGCCGACGACGGCGCCGACGCCGCGACCGCCGCGGTCGCGAAGCGGCTCGAGGCGAAGATCACCCGGGCCCGTGACGCGCTCGCGGCGGCCGAGGACAAGGTCGACCAGGCCGAGGCGGCCCAGTCGAGTCGCCGCAACGACGAGCTGCTGAGCGGCGCGGGCGACCTGCTCGGCGCGGTGTTCGGCGGACGCCGCAGCGCCAGGAGCATCGCCAGCAAGGTCGGATCGGTGACCCGCCGTCGTGGCCGCTCGACCGAAGCGGCGAAGCGCACCGAGACCGCGGCGAACCGTGTGGCCGAGAAGGCCGATGCGCTCGACGCCCTCGAAGCGGAGCTGGCGGACTCGATCGCGGCGATCGCGGACGACTGGGACGCCAAGGCCGCCGCCGTCGAGACGGTCGAGATCCCCCTCGAGAAGTCCGACATCACGGTCAGCGAGCTGTCGCTGCTCTGGATCCCGGTGCGCTGACGCAGCACCGGGACGCAGCGCTCCTCACGCCCGGCCGGCGACCGCCTCGGAGCTGCGGTCGGTGCCGGCCAGCGCGATCAGCTCCTCGTGCAGCTCGAACCACACGCCGTGGTACGAGTCGACCGACGGGTGCGCCAGGTACCGATGGTCACCGGACTCGACAGCGACGACCGCGTGCTCGAGCCGAGCCCGGTAGCGGTCGAGCCGAGGTTCGAGCACCGACGCCTCGCCGAGCACCGGCACGATGAGCTCGTGCACGTCGACGCGGAGACGTGCACCTGGGTCGGGCACCGAGTCGGCGCCGTGAAGTTGCCACTCGGTGACGAGCACCTTGAGCGCGCCGTCGGGCACCTGGAAGCGGTCGAGCAGCTCGGCGAACGCCGGTCCGTGACGCTCGACGACCGCCGACACCGCGTCGTCGACGAGCGAGCGTCCCGCGTCGGTGCCGACGAGCCAACCGTCGGCACGACCGATCGAACCCGCGGCGTGCAGGCGGTCGATCGCGGCGCGCACGGCCGCAGCGCTCGCCCCGGTGACGGCCACCACGGCATCGGTGTCGGTGCGGTGGCGCAGCACCACCAGTCGCAGCACCTCCAGGTCGTCGACCTCGTCGACGGGATCGATGCTCGTCACGGCCTGGCCCGCATCGACCGTGACCGCGTCGACCGCGCCGTTGTCGAGCTCGGCCGCCCAGCGCCGCAGCGTGTCGAGCTCGGGCGGGGGTGCCGAGAGCTCCGCGTGAGCCCCGGAGAGCAGCAGACCGGCATGGCCGTCGACGGTGACGATCTCGCCGACAGCGATGCGTCGATCCCCGACCTGCACACCCTCGTCGTCGATCCGGAGCTCCGCGGCGCCGACGACGGCCGGCAGGTCCCACGAACGGGCGACGACCGCGGCGTGGCTCACGAGCCCACCGGTCGAGGTGACGATGCCACGAGCGACCGACATCGCCGCGACGTCGGCCGGTGAGGTCTCGGGTCGGACGAGCACGACCGCCTCGCCCGCGTCGGCCCGGCGCAACGCGTCGTCGACCGACACGACCAGCGCTCCGGTGCCGCGACCCGGGCTCGCAGCCAGCCCGTTCACGATGACGTCGTCCTGGTCGGTGATCGTGTCGATCTCGCCGACCGGGTCCTCGACCGGTGACGTGTCGAGCAGATCACGGCATCGAGCGACGGCACCGACACGGTCGAGCGCGATGTCGGGATCGTTCGCCATGTCGACGGCGAGGCGCAGCGCTGCGGCCCGGGAGCGGCGGCCCGTCCTGCACTGCAGCAGGAACAACCGCCCGCGCTCGACGGTGAACTCGACGTCGACCATGTCGGCGTGGTGACGCTCCAGGCGCTCGACCGCGTCCCCCAGCTCGGCGTGCACCGTGGGCCAGCGCTCGGCCATCTCGGAGATCGGGCGGGTGGCGTGCGTCCCGGCGACCACGTCCTCGCCCTGCGCAGCGACGAGCAGGTCGCCGAACAGCCCCGGCGCACCGGTCGACGGATCGCGGCTGAACACGACACCGGTGCCGGAGTCCCCACCCAGGTTGCCGAAGACCATCGCCTGGATGGTGACCGCCGTGCCCAGGTCGTCGTCGATGCCCTCTCGTTCCCGGAAGGTCCGGGCGCGCTCGCCGTCCCACGACCGGTGCACGCCCGCGACCGCGGCGAGCACCTGGTCGACCGGCTCGTCCGGCACGACGACGCCCAGATCGGACAGCGCTCGAACCAGCGCCGTGGGCGTGTTGGCGTGGTCCGAGGCCGCGGCCACCTCGGACTCCGAGCACCCGCCCACGACCGCGGCGAACCCGACGAGGAAGCGGCGGTGCGTGTCGAAGGCGAAGCTCGGGTCGCCGTGCTCCCGGGCGAGCGCGGCGGCGACCTCGGTGGTCATGCCGACGTTCAGCACCGTGTCCATCATCCCGGGCATCGACACCGCCGCACCGCTGCGCACGCTCACCAGGAGCGGGGCGATGGGATCGCCGAGTCGGCGACCGGACATCGCCTCGAGCTCGGCGACCGCAGCGCGCACCGCCGACTCGACGCGAGCGTCGATCGAGGCGCCAGCACCGCCCGAGATCGCAGCACCGTCCGAGATCGCAGCACCGTCACGGTGCAGCGAGACCGGGAGCACGACACCGGGTGGCACCGGCAGCCCCATCGCCGACATCGCGATCAGCCCCGCTGCTTTGCCGCCGACCTGCTCCGGTGCCGCCGGCGGCGAGTCCACCCCAGGACCGAAGGCGATGTGTGCCGGCGCGAGCCGCACCGTGCCGGCGACCGGGTCGACCTCGACCGGGTCGCCGTCGGTGATGCCCGACCGGGCGCCGGCCACGCCGAGCACGGCGGGGATGCCGAACTCGCGCGCCGCGATGCCGGCGTGGCTCATCGGGCCGCCGTGCTCGGTGACGAGCGCTCCGACGACGGGCAGCACGCAGTTGAACGCCGGGGTCGTCGTCGCGGTGATGAGCACGTCGCCGGGTCGCACGCGGGTCGCGGCGTCCTCGGGGTCGACGGCGACGACCGCTCGACCGCGGTACGCCACGGCGCCGACGCCCACACCCGAGCCCACGCGTCCCGACCCGTCATCGGCTCCAGCGGCGTCGGCGTCGATCCGTGCGTCGCCGGCCCCGTGGCCGGGGGCGGTCTCGAGCGCACCCAGGAAGGCGGCCATCGCACCCGCCGTGCGGCGGAGGCCGGCCGGGAACACCGCGGGGTCCGGCGGTGGGTGCACGACGCCGAGCTCGACGGGCGGGTCGAGCTCGGCGCGGCGCTCGCGGTCCGCCGCCCGCTCGGCCAGCGAGGCCGGGCTCGGGGTCGTCGAGCCGTCGCGCAGCAGCGCGAGCACCTCGGGGCGGGTCGCCTCGAAGACGTGCTGAGCGTGCCGGGCCCGCCCGCTCTCCGACAAGCGCTCCCCCGCCGCCAGCAACGCCCGACGGGTCAGGCCCAGGGGCCACATGCAGCTGATGCCGGCGTGGTCGTCACGCGACGACACGGCGAGCAGCGCGTCGCTCAGCACCGGGTCGTCGGCGCTCGCCGCAACCTCGCCCGCCAGTTCCTCGCCCGCCAGGACCGCACCCGCCAGCGCCGCACCCGACGGCGCCGCACCCGACGGCCCACCGGCATCGGGCAGCGAGCGTCCGGCGGCTGCGACCACGGAGCGCAGCACCAGCTCGGGCAGCTCGACCAGGCGTCGACCGGTCACGTCGAACGCGCCGATCACCCGCTGGCCGTAGTCGCCGAGATAGGCGTCGAGGGCCTCACGTGCGGCGGGCGAGGCGGCGCGCACCTCGTCGAGCGTCGTCGGCGACACGCCGGCGTCGGCGAGCGCACCCGCCACGGCCGCCAGCGGCGCCAAGGTCGCGGCGGTCGAGGTGGCCGCCGCACCGGTCAGATCGGTCATCGCCTGGTCCACCGAACGACCGCGCTCGGTCTCACGCAGGACGTAGAGACCGACGGGCAGCCCGGCGGCGCCGACGAGCGAGAAGTGCTCCCGCAGACCTGCGGCGAGCCCGACGATGCACGCCTCGACGTGATCGGCGAGCGCCGCGTCGTCGAGCTCGGTCGGTTCGACGGCCTGGAGCGAGCGCACCGCTGCCAGGCGCGCCGGGCGCAGTTCGTCGAACCACTGCTGCAGGTCGTCGCGCCAGACCCGCTGGTCGAGCGCGGCCAGCGCCTGTCGGTTGCGACGCCGCATCTCGGGATGGATCCGGCTGAGCACCCGCAGCAGCGCGCCGGGCGGCGGCGGCAGGTCCGACGGGTGGATGCCGGCGATGCGCACCGCGCCGTAGGCGTACCCGTTGACGTAGGCGACCTCGATGTGGCTCAACGGCAGGCCGTAGCGCTCGGTGAAGCTGCGGAACCCGTCGGCCATGGCGTCGGGGTAGACGCTCTGGACGATCGGGGTGACCGGTCCGACGTTGTGGGCGCCGTCGAAGCTCCACGCCCCGGGGCCCGGCTTGTTCCAGTCGGTGGTCCGGTTGCTGGTCCGAGTGCTGGTCCGATTGCTGGTCATCGGTCGACTCCGCTTCTCCGAGCACGGTCACACGCCGCGCTGATGGCCCAGGCCGCCGCACCGGCGGCCTCTTCGGTGGTCAACCCCCACGACGTCGTGAGGGCGTCGAACGTGTCGAACGAGACGAGCACTCCGACGAGTGCTCGCAGCTTGCGGAACTCATCCGCGTCGAGCTTGTCGCGCAGCGGCTCGAGGGCGCTGTCCATCCGCCCGACCCGTTCGGGCTGACGTGAGCTCGCCATCGAACCGCCGGCTTCGGACACCGCCAGCGCCCGGAACATCCGGCTGTTCGCTTCGTGGTAGCGGAAGATCGACGGCAGCGCCGCGACGAGCGCCGACGGCGAGGTCGGCGTCGGGGGCACCTGGCCGTCGGGGGTCGCGACCAGCGTCGGGATCGCCTCGGTCAGGCCCTCGAACAGCGCTTCCTTGGTCGGGAAGTAGTGGTACACGGTCCGGACCGAGACCTCGGCACGCTTGGCGACCTGCGGGATCGAGATGGTGGCCGGGCCCTCGTCGACGATCAGGTCGACCAGGGCCACGAGGATCGATCGGCGGGTCGCCTCGGCATGGGCTTTGCGGGTGGCACTCTCGTAGTTCCTTGACATCACGTATGGATCATGCAACGAATATGTTCACGTAGCAACCCTGCAACGAAATTGTTCCTGGAGGATCCCGTGACCACCACCCTGACCCCATCCATCGACAACGCACCCTCGTCCACCGGCATCGACGTCCCGCGCCGACTCGACGAGCGACGCCTCGCCGGCATCGGCGCCCTGGTGTTCGCCTCGCTGGTGATCACGACCAACGTGCTGCAGGGCGCGACACCCGCGACCGACGCCTCGGCCGCCGAGGTGACCAGCTACCTGACCGACCACCGCGCTCAGAACGTGTTCGGCACCACCGCCTACGCCCTCGGAGCGCTCTTCCTGCTCACCTTCACCAGCGCCTTCTTCGGCAGGCTCCAGGCGGTGGGCCGGCGCGACGACCTGGTGTGGGCACGCCTGGGCATGTTCGGCGCGCTGCTCATCATCCCCACCTTCGCCGTGGTCTCGGCGACGCGTCTCATCCTGCTCGTCGGCGGCGACGAGATCATCGGTTCACCCGAGCTCGTCACCCTGATGTGGCGACTCGAGATGGCGGTGTTCCAGCTCAACGCGCTGCCCGTGTCGGCGGCCGTGCTCGGCTTCGGCATCGCCGGGGCACGAGCGGGCCTGCTGCCCCGCTGGTTCGCACGCTGGGTCCCGGTCGCCGCGTGCTGCGGCGTGCTGAGCGCGGCGCTCGCGATCCACGGCCTCGAGGGCTCGCCGGTCGGCTTCGGCGGCATCGTCCCCTTCGCCACCTGGATGGTCCTGCTGCTCACCGTCGGCATCCGGTCACTGCGCCGCGCCTGAGCGCCGGCCCCTCCCGATCGCCCGCTCGGTCCGACTCCGCGTCGCGGCGTCGGACCGACGCGTTCGTTCCCGGATCTCCCACTTGACGAGCGCGAGAACAGGATTAAGTTTGCCTAACGCGAGTCACCACTCGCGGTTAACTGACGTTGCGTCCACCACCGACGACAGAGAGGCGGCCCGTGTTCGCGAACTTCCTGATCGGGCTCCGCGAGGGCCTCGAGGCCGCCCTCGTCGTGGGCATCCTCGTGGCCTACCTGGTGAAGACCGGCCGCCGCGACCTGGTGCCGCGGATCTGGCTCGGCGTCGGCATCGCCGTCGTGGTCTCGATCGGTTTCGGTGCCCTGCTCACCTTCGGCCCCAAGGGCCTGACCTTCGAGGCACAGGAGGCCATCGGCGGCACGTTGTCGATCGTCGCGGTGGCGTTCGTGACCTGGATGGTGTTCTGGATGGCCGGCCAGGCCCGCAACATCAAGGGCGAGCTCGAGTCCAAGGTCGACGTCGCCGCTGCCGGCGGGGTCGGCCTGACGGTCCTCGCGCTGCTCGCAGTGGGGCGTGAGGGCCTCGAGACCGCGCTGTTCCTCTGGGCTGCGACGAGGGCCACCGGCGACACCACCGCTCCGCTGCTCGGCGCACTGCTCGGCCTGGTCGTCGCGGTCGTGCTCGGCGTGCTGGTCTACCGCGGTGCGCTGCGGCTCGACCTGCGCCGCTTCTTCACCTGGACCGGCGCGTTCCTGGTCGTGATCGCCGCCGGCGTCGTGTCCTACGGCGTGCACGACCTGCAAGAGGCCGCCATCCTGCCGGGCCTCCACAACGTCGCCTTCGACGTGTCCGACACCATCCCGCCGGGCTCGTGGTACGGGACGCTGCTCAAGGGCACCATCAACTTCAACCCGCGCACCACCTGGCTGCAGCTCGTCTGCTGGCTGCTCTACCTGGTGCCCACCATGACGCTCTTCCTCCTCAAGGTGCGGCGCCCGGCTCCGCCCGCCGCGCCGACCGAGGACCGCAGCTCGGCACGGCCGCCGGTCGACAGCACCGACGCCCCGATCATCACAGAAGGAACCTCTGCATGAACCTCACCCACACGAACGGCGGCCGCATGTACCGCGGTCTCACGAACGGCAGGGCACGTCGGCTGCTCGTGTCGTCACTCGTGGCCGTCGTGGCCGTCGCCGGTGCCTGCACCGACAACTCGAACGAGGACGCCTCGGGTTCCGACGGAGGAGGTGGCGGCAAGGGCGCGACCACGATCGAGGTCACCGACACCGGATCCGACTGCGAGCTGTCGGCCACCGAGGCACCGTCGGGCAACGTGGTGTTCTCCGTGACGAACGAGGGCAGCGAGGTCACCGAGTTCTACCTGCTCGCGGACGACGGACTGGCGATCATCGGCGAGGTCGAGAACATCGGCCCCGGCCTCAGCCGTGAACTGGTGCTGCGCGCCGAGCCCGGCTCGTACGTCACCGCGTGCGTGCCCGGCATGACCGGCGACGGCAACCGCGGCGACTTCACCGTCACCGACTCCGGCGAGGACGACGCCACCTCGGCCGAGATGCAGGAGCTCGAGGCCGCGGCGACGACGCAGTACAAGGACTACGTCGAGCAGCAGGTCGGCCTGCTCGTCACCGAGACCGAGAAGTTCGCCGCCGCCTACGCCGCCGGCAACGAGGACGAGGCCCGTGCGATGTACGCCCCGACCCGCGCCTACTGGGAGAGCATCGAGCCGGTCGCCGAGAGCTTCGGCGACCTGGACCCCCGGCTCGACCTGCGTGAGGCCGACCTCGAAGAGGGCCAGGAGTGGACCGGCTGGCACCAGATCGAGAAGCAGCTGTGGCCGCCTGCCGGCTTCACCGAACTCGACACCCCGGAGCAGCGCGCAGCGATGGCCGACCAGCTCGTCGCCGACACCCAGGAGCTCGCCGAGCGGGTGAAGGGCGTCGAGTTCAAGGCCGACCAGCTCGGCAACGGCGCCAAGGAGCTGCTCGACGAGGTCGCGACCGGCAAGGTCACCGGCGAGGAGGAGGCCTGGAGCCACACCGATCTGTGGGACTTCCAGGCGAACGTCGACGGCGCCCGTCTCGCCTACCAGGCGCTCCGGCCGATCGTGTTGATCAAGGACCCGGCGCTCGCCGAGACCCTCGACGCGCAGTTCACGGCGATCCAGTCCGAGCTCGACCAGTACAAGACGGCCGACGGCTTCCAGTACTACACGGACCTCACGCCGGATCAGGTCAAGACGTTGGCCGACTCGGTCAACGCCCTGGGTGAGCCGCTGAGCCAGCTGACGTCGGTCGTCGTGCTGTGACCGAGCCGGGTCCCGACGCACCCGATCCCCGCAGCACGGGATCCGACGGTCGGGACCCGGCCGCGCCACGACCGCCACAGGCCGGCGTGCCGCGGCGTTGGCTGCTCGGCGCCGGCGTGGTGGGAGCGGTCGGTGTGGGCGCCGGGATCGGCGCCGCCGCGCTGGCCGGCTCGGAGCCGGGACGCTCCGACGAGGACGTGCCCGAGGACGGCGGCGCCCGCGCGGGTGATGCCGTGGCCTTCCGCGGTGAGCACCAGGCCGGCATCGTCACACCCGCCCAGGACCGGCTGCACTTCGCGGCGTTCGACGTGGTCACCGACGACCGCGACCAGTTGATCGAGCTGTTGCAGCAGTGGACCGCCGCCGCGGCGCGCATGACCGAGGGCCGCTCCGCCGGCTCGGTCGGTGCGATGGACGGCGCGCCCGACGCGCCGCCCGACGACACCGGCGAGTCGTTCGGGCTGCCGCCGTCGCAGCTCACGATCACCATCGGATTCGGACCGACGCTGTTCACCCGCGACGGCGTCGACCGCTTCGGCATCGCGGACCGGCGACCGGCGGCGCTGATCGACCTGCCGCACTTCCCCGCGGACCGCCTCGACCCCGCCCGCACCGGCGGCGACCTCTGCGTGCAGGCGTGTGCGCACGACCCGCAGGTCGCGGTGCACGCCGTGCGCAACCTGGCACGCATCGGCTTCGGTGTGGTGTCGGTGCGCTGGTCGCAGCTCGGCTTCGGTCGCACCTCGTCGACCTCGACCGAGCAGACGACGGCGCGCAACTTGTTCGGCTTCAAGGACGGGACCGCCAACCTGAAGGCCGAGCAGCCCGAGCTGATCGACGACCACGTCTGGGTCGGAGCGGAGGACGACCCGGCCGCGGCATGGATGGCCGGCGGGTCGTACCTGGTCGCTCGCCGCATCAGCATGCACATCGAGACCTGGGACCGGACCTCGCTGCGCGAGCAGGAGACGCTGATCGGGCGCGACAAGGGCGAGGGCGCCCCGCTGTCGGGCGGCGGCGAGTTCACGCCCGTCGACTTCGACGCGACGGACGCGAAGGGCGATCCCAAGGTCGCGTTGAACTCCCACGTCCGGCTCGCCCACCCCGACCACAACGACGGCGTGCGCATGCTGCGACGTGGTTACAACTTCACCGACGGCAGCGACGGGCTCGGCCGCCTGGACGCGGGCCTGTTCTTCATCGCGTTCGTGCGGGACCCGCGCAACCAGTACGTGCCGATGCAGAACACGCTGGCGCGTGACGACCTGCTCTCGGAGTACCTGCTGCACACGGGCTCCGGACTGTTCGCCGTGCCACCCGGTGTGCACGAGCCGGGGACGTGGCTCGGTTCGACCCTGTTCGACTGATCGCCGCTCGCCCGGCCCGTTCACCCGCCGGGCCCGACGGCCACCTCGCTACAGTGCCGAGCACGGGCATCGCGGCGAGAGGAACGGTGCACGATGAGTGTGACCCGAGGGTTCAGCGGACGACGACGCGAGCCACGGGGTCGGCTCCCGCCCGGCCAGTACGACGCCGGCGCGGCGTGGCCCGTGCTCAACGCCGAGGCGACGCCGACGATCCCGACCGAGACGTGGACCTTCACCGTCGACGGGCTCGTCGAGCAGCCGACGACGTGGACCTGGGACGAGATCCACGCCCTGCCACCGGCGAACTATCGGGGCGACATCCACTGCGTGACGATGTGGTCGAAGTTCGACGTGAGCTTCTCGGGCGTGTCGGTCGACGCGCTGCTCGCCATCGCCCGTCCGGCCGCCTCGGCGACGCACGTGATGGTGCGCAGCCACACGGGCTACACGACGAACCTGCCGCTCGAGCACGTGACCGACGGCCAGGCCTGGGTCGTGTGGGAGTACGACGGCGCACCCCTGCCGGTCGAGCACGGCAGACCCGCCCGCATGATCGTGCCGCACCTCTACTTCTGGAAGAGCGCCAAGTGGGTGTCGGGCATGGAGCTGATGGACCACGACGAACCCGGCTTCTGGGAGCGCAACGGCTACCACGACCTGGGTGACCCGTGGCGAGAGCAGCGGTACCAGGGTGACTGACGGCGTCCGCGTCGTCGGCATCCGCTGGCAGGAGGCCGAGCTGGTCGCGGTGCGGCGCGAGACCGCGACGATCTCGAGCTTCCGCCTCGCGTTGAGCCACCCGGTTCGACACCTGGCGGGTCAGCACTACATCCTCCGCCTGACCGCACCCGACGGGTACAGCGCGTCGCGCTCGTACTCGGTCGCCTCGGCGCCGGACGACTCCGGCGAGATCGAGCTGGCCATCGAGGCGTTGCCCGACGGCGAGGTCTCCGGGTTCATGCACGACGAGGCGCGAGAAGGTGACCGCTTCGAGCTGCGCGGTCCGATCGGGGGCTACTTCGTGTGGAACGCGGAGCGACCGGCGCTGCTCGTCGGCGGCGGCTCCGGGGTGGTGCCGTTGGTGTCGATGCTGCGCCACGCCCGCGATCTGGGACGCGAGGACCTGCTGCGACTGGTCGTGTCGGTCCGCAACGTCGACGACCTGCCGTACGTGGGTGAGCTGCTCGGTCCGAACACCACGTTGGTCACGACGCGTTCGGCACCACCGGGGTCGACGCGACCGGCGGGACGCCTCGCACTCGACGACCTCCCGGCCGTCACCCCGGACACCGACGTCTACGTCTGCGGGTCCAACGGCTTCGCCGACGCGGTGACCGGCCTGCTGCTGTCCTCGGGAGCCACCAGCGCGGAGCGCATCAAGGTCGAGCGCTTCGGCGCGACCGGCTGACCGCTCGTCGGGCGAGCGATGCAGTGACGGCTCAGCGCCGGTGCAGCCGCACGGTGACGCTCGCGCTCGGATCGTCGGGCACGACCGTGACCAGACCGGCGCGTTCGTCAGAGGTGACTCTGCCGTTGTCGACCTCGAGCTCGTAACCCCTCGGGTAGGCCCGGGCCGGCACCACGATCGAGGTCGGCGCGTCGATCGACGCGTCCGGGGTGAACGAGTACGAGAACTCACCCGTCGCCGGTGCGTAGCGCAGCGTGCCGGGTGTGCCGGCGGTCGCCTGCGGATACGGCCGGATGATGTGCGCTTCGACGGTGTCCTCGATGGTCGAGTCGGTCGGACTCGTGGCCGACCCCAGGTGCCAGTACATCCACGACACGAACCGCTCGTCGGCGAGCCGGGTCGCGATCGACGCGTCGAGCGGGTTGCGCGACGCGCCGAACTCGTTGAGCACGCTCGGACCGCCGACCTGACGGGACAACGTGTCACCAGCGTCGAACCCGTTGCGCAGCCGCGTCTCGCAGAACACGCGGGTCGCGTCGTCGACCGGTTCGGGACGACCGCCGTCGGTGTCCTTGCAGTACAGGTGCCACGCCACACCGATCTGTGCGGGAGCGCCCTCGCCATCGATCGCCGGGCGGGGCAGCGACGGCTGTGCGACGTACCCCGTCGGGGCGAACGGCTCGATCCACAACGGCAGGTCGGGCGCCACCGCTCGGATCGGGGCGGCCATCTCGGCGTAGCGGTCGCTCAGCTGGCGGTCCCGTCCGGGGCAGCCCTGGGCGATGCAGTCGAGCACGGGATCGCCGGGGAACGGCTCGTTCAGCAGCTCGATCCCGATGACCCTCGGGTCGTCGGCCACCCGGGTGGCCAGCGCGGCGGCAGCGTCGCCGAGCACCGACGCCACGCTGCGACCGTCGATGATGGGCTCGCCCGCGACGAACGAGTTCCACTGCCGCAACGACCGGTCGCTGAGGTACGCGGCGGCCCACCCGATGAACGAGAGCAACGCCGGCGCCTCGTCCGACAGCGCCGCGGCGTCCGCAGGTGCCGCCCACTCGGGCATCAGGTGGAAGACGTCCTGGTGGAAGTCGAGCTGCACCCAGAGCCCCGCGTCGGTGAGGCGTTCGAGGGTGACGAGCACCCGGTCGAGGTAGTCCTCGTCGACGACACCGGGCTCGGGCGTCAGCGCCGAGAAGGCGACACCGAGTCGCACGACGTTGAAGCCGCTGTTGCGCAGGTACTCGAGCTCGCCGTCGCCCAGGCTCCCGGGCTGGTCGGTCGAGACGTACGGCGCCGACTTCGCCACCGAGTTCATGCCGCGCAGCATCACGGTGCGGCCGTGCGCGTCGAGCATCCGGTCTCCCACCAGACGCAACGGGCCGACCGTGTCGGGCGGCTGCGCCACGACGGCACCCGGCACCGGCTCGTCGAGCTCCACCAGCGGCGCCTCGGGTGCACACGCCGCCGTCAGTGCAATGGCGGTCAGGGCGATGGCCGCCACTGCCGCGATCACCGCGATGCGGTGTGGTCCCACCCGATGTGCCATGTCCCGCTCCCCCGCCGACGGCTCGGCCGCATCGTACGAGCGCGGGAGGCGACGTGTCAGGTGGTCAGTCAGATCCCGCGGCGACGGCGTCGTGGTCGCCACGGTCGACGTTCGCCGCGGCGGCCTCGGCAGCCGCCTCGGTCTGGCGGATCGAGCGGTAGCGGCGCGCTGCGTTGTCGACCGCGAGCCCGCACACGAGCAGCCCGATCGCGACGATCCCGTCGAGCCACCAGTGGTTGCCGGTCGCCGCCACCACCAGGAACGTGATGATGACGTGGCCGAGGAACAACCACCGCCACCACGCGGTCGTCACGGCGATGATGCCGAACGACACCACCGCCGCCCAGCCGACGTGGATCGACGGCATGGCGGCGAACTGGTCCGAGACCCCGGTGCCGACGGGGCCGTACAGATCGAACCCGTAGCGGGTCGACAGGTCGATGTAGCCGAGCTCGGGCAGGAACCTCGGCGGCGCGACACGCACGAACCGGATGACCAGGCAACCAGCGGTGAGCAGCACCAGGCCGTTGCGCCAGTGCGGGTAGTCCTCGCGGTGACGGACGTAGAGCCAGATCAGGAAGATCACGAGCGCCGGCACGTGCAGCACCGCGTAGTAGGTGTTGCTCAACCGGGCGAGCCAGTCGAAGCGCAGCACGAACTCCTGGAGCGAGAGCTCGGTGGGCATGCGCAGCCATCGCTCCACGTCGACGATCTGGTACGCCCGTTCGATGGCGCCCTCGTCCTGGGCGAGCGGCAGCTTCCGGGCGATCCGCCAGATCGAGTAGAGCGACGCGACCAGGGCGAACTCCAGCGCCGCGGGAGCGACCGACGCGGTGGCACGTGACTCAGCACGGAAGCGGCGCAGGCCGAACGCGACGAGGCAGCTCACCATCGCCGCGACAGCGGCCTCGTACCATGTCGGCCAGGCCATGCCGCCGAAGCCTGCCGGTGACGCCGTGCCCCGGGCAAGACCTTCTCGGTCGACGCTGCCCGTCAGCGACGAGCGCGCCGCAGTCGATGCACCGCGACGGCCGCCCCGGCGAGCACCGCGCCACCGGCGGACAGCGTCGCTGCCCATCGCCGTCGCGACCACCGGGGGTTGCGCGACGAGGACACCTCGAGCTGAGGCCCCACCGGTCGGACACGCGCCGGCTCACCCGAGTCGACCGCCCACGTGGCACGCAGCTCGGCGTCGCTGTCGGGGTCGCGGGCATCGACGGCGTACCAACGGCCCACGATCTGGGAGCGGCTCACGTGCAGCGTCACGTAGCCCCACATCTCCAGATCGGACCAGCGGCGGCCATCGACGCCGTCCTCGGCCATGCGGTCCGCGACGCTGCGCCATCCTCTCGGCAGCTGACGGCCGAGCGGCGTGGACGACACCCCGGGACAGACGAACTCCGGAGCGACCGCCCGCACACCCGGGCTGAGCTCGCCGTCGAAGACCCACGCGGAGTGCACGTCGCCCGAGACGATCAGTGCGTCACCCCCACGATCGGCCAGCCAGCGGGCGACCCGGCGGCGCTCCTCGGGGTAGCCGTCCCACTCGTCGGTGCACATCGCCTCGCCGTCGACGATGCCGTAGCCCGAGGGTGCCCGGTCGAGCAGCGTCGCACCGGGCGCGACCGGCAGGCACATCGGGCTGAGCACGATCTGCGTCGCGAGCACGCACCACCGTGTCGAGCGGTCGCGGATTCGTTCCTCGACCCACCGTCGTTGCTCTGCGCCCAGCAGCGACCGGTTCGGATCGTCGACGGGCAACGCGCCGTCGTCGCCGGCCTGCTGGTCGCGACCGACCAGCCGGGCGTCCATCACCACCAGCTCGGCGAGCTCACCGACCCGGAACGACCGCCACAGCTTGGTCACGTCGTCGGGGTCGGGCAGGCGCGCGGGGAGCCACCGCTGTCGGGCGATCGCTGCGGCACGAACCCGTTCGGACCACGGGCCGTGCTCCTCGGGGTCGTGCGCCTTCGCACCGCCGAGCCACGCGTTGTCGGCCAGGTCGTGGTCGTCCCAGATGGCGATCATCGGATGGTGCCGGTGCATCGCGAGGGTGGCCGGGTCACGTCGCACCTGCGCGTAGCGACGGTGGTAGTCGTCGAGGGTGACGCAGTCCCTGTCCGGCTCGAGCTCGCGTTCGCCCTTGCCCGAGGTCTCGTAGATGTAGTCGCCGAGGTGCACGACGACGTCGACCTCGGCCCCGGCGACGTTGCGGTACACGGACAGGTGGTTGATCGAGTAGTCCGCGCAGCACACGAGCGCGACCTTCCACGCCGCCACGTCGTTGCCGGGTGAGGTCCGGGTGCGCCCGACCGGGGACCTCACGTCCCCGGCGGTGAACCAGTAGCGGTACTCGGTGCCGGGGGTGAGCCCGTCGACGTCGACGTGCGCGCAGCCGTGTTCGGGGTCGACCTCGAGCGGACCGGATCGGGTGGCGGCGCCGCCCGTGTCGTCGACCGGTTCGAGATGCCACGTGAGCCGCGACGCCCCCTCGACGCGGGTCCACAGGATGACCCGCTCGTCGGTCGGGTCGAAGCTCGCCACGCCGTGGGTGAACACCGGGCTGTCGACGATGTCGCTGCCAGCCGCGTCGTCCACTTCGTCGGTCGATCGGTCGGTCACGGTGTGGGCCTCCGGGGCGTCGTCAACAGCACCTGCTGTCGTAACACGTCGCGGCCCCACTCACACGGGTTTCGCAGCGGAAGTGCACCGGGTAACGGCCGTTGGACGTTCAACCGTCGTCCGACGAGAAGGAGCGCACCATGTCTGTCGACCCGAGAGCCACGGATCCGAGAGCCCCAGGCACGCAGCCACCAGTGGCACCCCAGGGTGACCGCTACCAGGCGACGGCACCGCCGCAACAGCAGCAGTACACGACGCCGCCGGCCCAGCCCACATCGGGCTACATCGATCCTGACGCACGGGTCGTCCACGAGACCAGGGCCGGCAACCCTGCCCTTCGGATCTTCCAGGTGCTGACCGGCCTGGCTGGCGCGGCCCTGTTCGTGCTCGGTCTGGTCGCCGTCTTCCGGGTCGACTTCGACGCCGGCTTCTTCTCCGCATCGGCCGCCGTCGCGGACTTCGCGGTCAGCCCTGCCATGGCGATCGCTGCGATCCTGCTCGGTGGCGCCACCCTCGTCGCCGCGTTCGCGGCGCAGGACCGAGGCTCCGCCGCGTTCATCGGACTGCTGACCCTGCTGATCGGCATCGGGGCGCTCATCTTCGAGGGTGAGACGTCCGAGTCGATCGGCGTCGACCGACGCTCGGCCCTGCTGTTCGTCGTGCTCGGCGCGGTGGTCTTCGTGCTCTCACTGATCCCCTGGTGGTCCGGTCGCCGGCACACCACCGAGGTGCGCTGACTCCGCTGAGCGGCCCCATCTCCCACCCTGGTCGGCCCACCCCCCGCTGACCCAGTCACGGTCCCGCCCTTCTCGGTTCGCCGATCGAAGGGCGGGACCGTGTGCGTCCCGGCTCCGACGGTCACAGCGGGGTGTGGCCGCCGCCTGGCCGGACCCCGGGTCCCACCCGGCGTTTCGACGAGATTCCTGAGCGGGTAACGGCGCCTCGTCAACATCGGAGCCGACCGACGCGGGCCGGGGACAGAACGGATTCGCACATGCCCGAGGGACGGATGAGCGGGTCAGCCCGCTCGATCGCGGTCGGGGCGACCGTGCTCACCGCGTGCGGGCTGCTCGCTCGTTCCCGGAAGGTGTCGCCACTTGAGCAGCAGGTGTTCTCCCGCCTCAACGCCGACTTCGGCATCGGCGAACGGCCGATCTGGGCGGTGATGCAGATGGGCAACGGCCTCACCGCCGTCGTGGTCCCTGCGGTGATCCTCCGCCTGGGACGACCGTGGACCGACGCACTGCGGGTCGGTGCCGCGGCGTTCGGGGGCTGGCAGCTCGCCAAGCTCGTCAAACGGCTCGTCCCTCGTGGCCGCCCGGCGGCGTTGCTCGACGACGTCGCACTCCGTGACGGCGACCCGACCGGCGGGGGGTTCGTCTCCGGACACGCCACGGTCGCCATGGCTACCGCCGTCGCCGCCGGCCCACTGCTGGGGGCACCGGCCCGACGCGTCGCCGGTGCCTGCGCCGTCCTGGTCGCGATCGCACGGGTGCACGTCGGGGCGCACCTGCCGCTCGACGTGGTCGGCGGTATCGGCCTGGGGCTGGTCTGGGGATCGCTGAGTGCCGCGATCCCCCTGTGCGGACGGGGCGACTCGTGACCGTCGCGGATCCGGCGGATCCTGTCGACGAGCAGGCCACGGAGACGCTCCGCGACCGAGCCCTGGAGCAGGTGTTCCGATCCGTCGCGGCGCCGGACCCCGAGCCGACCGCGGCCCGGTACGACCGGTCGCCGGTCGCTGCGGTCCGCCTCATCGCTGCGATGGTCGGCCTCATCGCTCTCGAGGCGACGGCAGAGCTGCTGCCCCGAGCGGTGGCCGGGCTCGAGGTGGACCTGCGGGCGCACGGCGGATCGTGGGCCACCGCCCTCGGTGGGCTCTCCGACGCCATCGCGACGGGTCTGGCGCTGCTCGTGCTCGTCGCCTCGACCGGCGCGGCGGCGATGGGGCGGCGACCCCGCCAGATGATCACCTCGCTGGTCGCCGCCGGTCTCGCCGCCGCGGTGGTCCTCGTCGGGGCGCACTACGCCGGTCTCACCCCGGGCCGGCTCACCGGCCAGGAGTGGCAGATCGCAGCCATCGCCGCGGCGGTCGCCATGAGCGCTGCGAGCTTCTCAGTGTTCACCACCCCCGTCGCGCGATGGTCGACCGGCGTGATCACGGTCTTCACGATCGGCGGGGCGCTCGGTGACGACGTGTCGCTGATCTCGCGGCTCATGGTGATCCTCCTGGGTGAGGCGATCGGTGCGCTCATCGCACTCGTCGTCGGCACGGCATCGCGTCGGGTCCTCCGCGACGAGCTGACCACTGGCCTGGAGCGAGCACGACTTCCCGTAAAGGACCTGACCCGCCACGGAGGCGACGCCCGCGGCTCGCAGCCGTGGACCGGCACGCTGCGAACGGGCCGCAGGATCTTCGTGAAGGTCGAGGCGGTCGAGGAGCTCCGGGCCGCCCAGCTGTTCCGACTCTGGCGTCGAGTGCGGCTCAAGCGTCCCGGGGACGAAGCGGCCCCCTTGTCGGTGCGCCGCTCGGGAGAGCACGAGGCGTTCGTCGCCCAGCGCGCACAGATCGCCGGCGTCCGGACCCCCTCGGTGATCGGGATCGGTGTCCTCCCCGAGGACCGGGGCGTGTTCACCGTCTTCGAGGCGGTCGACGGGGTCACCCTGGACGAGGTCGACGACCTGAAGGACGCCACGCTCCGGTCGGCCTGGTCGCAGATCCAGATCCTGCGCCGGGCCGGCATCGCCCACCGGGACCTGCGGGCGGCGAACCTCATGTGCAGCGACGACGAACCGTGGGTGATCGACTTCGGCTTCGCCGAGATCGCCGCGTCCGACACGTTGCTGCAACGCGACGTCGCCGAGTTCCTCGCGTCGAGCGCCGCGATCGTCGGTCCGCAACGAGCGGTCGACAACGCGGTCGCGGTGCTCGGACCCGACGTGGTCGCAGAGTCGATCCCCTGGATCCAGCCCCTCGCGGTCAGCGCGGCGACGCGTGCGGCGCTGTCGAAGGACGCGTTCGCCGACCTGCGTGAACGGGTGCGCGCCGCGTCGGGTCTGAGCGCCCCGGAGCTGCCCCAGCTCCAACGCGTCACGTGGAAGGGGCTCGCGATCACTGCCGCGCTCGGTGTCGCGATCTGGACGCTCCTGCCCCAGCTGACCAGCGGGATCGACTGGTCCGCCGCGCTGCGGGCCGACAAGCGCTGGATGGCCGCCGCCGTGATCGCCAGCGCGCTCACCTACGTCGGGGCGGCGATCTCTGTCGCCGGCTCGGTGACGGAGTCGCTACCGATCGTCCCCACGTTCTTCGCCCAGCTGGCCTCGTCGTTCACGAACCGTGTCACGCCCGCCAAGGTGGGAGGGCTCGCGCTCAACCTCCGGTTCCTGACCAAACAGGGCATCGACAGCGCGGTGGCGGCCACCGGGCTCGCGGTGTCGACCGCCGCCGGCACGGTGTTCCACGTCGTCATCACCGTGATCGTCGTCGTGTGGGCCGGCAACGTCGGGCTGCCCGGCATCTCGACACCTCCGGCCTGGGTCGGCCTCGTCGTCGTCGGCCTGATCGTCGTGTCGGCCGTCTTCGTGCTCGTGGTGCCCGTGGGACGGCGATGGTGGTCGAACAGCGCGGTGCCGGCCATGAAGCGGTCGCTGCGGTCCTTCCTCGAGGTGATCCGCTCGCCCCGGAACCTGATCATGCTGTCGTCGGGGTCGATCCTCGTGACCGCGGCGAACCTGGCCGCGTTCTGCGTCAGCGTGCGGGCGTTCGGCAACGACACCCCGGTCGCGACGCTCGGCGTCGTGTACCTGGCGGGCTCGGCGCTGGCCTCCGCGGCGCCGACGCCGGGCGGCTTGGGCGCGACCGAAGCGGCGCTCGTCGCCGGAATGGCCGTGGTGGGGATCCCCGAGAACGAGTCCATCCCCTCGGTGCTGCTGTTCCGCCTGGCCACCTTCTGGATCCCGATCCTGCCCGGATGGATCGCGCTCACGGTGCTCCAGCGGCGAGGTGACCTGTGAGGCCGCCGGGCGAGCACGACCGACCGCCCACGGCGTCGCCGCTCGACGAGCAGGTCGACGAGACCGCGCCGGTGGCGGACGCGGCCGAGGACTCCCGGGCACTCCGCCGCGCACGGCGGCGAGCGGGCTGGCTGTCGGCGGCGTTGTTGAGTGTTGCGGCGGTGCTCACCGTCTCGCTCCTGATCGACCCGGTGCAGCCGTGGTTCCAGCCGTTCGACGACTGGTGGTTCGAGCTCGTGGCGTCGCACCGGAGCGGACTGCTCACGTCGATCGCCGAGGTGCTCGACGTGGTCGGGTCCGTGGTCGTGACCGTGCCGGTCAGGCTCGTCGCCCTGACCGTGCTCCTCGTGCGCCGACGCTGGATGCAGACGCTCGCGTTCGCCGTCGCCCTCGTCGCGTCCGAGCTGTGCATCGGTCCACTGAAAGCCGTCGTCGACCGGGCACGGCCGCCAGTCCGCATCGTCGAGACCACCAGCGCATCGTTCCCGTCGGGCCACGCGGTCGCCGCTGCCGTCACCGCCTTCGGCCTGGTCATCGCCTTCCTGCCACGAGGGCGCCGTCGGGTGCACTGGGTGATCGGCGCGGCGCTCATCGCCGGCTGCATGGCCTGGTCGCGGACATATCTCGGCGCGCACTGGGCGACCGACACGCTCGCCGGCGTGTGCATCGGCGTCGGGCTCGCCGTCGGCGTCGACGCGCTGCTCGAGAGCCTCCGCACCGAGGTCGCCGAGGCCGTCGTCGATCCACCCGGACCGGACCGCTCACCGCTCCCGATGGATCGTTGACCCCGGGTCGGGTGCTGCGTAGCGTCCGCTGCGCCGGACGGGGGACGACCGGCGACATGAACGGGGAGGGCGGCGCTCATGGACGCGACCTGTCAGGGCCTCTATCACCGCACGGAGCGCCGACGATTCGCTGTCGCGCTCGTGGTGCTGGTCGCCGCCGCGGCAGCCGTCGGCTGCTCGAGCAGCAACGACGACACCGGCGCCGGTGACGCCGGCGCGAACGAGGCGACGACCACCACCGAGCCGGAGCGCTTCGACGGACCGGTCGAGGAGTTCTACCGGGTGCCCGATCCGCTGCCCGAGGGTGGGCCGGGAACCGTGATCCGCACGATGCCCGTCGACGCCGCCGAGGGCACAGCAGCGTTGCGGATCATGTACGTCACCACCGACGAGGCTGGCGACGACCGGGCGGCCACCGGGGTCGTGCACTTCCCGACCGCCGAGGCGCCCGACGGGGGCTGGCCCATCGTCGCATGGGCGCACGGCACCACCGGGCTCGCGGCGCAGTGCGCGCCGAGCCGCTCCGCGAAGGCGCCGCCCGACTACGGCATCGAGGGTGTGCTCGTCTCGCCCGACTACCTGGGCCTGGGTCCCGAGGGCGAACTGCACCCGTACCTGTCCGCCGTCGCCGAGGGACACGCCGTGATCGACGCCGTCGCCGCGGCGCGTTCGCTGCCCGAGGTCCACGCCGGCGACGAGTGGGTCGTCGTGGGTGTGTCCCAGGGCGGTCACGCCGCGCTGGTCACCAACGAGATGGCCGCCGAGCGCCTGCCCGACGCGGAACTGGTCGGCGCTGCGGCGCTCGCGCCCGGCGCGGAGCTGTCGACGAACTACGGCGACGAACTGCAGATCCGGGTCATCACGACGATGGCGCTGGTCGGCATCGCGGCCGAGGACGACACCATCGCGCTCGAGGACTACCTGGGTCCCGAGGCGCTCGAGGCTTCGGCGGCGATCGAGACCGGCTGCGTCGGCGACATCATCGAGGCCATGCTGCCGGTCGCGGGCCTCGAGAACTACTTCATCAAGGAGCCGCGCACCGACCCGGTCGGTCAGGCGTGGTTGGATCGCAACGATCCCGGGCAGGCCGTCGGGGCGGCGCCGTTGCTGCTCGTGCAGGGCGGCGCCGACATCCTGGTGGTGCCCGCCAGGACCGCCGCGCTGCGGGAGCGGCTCTGCGGGATCGGTCAGTCCGTCGCGTCGATCGACGTCCCGACCGCGGATCACGACAGCGTCGTCAAGGAGTCGCTCACCGACGTCGGGGCCTGGCTGCAGGCACGTCTCGACGGCGAGCCCGCCACCGACGAGTGCTGATCCGGTGGTGCCCGACGAGCACTGGCCGGACGCGGAACGGCGCCCCGCGGATCCGTGATCGCGAGGCGCCGTCCGAGAGCCGTGCCGACTACTTGATCAGCGGGTCGCGCGGCAGACCGAGCAGCCGTTCGCCGATCTGGTTGCGCTTGATCTCCGAGGTGCCACCCGCGATCGACATGCCGCGGTGCATCAGGACCAGCGAGTTGCTGATGGCCGCCTCGCCGTCCATGAACGCCGCGTCGGGACCGAGGAGCACGGTGTAGAGGGCGGCTGCCTCGTGCATGTTCTCGGAGAGGATCAGCTTCGCCATCGCCCCCTCGGGACCGGGACCGCCACCGGCGACCGCTCGGTTGGCGCTGCGCAGGTTCAACAGCCCGGCCGCCTGCACGTTGGCGATGTAGCGCCCGATGCGGATCTCGCCGCCGACGAGGCGCTCGGGGTGTGCGTCGAACGCCGCGACGAGCACCGAGCCGGGCAGCGTCATGCCGCCGTCGCCGCTGCCGATGCTGACGCTCTCGTTGCCGAGGGTCGCACGGGCGACGGTCCAACCGCCGTCGATGGGACCGACAACGTCGTCGTCGGGCACGAAGACGTCGTTGAAGAAGACCTCGTTGAACTCCGAGTCACCGCTGGTCATCTTCAGCGGGCGCACCTCGACACCGTCGGCGTGCATGTCGATGACCATCATCGTGATGCCGTCGTGCTTGGGCACGTCGGGGTTGGTGCGCACCGTCGCGAACCCGTAGCCCGACACGTGCGCGCCGCTGGTCCACACCTTCTGGCCGTTGACGAGCCAGCCGCCCTCGACCCGTGTCGCCTTGGTGGTCACACCCGCTGCGTCGGAGCCGGCGTCCGGCTCGGAGAACAGCTGGCACCAGATGACCTCCTGGTCGAGCGCCGGGCGGACCCAGCGGGCGATCTGGTCCTCGGTGGCGTACTGGACCAGCGTCAGGATGTTCCAGCCGGTGATGCCGTAGGCGGGGCGCTTGACCCCGGCGGCGGTGAACTCCTGCTCGATGACGAGCTGCTCGACCGCGCCGGCCTCACGGCCGAACGGCTTGGGCCAGTGCGGCATGACGTAGCCGGTGTCGATGAGCTCGGTGCGCTGCTCCTCGGGGCCCAGGTCCTTGATGCGCTGCGCGAAGGCGCGCACCTCTTCGCGGATCGCGTCGGCCTCGGGCGGCAGCTCGATCGCCTTCTCGCGGGTCACGCCCCGGCGCACCAGGTCGGTCAGCTCCGTCGCCGCGGCATCCGCGTCGAGGTAGCCGAGCAGGACCGACGAGCGCCGCATGAACAGGTGGGCGTCGTGCTCCCAGGTGATGGCGATGCCGCCGTGCACCTGGGTGCTGAGGTTGGCGCACAGATCGGCGGCGGGAGCGGCGAGGGTGGCGGCGACGGCGGCGGCGTAGGTGAGCTGGTCACCGCCGGTCGACGCGGCTCGGGCGGCGTCCCACACGGCGCTGGTGGCGAGCTCGGTCGCGACGACCATGTTGGCGCAGTGGTGCTTGACGGCCTGGAACATGGCGATCGGCCGGCCGAACTGGATGCGCTCCTTGGCGTAGTCGGCGGCCATGTCGGTCGCCTCGCGGGCCAGGCCGATGGCCTCGGCCGACAGGATCACGCGTGCCAGGTCGACGAGCATGCGGCGCGCACCCGGCAGCACCGTCGCGGCTGCGCCGTCGAGGGTGACCCTGGCGGTGCGGCGCGTCGGATCCATGTTGCGGGGCACGTCGACGGTGACGCCGTCACCGACCTCGATCACGGCGACGTCGTCACCGGCCGCGACGAGCAGCACCTGGGCGAGGCCGCCGCCGAGCACGTTGCCGGCGTTGCCCGACGCGGTGCCGCCGGAGATCGTCACGTCGCCGGCCAGTGCGACAGCACCGATCGTCGAGCCGTCGGCGAGTCCCGGCAGCAGGGCGTCGGCGCGCTCCCCGCCGACTGCGGCGAGCAGCGCGCTGGCGATCACGGTCGGCACGAACGGACCCGGCGCGACCGCCTGGCCGAACTGCTCGAGCACGACCACGAGCTCCTCGAGGGAGTAGCCGGAGCCGCCCTGGGCCTCGGGCACGTGCAGGCCGAGCCAGCCGAGGTCGGCGAGCTCACCCCACCACGAGGGGAGCCCCTCGTCACGGGATTCCAGGAGCGCTCGGGCGTCCTCACGGGCCGACCGCTTGGTCAGGAAGTCGGCGGCCGTTTCGGCCAGGGCACGGTGGTCGTCGGTGATGGCGATGGACATGGGGGCGAACGTAGCAACCCGTCGGCCGCCGCGACCGAAAAACTTGACCGAGCGGTCAGGTTTTCTCAGGGGCGGGATTCCGGGTCGCTGCCGAGCCAGGTCGATCCGTACGGTGAAGCGATGGACGGTGACGCGAAGGGTGAGCCGACGGACGTAGGTGCGACGGGCTGGAAGGACGAGCGGCAGGTCGCGCAGTACCTCGACCGGATCGACCGTCTGGCGCAGCGGGAAGCCGGCGAGGCCGTGCTCGTCTCGCTGCTCCCGGATCGACCCCGGCGCGTGCTCGACCTGGGATGCGGCGACGGCCGGCTGACCTCGCTCGTGCTCGAGGCTCGGCCGGATGTCGAGCAGGCGGTCTGCACCGACCGGTCACCCGCCATGCTGACCCGAGCTCGGGAGCGCTTCGCCGGTGACCCCCGCGTCGAGGTGGTCGACCGCGACATGGCCGACCCGATCGCGGAGTTCGGTGAGTTCGACCTGGTCGTCTCGGGTTTCGCCATCCACCACCTCGACCACTCGAGGAAGCGGTCGCTGTTCGCCGAGATCGCGACGTCCCTCACGTCGGGCGGGCTGTTCGCCAACCTCGAGATCGTCGCCTCGTCCACTCCCGAACGACACCGCCAGTTCCTGGCGGCCATCGGGCGCGAGGCCGACGACCCCGAGGATCAGCTGGCGCCGGTTCACGAGCAGCTCGCCTGGATGAGCGACGCCGGACTGGCCGACGTGGAGTGCATCTGGCGCTGGAGAGGGTTCGCCCTGCTCGTCGGCGACGCCCGCTGACCCACCGCGACCTCCGGCCCCGGTTCCGCTACTTCCAGGGAGCGATGAGCTCCGTGAGCGGCGCGACCAGCTGACGCTGCAGGGTCGGACCGAACGAGATGCGGTGCACGCCCATCGCTCGCACCTCGTCGAGCGATCCGGCCGACGACCCGTTGACGGGGTCCGCGACCACGTTGATCGGGGTGTTCAGCTCGGCGAGCATCGCCCGGACGGCGTCGGCACCGGCGAGCACCGGATAGAGGCAGCGTGCGCCGGCCGCTTCGCAGGCGCGCATGCGCTCCATCGCCTCGGCGAGCGGATCGTCGAAGGTGCCCGGCGGCTTGATGAACGCGTCGGTGCGGGCGTTGATCACCAGCTCCACCCCGGCGGAGTCCGCCGCGGCTCGGATCGCACCGATGTACTCGGCGTGCTCCTGCACCGACCGCATGCGGCCCTGGCTGTGCACGGTGTCCTCGACGTTGATCCCCACCGCGCCCGCGTCGAGCACCCGTTCCACCAGCTCGGCCGCGGGGGTGTCGTAGCCCGACTCGACGTCCGCGCTCACCGGGACGTCGACCGCCGCGGTGATGTGGCGGATGCCGTCGAGCGCGTCGTCGAGGGTCATGCCCTCGTTGTCGGCCTGGCCGCGGGAGTCCGCCAGCGGATGGCTGCCGATCGTCAGCGCCTCGAACCCGGCGTCGACGACCGCTCGGGCGGACCAGGCGTCCCAGACGGTCGGCAGCACCAACGTGGTGCCTCGGTGATGGCGCTCGAGGAGCTGGTGGGCGAGTGCTGGGGTGTCGGCCATCTCCCCAGGGTGTCACCCAGGCACCGCGCCATGTCGGCCGGACGCCGCACCACCCCCTCCCCATGCCCGAAATGACACTTGTTTTCGATGCGGTCACATCGAAAACAGGTGTCATTTCGAGGGCGCGGCCGGCAGTCCAGGCGGCCGCGCAGTCGATGCGGTGGTCAGTAGCCGGCGCCGCGCATCGCCTCGGCCAGGTCGGTGCGCCGGGAGATGCCGAGCTTGCCGTAGACCCGCTGCAGGTGGTTGTCGACGGTCCGTGGCGACACGACCAGCAGGTCGGCGATCTCCCTGGTGGTCCTGCCCGACGCCGCCAGCCCGGCGATCTCACGCTCGCGGCGGGTGAGCAACGCCGCGTTGGTCCCCTGCGCGAGCATCGGCGTGCGCGGGTCGCCGCAATCGCTCGCCCACGCTTCGCCGCGGCGACGCGACGCTGCCGCCGCCTTGGTCGAGCCGGCGGCGCGATGAGCGATCGATGCCTCGTTCGACGACTCGGCGGCGAACAGGAGTGCGCCGAGCTCCGCGAACCGTGTCGCCGCGTCGTCGAGCAGCTCACCGTCGGACGCGAGCAGACCGCTCGCGAGCTGCACACGCGCCTCGGTCAACGGGCCGTCGACCAGCTCGCCGAGCTCGATGCTGCGTTCGCCGCCGCGATCCAGTGCACCGACGCGCATGAGGTCGTGTCGCAGCGTCGACTCGATGCCGAGCCGGCCGTCGACCCGGGCTGCTTCGGCGGCACCTGCGAGCAGCGAGACGGCGGTCGGCAGGTCGTCGCGCACCACGTGGACCCACGCCCTGGCCCGCTCGATGTCCAGGTCGAGCATCCGGATCGCAGAGGGCGGGCGGGCGTCCGCGTCGGCGAGCGCCGCCTCTGCCCCGCGCACGTCGCCACCGGTGGCGAGTGCCAGCGCGCACCCCGCGATGCTCGGCGTCGCGAGCGGGTGCGACAGCTCGTCGTAGACGACCGCCGCCTCACGCGAGAAGCGCTCGGCGTCGCGCCAGCGTCCGCTCGACAGGTGCAACGTGGCCAGGGTCCGCCCCGCCCACGCCTGACCGTGTCGCGAACCCTGCGCCACCGCCCCGTCGTAGACCGGACGGATCACGTCGAAGGCGCGGTCCAAGTGGCCGAGCCCGGCGAGCGACAGCGCGACCGACGTCGCACAGGTGGCCTCCTCGGGGACCTGCGGGGCACCCCGCGCACGTCGCTGCGCGGCCAGACCCCGCTCGGCGACCTCGACGGCCGAGGCGAACTCGCCACGCTGCTGGCGCACCATCGCGACCGACAACGCCGCGATCGACGCCACCACCTGGTCCGAGTGGTCGAGCAGGGGCTCGGCCATCGCCATCGCCTCGTCGAAGCGCACCTCGAACAGCGCGAAGTTCGCGAGCTGCGCGGCGAGCAGCGGCGGCACGTCCGCCTCGGGACCCGCAGCATCGTCAGAGGTGTCGCCGCCCGAGGAGTCGCCCGCCCTGCTCGTCGAACGGACGACCGCTGCCGCAGCGTCGCCTCGTCCGAGCCCGCGGAAGAGGTTGTCGGCGCGAGCGGTCGCGATCAGGGTGCGCTCGGCCTCGGTCATGTCCATCGGCTCGCTCGACGCGAACACCTCTTCGGCCTCGTCGTGACGACCGAGCCCGTCGAGCACCCGACCGAGCAGGTGCAGCGCTCGCACCCCGCCGCCCTCCTGCACCGCCAGACGAGCGAGTCGCTCGGTCAGCTCGAAGTCGTTGCCCAGACCTGCGTCCTCGGCCGCCGCGAGCAACGCCGAGGCGTCGGCAGCGTCACCGGCTTCGGCGGACCACAGCGCGTGTCGCCGAAGGTCCTCGCGCCGCCGTGCGCCGTTGTCCTGGATCCACGCCGTGAGGTGGCGCAGCAGCTCCCGGCGTCGCCGCGTCGTGAGCGACCCGGTCGCCACGTGGCGGTGGACCGGGTGCACGAGACGGATCTCGGTGCGGAGCCCGGCGTCGCGCACCCGCACGAGTCGGGCCAGCTGCAGCTCGGCGAGCGCGTCGTCGAGCCCGAGGGACGACACGAGCCCCGGCGCGACCGGCTCGCCCAGCGCGATCAGATCGACCAGCTCCCGCCCGGCGGGGCTCAACTCCTCGAGACGCAGCTCGACGAGCTCGGACAGGCGTTGGGGCACGCCGAGCGGACCCAGGTGGATCCACAGCCCCGACACCTCGACGAGCGTGCCGGCGCGACGCAACCCGACGACCAGCTCGCGCGCCATCTGCGGGTTGCCGCCCGTCGCCGCGTGCATCGAGTGGGCGGTGCCGCCCTCGACGGGTCCTCCGAGGATCGCCTCGAGCATCGCGTCGTGCGCAGCCCGGTCGAGCGGCTCCAGTTCGATCCTGGCGAGCGAGTCCTTCCAGAGCTCGACGAGCGCGTCGGGTTGTGGGGCGCCGGTGCGCAACGTCAGCAGCAGCGCGACGCGCCGGGTGAGGCTGAGCTGGAGCAGCAGTGCGGCCGAGGCGTCGTCGAGCAGGTGCGCGTCGTCGACGTGCACGACGGCGCGCTCGCCCTCGGGGACGCGGGCGACGACCGCCTCGGCGCCGCGCCGGAGGCGGACGTAGGCATCGCCGTCGCCGAGCCCGTCGGCCGGCAGGAACGGTGCGAACGCGCCGAAGGGGATCGACGCTGCGGACCGGGTGGCGGGCACGTCGATGACCGGCACCGCCACGCGGGCGATGACCTCGTCGCCCAGGCGGCTGCGCCCGACGCCGCTGGCGCCCATGATGACGACGCCCGTCGCGGCGGGGTCCCCGAGCTGCCGCAGCGCGTGCGCCAGCTCCTCGTCACGTCCGACGAGTGGCCATTCGTCCTGGATCGCGCCCCGTTCCACGAGCGAGATCCTGCCATCTCCGGTGGTGCCCCCGACGGCAGCACGGCGTCGCCGGCGGCAGTCTCTCGAAGCGCGGCAGCACCGTGTCCAGCACCTACGCTCCGGGCGATGGCCGTGAACCGGAGCCGCAGCGCCCGAGCCGCGCGGAAGCGCAAGCGCCGGATGGACCGCGTCGAGCACGACCTCGAGGACGCGCAGTGGTCGTCGCTGCTGGAGCTCTGGCAGGGATGTGCCTACTGCGGCGCCGCCGACGGAGGGCTGCAGCGCGACTGCGTGCTGCCGATCTCACGCGGGGGTCGCTACACGATCGAGAACGTGGTGCCGGCCTGTCGGTCGTGCAACGCCAGCAAGTGCAACCACGAGGTGACGGGGTGGATGCGCCGCAAGGGCCTCGACGAGCGAGCATTCCTGCTGCGCCACGTCGAGATCAACGCAACGCTGTCGCCGGGAGCTTCGGGCGACGGCACCCCCGTCTGAGGCGGATCGCGCACGGCGACGCGTCGCGGCCGCCGAACGCGGTGCCCCTCAGCCGAACAGGGTGAAGCGGATGGCGTCGAGCCACATCTCGTCGTACGTGGCGAAGTCGACCCGGTCCGGGTCGAGCTCGGCGACGATCCGGCCGATCGCCGCGCCGGCGAGCCAGGTGGCGAAGGCCGACACGTCGAGGTCGTCGCGCAACCAACCCAGCTCCGCGGGCCGCCGCAGCAGGTCGGCGATCCCGTCGATCGCGACGTGCTGGGCCGCCGCGACCTGGGCCACGAGCTGCGGGCGGCCGTAGGTGCTCCCGAGCACGTTGACCCGACGCGCCCTGGGCGTCCGGCGTTCCGCCGAGACGACGCGCTGAAGGACGGCGTCCATCAGGGCCCGGAACTCCTCGGCGCTGGTCGCGTCGTCGAGCGCCGCGTGGATCGTGGCCATCTCTGAGCGCAGGTCCCGCCGGAGCCGTTCGAGCTGGGCGGCCTGCACCAGGCCTTCGCGGTTGCCGAAGTAGCGGTACAGCACGGGCACCTGCACGCCGGCGACGCGCACGATGTCCTGCACCCGGAGCGCGGCCTCGCCCCGCTCGTCGATCGCGAGGATCGCGGCATCCAGGATGCGCTGCGCGGACGGCGCTGGCGAGTCGATGCCGGCAGCGTCCTCGGTGCGGGTGTCGGCGCTGGCACTCGTTCCGTCCATGCACCGATGCTGCTCGCCGACCGTCGCTGCGAGGGGGATGGTGATGGTGCCGGGGATCGGGTGACATCATTCGTGGCTGCCAGCCGACCACCGGAGGATCGCCCGTGTCCGTGCACGTCAACATCGACAACTTCGCCCGAGCCGAGTGCGACCGCATGTTCCGCGACCTCGCCGCCGCAGCGGGTGGGGTGAACCGCTGGACGCACGTGCGTCGACCCACGCCGCTCGAGGGTCAGACGGTGATCCGCATGAACCGCGACACGCTCTACAGCTTCGCGGTGGTCGATCTGGCCGAGCCCGCCGCGGTGACCATCCCCGACGCCGGCGAGCGCTACCTGTCGGTGATGATCGTGAACCAGGACCACTACATCAACACGATCCTGCACGAGCCGGGCCGCCACGAGCTCAGCGAAGACGTCGAGGGCACGCGCTTCGTCGTGGTCGCCGCCCGCACGCTCGTCGACTCCGCCGACGACGCGGACATCGCCGCGGTGAACGCGCTGCAGGACGCGCTGCTGCTCGAGACCGGCGAGGCGGCCCCGTTCACGCCGCCCGACTACGACACCGGGAGCATGGACGCGACCCGTCGAGCACTGCTGCAGCTCGCGGGCGGCATCGAGGGATTCGACCGCACCTTCGGGCGCCGCGAGGACGTCGACCCTGTGCGCCACCTGCTCGGCACCGCGGCGGGTTGGGGCGGCCTGCCCGAGACCGAGGCGTTCTACGTCAACGTGTCGCCCGGCCTGCCCGTCGGCGAGTACACGCTGCGCGTCGAGGACGTGCCGGTCGACGCGTTCTGGTCGATCTCGATGTACAACGCGGACGGCTTCTTCGAGCAGAACGAGTACGAGGCGTACAGCATCAACGACATCACGGCGACGAAGGACGACGACGGGGCCGTGACGGTCCGCTTCGGCACCGAACCCGGCGACGCACCGAACTTCCTGCCGATCACCGAGGGCTGGAACTACATCGTTCGGCTCTACCGCCCCCGCCCCGAGATCCTCGACGGCTCCTGGACGTTCCCCTCGCCGGTCGCCGCTGGCTGAGTCGGCACGACGACGGGCGGGGACCGGAGTCCCCGCCCGTCCACGGGACCGCTCGATGCGGGCGAACACATTCCGTGGGCCCGCGGGCGCGACGCCGAGGCGTCAGGACGCGGGCATGAGCACCGCATCGATGATGTGGACCGTCGCGTTCGCCGTGGGCACGTCGACGCAGACACCTGCGGCCGACCCGTTCACGGTGAGCGTGCCGCCCTCGTCGGTGATGGTCAGTTCGCCACCCTGCACCGTCTCGACGGTCCCGGCATCGATGAGGTCCTTCGAGCTCATCTTCTCGCCGGCCACGACGTGGTACGTGAGGATCTCGGTCAGCTGCGCCTTGTCGGCGAGGACCGCGTTGAGGTCGGCCTCGGGGATCTTCGCGAATGCGGCGTTCGCCGGAGCGAAGATCGTGAACGGTCCCTCGCCGTTGAGCGTGTCGACCAGACCTGCCTCGGTCACGGCGGTGACGAGCGTCGACAGCTCGGGGTTGTTCGACGCCGCGGTCGCCGCGGGGTCCTGCGCCATGCCGTCGAAGCTGCCGGCGCCGTCGGTGGGGACGGCGGCGCAGGCGGGGCCGGACGGTTCCATCGACACCGGCTCCGCGTCGGCCATGGTGGTCGTCGTCTCGTCCATCGACGAGTCGGCCATGGTCGACTCCGTAGTGGACGCATCGCCGGATCCGGTGTCCGACGCGTCGTCGTCGCTGCTGCAGGCGGCCATGCCGAGGCTGGTCACGGCGAGCAGGCCGACGGCGAGTGTCGTGACCTTTCGGCGGGTCGACCGGCTGGCGGGCGGTGTGGTTCGGTCGGACATGATCAGGCTCCTTGTGGTGGACGGATCGTGGTCTCCACTGCAGAACGGGTCAGTCGTCCACCATCACCACGATCTGGTGGAGACCCGATGACCCGTTCGGGATGGGTTCGGAGCGCTCCGCAGTCTGGATGGCACCCGTTCCGTCCGTCGCCCGAACCGTGAGCGTGTGCTGGCCCGGACGCGCCTGCCACGGCAGCATCCACTGACGCCACGAGTCCTCGCTCAGCTGCTCCGCGAGCTGCGCCTCCTGCCAGGGTCCGTCGTCGACCTTCACCTCGACCTTGTCGATGCCGCGGGTCTGTGCCCAGGCGACACCGGCGACCGCCGTGCGACCGGCAGGGATCCGAGCGAGGCCCTTCGGCGTGTCGATCCGACTCGACGTCTTGATCGGGCCCTCGACCGCCCAACCGCGGGGCACCCAGTACTGGTCGAACGCGTCGAACCGCGTGAGCTCGATCTGTCGGAGCCACTTCGTCGCGGAGACGTAGCCGTACAGGCCCGGCACGACGAGTCGAGCGGGAAACCCGTGACGGACCGGGAGCGGTTCGCCGTTCATCGCCACCGCGACCAGTGCGTCGCGGCCGTCGAGGGCACCGACGGGGAATCCGCAGGTGTAGCCGTCGACCGAGCGACCGACGACCTGGTCGGCACGCGGCGCCACTCCGACCTCGTCGAGCAGCTCGTCGAGGCGCACCCCGAGCCAACGGGCGTTGCCGACCAGCGAGCCACCGACCTCGTTGGAGACGCAGGTCAGCGTGATGTCGGCCTCGATCATGTCGCGGGCGAGCAGCTGCTCGTAGGTCATCTCGAGGGGACGCTCCACCATGCCGTCGATGCGGAGCGTCCAGTTCTCGGGGTCGACCTGGGGCACTGTCAGCGCGGTGTCGATCCGGTAGAAGTCGTCGTTCGGAGTGCTGAGGGGTGAGATCCCCTCGACGTCGAGCGATGTCGCCGCCGGGATCGGCGGGAGCGGTCGGAGCGCCTTGGGGAGCACGACCTGGGCGCGGGCCGCCGCGGCCGAGAACCTGGCGCCGAGCCAGCGGCCGCCCGTGGCGGCGGCGGCTCCGACGACGACGAGCAGCGCTGAGGCGCCAAGGAAGGCCCGCCGGCTCGCGGGCTCGGCCGACGGCCGTACCGACCGGTCGAGCAGGTCCGATCGCCCGGTCGGGTCCGGTTCGTCAGGTTCCCCGCGACGATCGGTCAGTGCGCCCGACACGGTCGTGACCTGGTCCGACATGACCGGACCCCGCTCGGCCCGAGTTGGTGACGAGTCCGTTGCAGGCTCGTCACGATCGGCGATCAGGCACAGCCACCGCAGGGACGCCGCTCCGGCCACGGCTCCGACCAGGCTGGGCAGCACGGCGGTGACAGGACGGTCCTCGCGCGACCCGAGCGCGGCGAGGGCGCCGACCAGCCCGAAGACCGCGACACCTGCCATGCCGAGTCGGTGTCGACCCCGGAGTGCGACCACGCCGACGACACACGCGTACACGGTGAGCAGCACGCCGATGCCGATGAGGAGCGCGGCCTTGTCGGCGGTACCGAACCAGTCGATCGCCAGCTCCTTCACCGGAGAGGGCACCAGGTCGATGACACGATCGCCGACGTCCAGCACGGGTGAGCGCCAGCTCGCCGAGAGGCTGGCCACGAGCTCGGCGACCCCCAGCGCGACGACCGCGGCCGACACCCCCGCCACGAGACCCTCGAGGGTGCGGCGCGGTGGACGACGGTCGGGTTCGACGAGCGGGGGTTCGGTCATGTTCAGGGTTCGGAGCACGATGGCGCGTGTATGGCCATCCAGAGGTCGCGCCACGACGAACCATCGACGTGACCAGGATCCTCTCCCCCGAGCGTGCCATCATCGGCGAGGTGAGTCCCGACCGACCGTTGCGTGCCGTGCTGGGCGGGGAGGACCATCCGCCCGCCGACACGAACGCAGCGCTCATCGAGCGTGTCGCACGCGGTGACCAGGACGCCTTCGCCGGGCTCTACGACCTCGTCGCTCCCAGGGTGCACTCCGTGGTGCTGCGCGTCCTGCGCGATCCCGCGATGGCCGAGGAGGTCACCCAGGAGGTCATGGTCGAGCTGTGGCGACAGGCGCCCCGCTTCGACGCCGGCCGGGGCACCGTCGCCGGCTGGGCGACGACGATCGCGCATCGACGAGCGATCGACAGGGTTCGGTCGTCGCAGTCCTCGCGTGACCGCGACCAGCGGGACCACGACGTATCGCGCGCACAGGTCCGTCACGACGAAGTGGCCGAGCAGGTCGAGGGTCGCCTGGAGCGGGAGCGGGTCACCGGGGCCATGGACGTGCTCACTCCCGAGCAGCGCGAGTCGATCGAGCTGGCGTACTTCACCGGCTACACGTATCGAGAGGTCGCCGAGGTGCTCGATGTGCCCGAAGGGACCATCAAGACCAGGATCCGGACCGGCCTCATCCGCATGCGACGCCAGCTGGAGGTGACCTGATGGCCGACGATCTCCACTCCCTCGCCGCGGCGTACGTGCTCGACGCGCTCGACGACGACGAGCGTCGCCGCTTCGAGGACCACCTGGCGGACTGCGCCGAATGCACCGTCGACGTCGCCGACCTGAGTGACGCTGCGGGCCTCCTCGGCGAGGGCACACCTTTGGTGTCACCGCCGCCGGATCTGAAGGCCGCGGTCATGGCCCAGATCGCCGCGACGCCGCAGCTCCCCGGTGTCGACGCGACGTCGAGCGCCGGTGCGGTGGCACCGGTCGAACCTGCAGCACCGTCGCCGTCGAGCGGCGCCGAGCGGCGCCGGCGCACCGGTCCACCCCGGTGGGTCACGCTGGCCGCCGCCGCAGCCGTGGTGGTGGTCGCCGGTGTGGGCGCGGCCGTCGTGTTCGGTGGCGGCGACGACCCGGCACAGGACCCGACCGAGCTGGCCATCGACCAGGTGCGCGAGGCCCCCGACGCCGTGTCCGTCGAGCTCCAGGGCGCTGGTCCGGGCGCCGTCACGGTGACGTACTCCGCGGCTGACGGTCGCGGTGTCATCGTCGCCGAGGGTCTCGACGCGCCCGACTCCGATCACGTCTACCAGCTGTGGGCGATCTCGGGTGAGACGCCGATCCCGTTGGTGGTGTTCACCCCGGAGGACGGATCGTCGGCAGAGGAGATCGAGATGACCTTCGATCCACCCGACGCCTGGGCGGTCACCGTCGAGCCGGCCGGCGGGTCCCCGAAGCCGACCGGTGACATCGTGTACCAGGGCACGCCCGCCTGAGGGGGCCAGCCCGGTATCTTCCGGGTCGTGCGTGGGAGCGCCGGTCGCCCGTCGAGGGCACTGATCGATCGAGGGACCCGGGATGTTGTCGCAGGCGATCGGCGAGTTGTTGCCGTACTCGGTCGGGGTGGCGTTGAGCCCCATCCCGATCGTCGCGGTCATCCTGATGCTGGGCACGCCACGGGCCCGGGTGAACGGGCTCACCTTCGCCGTCGGTTGGATCGTCGGACTGGCCGCCGCCTCGACGATCGTGTTGGTGGTCACCGGCGGTTCCGATCAGGCCGGCAGCACGTCCGCCGATTCGGTGAGCTGGGCCAAGCTCGCGATCGGCGTGCTCTTCCTGGCCATGGCCCGTCGGCAATGGCAGAAGCGGCCACGCGCCGGCAAAGAGGTCGACATGCCGACGTGGATGGCCGACGTCGACCACGTCGGGCCGGCGAAGGCGCTGGGCCTGGGCGTGCTGCTGTCCGGCGTGAACCCGAAGAACCTCGCGCTCGCCGCGGCGGCAGGGGCCGCGCTCGCCCAGGCCGGGCTGGACGCCGGTGGCGACGTGGTCGGTGTCGCCGTGTTCGTCGTGCTCGGCTCGGTCAGCGTCGTCGGCCTCGTGCTCTTCGCCCTGCTCGCACCCCGGGCCGCTGCGGCACCGCTCGCGTCGATCAAGGCGTTCATGTCCGAGCACAACGCGGTGATCATGATGGTCATCCTGTTGCTGCTGGGAGCGAAGCTGATCGGCGACGGGCTCGGCGTGATCGGCTGATCCTCGGACGGGCGGGGTCGACGGTCAACAGCGTTCGGTCAGGAACTGCAGCACAGTGAACTCCTCGGGGTCGACGCTCAGCGACCACCTCATCTTCACGGTCATC
>JAEWED010000140.1 GCA_023389745.1 Actinomycetes bacterium
GGCGTGCAGCTCGTGGAGTAGTCGGCGATGCCCATCGCCACGCCGAGCAGCAGCTTGTGCCAGCCCTCCTCGGCCTCGGGCGTCGCCTCGATCGTGGTGACGCCGGAGTCGATGCACTCCGCGATCAACCAGGCGACGTGCTTGGCCGACTCCGACAGGAAGTGCAGGAAGTTCGTGCCGAAGCCCGCCTGGACCAGGCTGATCATCATCAGGTTGGGGAACTCCGCCGAGAGCACGCCGTGCAGGGTGTGCGCACCGTCGTGCCAGCGCTCGCTCATCGCGACGCCGCCCCGACCCCGCGGGTCGAAGCCGAGCCGCTGCTCCAGGTCGGTGGTGACCTCGAAGCCCGACGCGAACACGAGCAGGTCGACCGGGTACTCCTCGCCGGCGACCACGACCCCGGACCGGGTGATCGCCTCGACGCCGCGGCCGTCGGTGTCGACCAGGTGCACGTTGGGCCGGTTGAACGACGGCAGGTAGCCGTCGTGGAAGCACACGCGCTTGCAGTGCTTGCCGTACCAGGGCTTCAGCTTGGCGGCCGTGTCGGGGTCCTCGACGATGTGGTCGACCCTGCGGCGCAGCTCCTCCATCGTCTCGAAGTCGGAGCGCTCCATCTCGGCGGCCCGCACCGGGTCGTCGGTCGCCGTCTGGGTGTCCTCCCACATGACGTGGGTCCAGCCGTCGCCGACCAGGTCGCGCTCGGGCTTGGCGCCCGTGACAGCCTGGGTGAAGTTGCGGATGCGCTCGGCCTGCCAGCCCGGCTCCTGGCTCGTGAACCACTCGACGTCGGTCGGGCCGTTGTCACGCTGGCCGACGGGCGACGGGGTCCGCTGGAAGACGAACAGCTCCTTGGCCGCCTCGGCGAGCTGCGGCACCGCCTGGATCGCCGTGGCACCGGTGCCGATGATGCCGACGCGCTTGTCCCGCAGCGCGTCCATCGGCACTCCCGGGGCTCCACCGGTGTACGAGTAGTCCCACCGGCTCGTGTGGAACGAGTGCCCCTCGAAGTCCTCGATACCGGGGATGCCGGGCAGCTTCGCCTTGTGCAGGATGCCGCCGGCGGTCACCAGGAAGCGTGACGACAGGTGGTCGCCCCGAGAGGTCCGGACCTGCCAGCGCTGGGCGTCGTCGTCCCAAACCGCTGTGTCCATCTCGGTCTGGAACAGCGCCAGCGGATAGAGGTCGAAGTGGCGGGCGAGCAGCTGGCAGTAGGCGAAGATCTCGGTCGCGCTCGTGTACTTCTCGGTGGGGACGTACCCGGTCTCCTCGAGCAGCGGCAGGTAGGTGTAGGACTCGACGTCGCACATGCAGCCCGGGTAGCGGTTCCAGTACCAGGTGCCGCCGAAGTCACCGGCCTTCTCGACGATCCGGATCCGCTCGACGCCGGCGGCCTTCAGGTTGATCGCCGTCAGCATGCCGGCGAAACCGCCGCCGACGATCACGACGTCGGGCTCCTCGACCAGGGCGTCACGGGTGAACCCGGGCTCGACGAAGGGATCCCGATCGAAGTCGGCGTAGTCGCCCTTCATCTCCTGGTACTGCTGGAGCCCGTCACCACGCAGCCGCTTGGCGCGTTCCGCCTGGTACCGACGCCTGGCCTCTTCGAGCGCCACGGTGTCGTCGGGTTCGTGATCGGTCATCGCTGGGGCCCTCTGCTCGCCGTTCGGGCGCGGTGGGGGTGCGCGCATTGGTGCACAACCTAGAGCGGCTCGCGACACGGAGCTGACGGGGCGTCAGAAACCGGCGTTCACTTCACCGAGCCGGGCGCGTGACCCACGAGGAACGCTGCGGTTCTCATCGTCACTTCCGGCGCCCGAGTCCCATCCGCGGCGCTTGTACCGTGTGACGCTCCGACAGCCGGAAGGGGCAAGGTTCGTGGAGGTTCTGATCGTCGCAGTCGCCGGACTGCTCGCCGTGGCAGGTGCCGCGGCGATCGCCCCGAGGCTGCGCATCGCCGCACCGTTGATCCTGGTTGTGCTCGGCATCGGGATCAGCGTCCTTCCGTTCGTCCCGGACATCGAGATCGACCCGGAGTGGATCCTCGCCGGCGTGCTTCCCCCGCTGCTCTACTCCGCCGCGGTGGCCATGCCCGCCATGAACTTCCGGCGCGAGTTCACCGCCATCCGGGGACTCGCGGTGGCCCTGGTGGTCCTGTCCGCGGTGGTGCTCGGCGTCTTCTTCTCGTGGGCGATCCCCGGTCTCGACATCTGGTGGGGCATCGCTCTCGGAGCGATCGTCAGCCCGACCGACGCCGTGGCGACCTCGATCGTCCGGCGGGTCGGGGTGTCGGGCCGTGTGTCGTCGGTGCTCGCTGGGGAGAGCCTGCTGAACGATGCGACGGCGCTCGTGCTGCTGCGGTCGGCGATCGCCGGGACGGCTGCAACCATGACGATGCGCCACATCGCGTTCGACTTCGTCTACGCGGTCGCGGTGGCGCTGTTCTTCGGCGTGGTCGTCGGTCGCCTGAACCTCTGGATCCGTTCGAAGGTGGCGGACTCCACGGTGAACACGATCATCTCGTTCACGGTCCCGTTCCTCGCCTCGATCCCCGCCGAGCTGCTCGACGCGTCGGGCCTGGTCGCAGCGGTCGTCGCCGGCCTGGTCACGGGCCACGGTGCACCCCGGGTGCTGCCGCCGAGGCACCGCCAGTCCGACACGCAGAACTGGCACACCGTCGAGCTCGTGCTCGAAGGCGCGATCTTCCTGCTGATGGGACTCGAGCTCTCCGCCATCGTCGGCGACGTGGGAGAGACGCACACCGGCCTGGGCACGGCTGCGGCGGTCGCCGCCGGGGCGCTCGTGCTGGTGCTGGTGGTGCGGGCGGCCTACATCGCGCCGCTGCTGGTGGCACTCGCCCGCGGCACGCGGCGTCGCACGGGGCGCAAAGCCTCCTCGAAGCTGGCCCAGCAGTCGCCCGAGGTGCGCCGGCGCGTGCGCGCCGACATCGACTACTTCCGCGCCGCTCCCCTGGGGTGGCGCGACGGCGCAGTGCTGGTCTGGGCCGGTATGAGGGGCGCCGTCACCCTCGCCGCCGCGCAGACGTTGCCATCGGACACACCGGATCGGTCGTTGCTGGTGCTCGTCGCGTTCCTGGTGGCGGCAGCGTCGCTGCTGATCCAGGGCGGCACGCTCGGCGCGTTCGTGCGATGGGTCCGCCCGACCGAACCCGAGGACGACCCCTCGAGGGCCGCCGCACTGACGGACCTGCTCATCGAGGTGCGCGACGACGTGCTCGCCGCGACTCCCGCAGAGGAGCGCGAACCCGTGGAGCCCGGGCCGCTCGTCGCCGGTCACATCTCGTTGTCCCCGGCGCTCTCGCGCCGTGTGCTCGACGCGCAACGCCACGCGCTCCTCGATGCACGCGACGACGGGCTCTACGACGCGGAGCTCCTCGAGGCCGCGCTCGTTCGCCTCGACGCGGCCCAGATCAGCATCGAGCTCCGCGACGGCAGAGCGGAGGACTGACCGGAGGACTGAGCGGAGGATCGGGCGGAGGACTGGGCACTCGATCAGCGCCAGAGGTGGTCGACGAGTGCCTGGTCGGAGTCGTGCAACCAGCACTCGACCAGCTTCCCCATGGCGACGCGGTAGCGGAGCACACGCTCGAGCTCGTGGCTCTCGCCGTCCCGGGTGAGACGTTCGGTGACCACCAGGGCACCGCCACGGTCACCGGTCAGGACGTCGTCCACCGAGTGGAGCTGCCTCGGCGCGAGCGACGAGACCTCGGCCATCACCGCCAGGGCGGCGTCGCGCCCGACGTGGGTGCCGCTGAACCTGGTCGACCCGCCGTAGTGCAGCGTGAACTCGTCCGCGTAGCAGTCGACGATGCCGTCGAGGTCGCCGTCGCGCCAGCAGGCCGCGTACCGCTGCAGCACGGCGCCGGCGTGGGTGTCGGCCGGCGGCCGCGTCGGTCGGGCCAGCAGCTCGCCGCCGCAGTTCGGGCAGCGCCCGGCGAGGGCGCCGGCCGCGCACGCTGCACAGAAGGTGCACTCGTAGGAGCAGATCCTCGCGTCGAGGGAGTCCGGCGCCAGTTCGAGCTCGCAGCGCTCGCAGGTCGATCGCAGTTCCAGCATCTGGCCACCGTCGCGTGCCGACCGGTGAGGGTCAACGACAAGATTCTGCCGATCCACGCCAGCGGCCCGCGCCATACTCGAACCCATGTCCCACCCCAGCGAGGACCCTCGTTCGCAGCGTGAGCGGATGCTGGCGGGCGCGCTCTACCTGGCCGACGATCCCGAGATCACCGCGGACTCACGACGTGCCCGGCGGCTCCAGGACGACTTCAACCGCTGCACCCCCGAGGAGCACCACCGCCAGGAGCAGGTCCTGGGCGACCTGCTCGGGAGCGTCGGCGCCGGCTCGGTCATCCGAGCGCCCTTCTACTGCGACCTCGGCTACCAGACGCACATCGGGGCCCGGACGTTCGCGAACTTCGGGCTCGTCGCGCTCGACGTCGCCGAGATCCGCATCGGCGACGACGTGCAGATCGGACCGAACGTCCAGCTGCTCACGCCGACGCACCCGCTCGACGCCGACCTGCGCCGCGACAAGTGGGAGGCGGCGGAGCCGATCACGATCGGCGACAACGTGTGGCTCGGCGGCGGCGTGATCGTGCTGCCCGGCGTGTCCATCGGGTCCGACACCGTCGTCGGCGCCGGTTCGGTGGTGAGTAGGGACCTGCCGTCGCGGGTGCTCGCCGTCGGCAACCCCGCACGTGTGGTGCGGGAGCTCTGAGCCTCGCTCAACCCTCCCGGTCGAGCAGCGGAGCGCCGAGCTGCTCGCGTTCGAGGAGCGCCTGCTTGCGCTCGACGCCCCAGCGATAGCCCGACAGCGATCCGTCCCGTCGGACCACCCGATGGCACGGCACTGCGACGGCCAGCACGTTCGCGCCGCAGGCCGAGCCGACCGCACGAACCGCTGTCGGCGTGCCGATGCGGCGTGCCAGCTCGCCGTAGGTCACGGTGGTGCCGGCGGGAACCTCGCGCAGCGCCTGCCACACACGCTCCTGGAAGACGGTGCCGTGGATGTCGAGCGGGAGCTCCACCGGGCGCTCCGGATGCTCGACGAGCGCGACCACTTGGGCGACGAGCCGGTCGAAGGCCCGGTCGTCGCCGCTCAGCGTGGCGGCGTGGAAGCGATCCTGGAGGCGACGGACGAGCGCGTCGGGATCGTCGCCGAAGTCGATCGCGCACACCCCACGGTCCGACGCCGCCACCAGCAGCGCGCCGAGTGAGGTGTCCGCGACTGCGAAGCGGACGTTGACACCCTCACCACCGGCGCGCCACTCGGTCGGTCGCATGCCGAGTCGAGCGGTCGAGGTCTCGTAAAAACGCCCGCTGGATCCGTACCCGGCGGCGTGGATCGCCTCGGTCACCGACGGCGCGTCGGCCAACGCCTGTTCGGCCCGGCGGGCACGGGCACCACGTGCGTACGCGGCCGGCGAGACGCCGGTGATCGTCGTGAACGCCCGACGGAACGTCGAGACGCTCATCGACTCGAGCGCCGCCAGCTCGGCGAGCGTCGGCGTGGGATCGCTGGTGTCGAGCAGCCGGCAGGCCCGGACCACCGCGTCGGCGTACCGCTGACCCGACGCCGCGGCCGATTCCGCGGCCTGGTCCGCGGCCTGATCCGCAGCCGACTCGGCGATGCGGTCGTGTTCGAGGGTCGGAGAGGTCATGGGACGAGTCTCGCCCTCCGCGCCGGCGCCCGCACTCCGGATCGTGTCAACCCTTCGCGGCTGCCTCGAGCGCCGGCCGCAGCTCCTCGATGCCGTAGGGGATCGACAGGGGAGTGGGGGTGTTGAGGGCCACCGCGGTCGCGTAGTCGAGCACCGCCACGGCACCCGTCTGCACCGCCGGCAGCGAGTCGTACGACGGGATCGTGGACGGGTCCTCGCCGTTGGTCAGCAGCGCCAGCAGATCGGCGTCGAGCAGGTCCATGCGCTCGAAGCCGACCTCGACGCGGCCGGACTCGCCGGCACCCGCCTCGAGGATGGCCGGCGAGATCTCCATGCCCAGCTGGTGGAAGAAGTCGACGGCGCCGTCCTCGGGATCCGACACGACGTAGATCGCGTCGCCCTTGACGTAGTTGGCGAAGGCGAAGGTCTTGCCGGCGAGGCCGGGCAGCTCGTCGGCCACGGCGTCGATCTGAGCTTCGACGTCGGCCACGATCGCCTCGGCGGCACCGGTGTCGCCGACCACCGAGCCGGCTGCGAGCGTGATCTCCTGCCACGTGTCGACCTCGTTGTCGCTCAGGGTCGAGATCGTCGGGGCGATCGCCGCGAGCTGGTCGTACGCGGCCTGGTCCTGTGCGAAGTAGGTGACGACGATGAGATCGGGCTTCAGCGCCGCCACCTGCTCCAGCGGGATCGCATCGGTGGCCTTCATCTCGGTCGAGCCGGCGAGCTGATCGCCCCGCCAGGGGAAGCCCTCGGGCACGTTGTAGTCGGCCAGGTAGCCGACCGGCGGCGCATCGAGGGCGAGCAGGGCGTCGGTCCACTGGGTGTCGAGCGAGACGATCCGCTCCGGTCGGGTCGGGACCTCGGTGGTCCCGTAGCGGTGCTCGAAGGAGACCGGCTCGAAGTCGCCTCCTCCGGCGACCGGAGCGGTGCTGGTGGTCGCCGCGTCGTCGCTCCCTCCGCACGCTGCGGCGAGCAGCGCGCCCAGGAGCAGGGCGGACAGGGCGAGGCGGCGTGAACGGCGGGGCATGTGGTCCTCCGGAATGCGGTCGGTGGCGACGGGCGACACCTCCACGCCCGAGTGATAAGGGACCCTAACATCTGCCGTGAAGTTGGCGTGCGATGTCTGTTCCCCCCGGCCGCACAGGGCTCCTCGACGCCGACGTCAGAGCTCGTCGAAGGCGAGGCACCACAGCAGCGCGCCGAGCGACAGGCCGTCGCGCACGTGACCCGATCGGATCTCGGTTCGAAGGCGGTCGATCGGCAGCCACTCGATCCGCTCGGACTCCGAGGGGTCCGACGGGTCGCCCACGCGCACGGCGTCGCGAGCGCGGAACAGGTCGAAGCGGTGGTCGCCCGCCCCGTTCACCGGGTGGACGTCGTAGAGGTGCTCGAGCGGTCCGGGCCGCCACCCGGTCTCCTCGAGCACTTCTCGCGCCGCGGCGTCGTGCGACGACTCGCCGGCCTCGACACCCCCGGCGGGGATCTCCCAACCCCAGGTGTCGGTGATGAAGCGGTGGCGCCACAGGAGCAGGACCTGGTCGCCGCGGGTGACGACGGTGCCCGCAGCAGGGCCACGGCTGCGGACGACGTGGTGCTCGAAGCGCCGACCGGGATGGCCCGGCGTGCTCGGGATCTCGACGTCCACCATCGTGAGCCCGACCCATTCGCTGCGGTAGATCGATCGCTCGCCGTGCACGGTCCACTTCACCGGGCGGAGGCTACCGGCGCCTCGTTCCGACGGGGCCGGGCAACGAGGGACAGGGCGTCGGGCGGAGTCGGCGCACCGCCTCGGTCAGCTCACTAGCTTCTCGTCAATGGGAACAGCCTCGGACAACCTCAAGATGCTCGGCGACTACAGCACCCGCATGCTCGCCGGTGACACCTCGGCGGTCTTCGACTTCTGGTCGCCTGACTTCAAGAGCCACGTCACCGACCGGGTGACGCCGTCGGCGGTCGGCTCCGACGTCCGCGGCAACGAGCAGGAGTGGTGGGACCAGGCGCGCTCGGCGTTCCCCGACATGTCCTTCGACGTGAACCTGCTCATCGAGTCCGACGATCTGATCGTGTCGAACTGGTCGCTGACGGGCACCCACACCGGCACCGCCTTCTTCGACGTCCCTCCGAGCGGTGAGCGCGTGCACATCAACGGCACCGCGGTGTTGCGGATCGCGGACGGGCAGATCGTCGAGCACTGGGGCGGACCGCACTGCCAGAAGGGCCTCGGCCTGATCGTGTGACGGTCTGATCGTGGGACGGCCTGATCGTGGGACGCTCTGATCGGGCGATCGCTCCCGTCTCTGCCGCGGTCATCGGCCGGTAGCGTCGTCGAGGCATGGGAACGACACTGCGAGGGACGTCATGAACCTGGTCGACCACTTCGGCGACGGCTCGGGCCTGGTCCGGGCACTCGAGCACCTGCTGCGCACCGACGGCCTGCAGGACCTGCTCGCCGGCTTCGACGACGCCGGCGAGGAGGCCGCGGTCCAGAGCTGGGTCGGCAACGGCGAGAACCGCCCGACCGAGGTCGGCGGCGTCGAGCGCGCCGTCGGGCGCACCCGGCTCACCGCGATCGCGGAGCAGCTGGGCGTGGCACCCGAGGTCGCCGCGGACGGCCTCGCCCGTATCATCCCGTCCGCGGTCGATGCGCTCACCCCCGGCGGTCGGCTGCCGACCGGAGCAGAGCTCGACCAGCTCGACCTGGCGTCGACGCTGTCGACGGTCGACGTGCCCGGACTGCTGCGCTGATGGGCCGACTCGAGGAGCTGGGCGAGGCCGACGGCTGGCGGTGCTGGCTCTGCGACCAGCCCGTCGATCCCGACATGTCGGTGAACGACCCGCGGGGTCCGAGCGCCGACGCGATCGTGACCGCGGCCAAGGCGAAGGGCACCAAGCAGAAGGGCGCGAAGAAGGGCACCACGTCGGTGGTCGGCGACGAGCGTCTCGCCCACCGGGCGTGCAACACCAAGAAGGGCGCCATCTCGCCCGAGGTGCCGTGGTCCGACGATCTGTTCGTCGTCGACCCCGCGCCGATCCTGACCAGCGTCGAACGGCTCGACCGCAAGGGAGGACGCGAGATCATGGCGCGCTGTCCCACCCAGGCCGATGCCGACGAGGCCGCTGCATGGCTGGTGGATCGGCTGTCCAGGCTCGCACCGCAGCTCGCCGTGCACGCGTCGGTCGAGCAGGGCGGTGGTCAGTACCTGGTGGCGCTGTCCGTCTGAGCTGATGTCCCGTCGGCCTGAGCGGTCCGGTCGGCCTCGGTGGCCCGGGCGGGCGCGCTGCTCGACAGGTGGGCATGCTGACCGTCGCGGTCGAAGATGGTGATGAGCTCCGCCGGCCCGTCCACCGACACGAACGCGTGCGGTGTCATCGTCGAGAACTCCGCGGCCTCGCCGGCGTGCACCTCGATGCGCCGGTCGCCGAGCAGCAGCAGGACGGTGCCCGACAGCACGAAGAACCAGTCGTGTCCCGGGTGCACCCGACGGTCGTCGAGGTCCACGTCCTCGGGCCGGGTGTCGATGCGGAACTTCGCGGCCACGACCCCGTTGGGCCCGTGGTTCCGGGTGAGCGGCCACGACGTCAGACCGTGCGCCGAGGTCTCGACCGGTCGGATCACGACGTCGTCGTCCTCGGTCGTCACGTCGAGCAGCGTCGACAGGTCGACCTGCAGTGCGCTGCACAACGGCGCCAGCAGATCCAGGCTCAGCGTGCGCTTGCCGGTCTCGAGCCGGCTGATCGTCGAGGCGCTCAGGTGGGTGCGGGCCGCCAGCTCGTCCAGCGACCAACCGTAGGAGACCCGCAGGCCCCGCAGCCGGGCGCGCACCACCGACTCGAGATCGCCGTGGGTGGGGGGCTGGGTGGCCGGAGCCTCCGGGGTGTCCATCACCCCAGAGTGCAGGAACCTTGCGAATGCTGCAAGGGGGGATGCGGAAACCGGATGCGTGTCCTACGGTCGACCACATGACCGATGCAGCAGCAGCCAGTGGAGTCGACGTCGCAGTGATCGGCGGGAGCGCTGCGGGTCTCGCCGGCGCGCTCATGCTCGGTCGATCTTTGCGCTCCGTGGTGGTGATCGACGCAGGCGATCCACGCAACGCGCCGTCCGCGCACATGCACGGCTACCTGAGTCGCGACGGGATGTCGCCCGCCGACTTCGTGAGTGCCGGTCGCGACGAGGTCCGGTCCTACGGCGTGCGGATCACCGAGGGTCGCGTGTGTCAGGTCACCGGTGACGTCGCGACGGGTTTCACGGTCGAGCTCGAGCAGGGCGAGCCGATCCGGGCCCGGCGGCTGCTCGTCGCCACCGGATTGACCGACGTGCTCCCCGCGGTCGGGGGACTGGCGGCCAGATGGGGGCGCGACGTGCTGCACTGCCCGTACTGCCACGGCTACGAGGTGCGTGACTCGGCGGTGGTCGTGCTCGCCACGTCGCCGATGGCCGCCCACTCCGCGGGGCTGTTCCGGCAGCTGACCGACGACGTGACGGTCGTCGTGCACGACGGCGAGGGTCCCGGCGAGGTCGACGCCGAGCGGCTCGCCTCCCGGGGCATCGAGATCGTGCACGGTCCGGCAGCCTCGCTCGAGGTCGCCGACGACCGGCTCACCGGTGTGCGTCTCGCCGACGACACGGTGATCCCCGCGGATGCCGTGGTGGTCGGCCCCCGGTTCGAGTCCCGAGCCTCGTTCCTCGCGCCGTTGGGCCTCGTGCCGGTCGAGCACCCGATGGGGCTGGGCACCTACGTCCTCTCCGGCATGGCCGGGGTGTCCGACGTTCCCGGCGTGTGGCTCGCCGGCAACGTCACCGACCCGATGCTGCAGGTCAGCCATGCCGCGGCCGCCGGATCGATGGCGGGCGCGCACATCAACGCCGACCTGGTCGCCGAGGAGACCGACCGTGCCGTCGCCGCCGCCCGCCATTCCGGCGGCGTGCCGGTCATGGACCGAGACTTCTGGGAGCAGCGCTACTCGGCGAGCGACCGGGTCTGGAGCGGCGACCCGAACCCGCAGCTCGTCACCGAAGCGAGCGAGCTGACGGCCGGGACCGCGCTCGAGGTGGGCGCGGGCGAGGGCGCCGACTCGCTCTGGCTGGCCTCGCAGGGCTGGACCGTCACGGCGGTCGACATCTCGTCGGTCGCGCTCGACAAGGGTCGAGCCGAGGCCGAGGCGCGCGATGCCGAGGCCGCCGCTCGCATCACCTGGACCCAGGCCGACCTGACCGAGGGCTGGACGCCGCCGGACCGCTACGACCTGGTCTCCGCGCAGTTCATGCACCTGCCGCCCGAGGACCGGCTGCCGCTGTACGAGCAGCTCGCCGCCGCCGTGATCCCCGGTGGTCATCTGCTGATCGTCGGGCACCACCCGGACGACATGCACTCGTCGATGCACCGTCCGAGGGTGGGGTCGATGTACTTCACCGCTGAGCAGCTGGCCGCCGAGCTCGGCGAGGGCTGGCAGGTGCTGCGTGCCGACCGTCGACCCCGTGACACCGTCGACCCCGAGGGTCGCCCCGCCGTGATCCACGACGCCGTGCTGCTCGCGCGGCGACTGCCGTCGGACGAACCGCCCGCCGGGAGCTGACCGGGCGCCGGAACCTGGCAGGCTGCCGGGATGCGATCCGTCGACACCGCCGAACGCCGTGCCCGCCTCGCGATCCGGCACCGGCTCGCTCCGGGGCACCTGGCCGATGATGCGCTCGACGTCGCACACAGCCTGGTCGCCCTGCACGCGACGGATCCGCCGACGGTCGTGCTCAGCGCCCGGGCACGCACCCAGGGGCTGACGACCGACGCCGTCGAGCGTGCGCTGCACGAGGATCGCTCGCTCATCCGTGTGCTGGCCATGCGACGCACGCTGTGGGTCGTGCCTCGGGCATCGCTCCCGGCCGTCCTGGCCGGCGCTGCGGATCGTGTGGCCGAGTCGGAGCGGCGGCGCCTCGTCAAGGAGGTCGAGCGGGCCGGGCTGCACGACGACGGGGCCGCCTGGCTCGCCGCTGCGTGCTCGCAGGTGCTCGAGGTGATCGGGACCGATGAGCTGACGTCGTCCGAGCTGCGCGAGCGCGCACCGCTGCTCGAGGGCCGACTCGAGTACGGGGTCGGCAAGTCCTGGGGTGGCCTCACCTCGGTGGCACCACGCGTGCTCACCGTCATGTGTGCCGAGGGTCGGGTGCTGCGCGCGACCAACGACGGCGGCTGGTACGTCTCGCGTCCTCGCTATGCCGCCGCGGAGCAATGGCTGGGCGAGCCGTTCGAGGTGTCGCTCTCGGTCGAGGACGCGGTCGACGAGCTCGTCGAGGCCTGGTTGAGGTCGTTCGGACCGGGCACCGAGGACGACCTGGTCTGGTGGCTCGGCTCCACCAAGGCACGGGTACGTGGCGCGCTCACGCGACTCGGCGCCGTCACCGTCGAGCTCGACGGCGGGACCGGCTACCTGCTGCCCGACGATCTGGACGTCGTCGAGGCACCCGAGCCGTGGGTGGCGCTGCTGCCGGTGCTCGATCCGACCACGATGGGGTGGAAGGACCGCGACTGGTACGTGGGGGAGCACCGGACCTTGCTGTTCGACACCGCCGGCAACGCCGGCGCGACGATCTGGTGCGACGGCGCGATCGTCGGCGGCTGGTGGCAGCTCGAGGACGGGACGCTGCGGACCGAGCTGCTCGAGGACATCGGCACCGAGGCGACCGCGGCGGTCGAGGAGCAGGCCGCGGCGCTGACCGCGTGGTTCCAGGGCCGTCGCGTCATGCCCAGGTTCCCGTCGCCACTGTCGACGGCACGCCCGTAGGACCTGGCTCACTCGCCCGCCGGGGCCGGCGACAGCTCGTCGGACGGATCGCGCCCTCGGTGGCAGGTGTCACAGCTAGCGTCGCTGGCGTCACAGAGGAGCTGAACATGGCCGCATCCGGAATCACCACCGTCCTGGAACCCGAGGACGAGTACCCACACGAGCCCGACGAGGCACCCAACTACAACGAGTCGATGTACCTGAACGTCTTCGACGCGGAGCAGGAGGTCGGCGGCTGGTTCCGGCTCGGCAACCGCGTCAACGAGGGCTACGCCGAGATGTCGGTCTGCATCTACCTCCCGGGCGGGAGGGTCGGGTTCATCTACGGACGGCCAGAGATCACGACCAACGACGCGATGGACGCGGGCGGCCTGCGCATCGAGGTGGTCACTCCGTTCGAGGAGCTCACGATCTCGTACGAGGGCAAGGTCTGCGTGCTCGACGACCCGCTCCAGATGGCGAACCCCCGGACCGCCTTCGCCGAGAACCCGATGGTCGACTGCACGGTGCAGCTCGACGTGCTCGGCATCTCGCCGATGTACGGCGGGCGACCGGTCAACCCCGACGGCTCCGACATCGAGCAGGACGCCGAGAAGTCGTTCGCCAAGGCCCACTACGAGCAGCACGTCGCCATGACGGGCACGATCGTCGTCGGGGACGAGGTGCTCGAGATCGACGGGCTCGGCCTGCGCGACAAGTCGTGGGGACCTCGCTTCTGGCAGGCGGTCCACTGGTACCGGTGGCTGCCGATGGTCTTCGGCCCGGATTTCGCCATGATGCTGTCGGTCATCGGCGGCGACGACCCCGAGCGACCGCCGCGCCAGGGCGGCATGGTGCTCGAGGGCGGTGAGTACCACCTGATCCGCGAGTGCACGATCGAGTCGGACTGGGACGACAACGGCTACCAGACGGCGATGCGGGCCAAGGTGCGCACCGACGAGCGCAGCTACGACGTCGAAGGCGAGGTGATCTCGCTGATCCCGCTGCGCAACCGGCGCACGACGCCCGACGGCGAGCAGCTCGTCACGCGCATCACCGAGGCCATGACGCGCTACCGCTGCGGGGATCGCACGGGTATCGGGATGAGCGAGTACCTCGACCAGGTCGTCGACGGTCGACCGGTCGGCCCCGACGTGCGATGAGCGGTCCCCCGGACCGTGCCGCCCTGCGGGCTCGGTACCGAGCCGAGCGCGACAAGCGGCTCCGACCCGACGGCAACGACCAGTACCTGCAACCCGTGGGACGGTTCGCGACCCTGCTCGACGATCCGTACACGCAGGCGGTCGAGCGCGCGCCCGTGCACGCCGAGGTCGACGTCGTGATCGTCGGGGGAGGCTTCGCCGGGCTGGTGACCGGTGCACGGCTGCGCCAGGCCGGCGTCGAGGACGTGCACATCGTCGAGGGCGGCGGCGATGTCGGCGGTGCGTGGTACTGGAACCGGTACCCCGGCGCCATGTGCGACACCGCCGCGATGATCTACCTGCCGCTGCTCGAGGAGACGGGCCACGTGCCGAGTGCGAAGTACGTGCCGGCGGCGGAGATCTTCGCCCACGCACAGCGCATCGCCTCGCACTTCGGCCTGTACGACGGCGCGCTGCTCTCGACCCAGGTCCGGTCGCTGCGATGGCTCGACGACGAGCACCGCTGGGAGGTCCTGACCGACCGAGGCGACCGTCTGAGGGCGCGCTTCGTGTCGATGGGCACCGGGCCGCTGCACCGCCCGAAGCTGCCCGGCGTCCCGGGCATCGACACCTTCGCCGGCGAGATGTTCCACACGAGCCGCTGGAACTACGACTACACCGGCGGCGACGCGTCCGGCGCGCCCATGGAGCGCCTGGTTGACCGTCGCGTCGGCATCATCGGCACGGGTGCGACCGCGGTGCAGTGCATCCCGCACCTCGCCCGGGACGCGGGTGAGCTCTTCGTCTTCCAGCGGACCCCCTCCGCGATCGACGTGCGTGCGAACCGCCCGATCGATCCCGAGGAGTTCGCGGCGCTCGGGCCCGGCTGGCAGCGTGAGTGGCAGCGGAACTTCGCGACGCTGCAGACCGGCGGGTTCACCGATGTCGACCTGGTCGAGGACGGGTGGACCGACATCGCGCAACGCATCCGCGACCGGGTGGTGCTCGCGCTGGGTGAGGAAGGTGCCGAGCTGACACCGGAGACGGTGCGGCGGGCCTTCGAGGACAGCGACGACGAGAAGATGACCGAGATCCGCGCCCGGGTCGACTCGATCGTCAGCGATCCGGACACCGCCGAGGCGCTCAAGCCCTGGTACCGCCAGCTCTGCAAGCGGCCGTGCTTCCACGACGAGTACCTCGATGCGTACAACCGCCCGAACGTGCACCTCGTCGACACCGACGGGCGCGGCGTCGAGCGCATCGACGCGACCGGTGTCGTCGCGGCCGGCGAGCACCATGAGCTGGACTGCCTGATCGTCGCGTCAGGGTTCGAGGTCGGCACCGAGTTCGCCCGACGTGCCGGGTTCGAGACGACGGGCCGCGACGGCGTGACGCTGACCGAGGCGTGGGCCGAGGGCATGCGGACGCTGCACGGCATGCACGTCCGTGGTTTCCCGAACCTGTTCGTGGTCGGCTTCACCCAGGCCGGGAACCTGATCTCGAACGTCACGCACAACCTGGTCGAGGCGGGCACCACGGTGGCAGCAGTGGTCGCCCACACCCTCGAGGTCGGCGCCGACGAGGTCGAGGTCACCGAGTCCGCCGAGGCGGCCTGGGTCGGGATGCTCGAGCACAGCCCCGGGTCGTTCATCGGGGACCTGGACTGCACCCCCGGCTACTACAACAACGAGGGCCGCCCGACGGGCCGTCGCGAGCGGCTCAACCTCAGCGGCTACCCGGCGGGTCCGGTCGCCTACTTCGACCACATCGATCGCTGGCGCCGTTCGGGGGAGTTCGACGGCCTCGATTTCTCCTGACCGCAGGTCTCCCCGTCGCCGAGAAATCCTCACTGGTGTGCCGATCCGGTCGAATGGAAGGGCCGGAAGGGGTGCATCGCCGCCCGCCGTCGCGTCGGTAGCGTCCGCAACCACGCAGCCATCGCAGTCCCGACCTCACCCCCGACCCCCGCAGGAGACCTGCCGTGCGCACCCTCGTCACCACCTCCCGGATGCCGTTCGCCGTCGACGAGATCCGCAAGCTCGGCGAGACCGGCAACGACGTCACCGCCGTCGACACCTTCGCCGAGTCGCCGGGCAGCCACTCGAAGTTCGCCGCGCGGCACAT
>JAEWED010000254.1 GCA_023389745.1 Actinomycetes bacterium
CGCGGACGAGGGCCTGATCATGCGTACGGCAGGCCCCGACGGACTGGCGGTCGTCGGTCCGCACTCGAAGGGCATGAACGGCCACGGCGGGGCGACGTCGGTCCACGCCGACCAGGACGTGTTCGGCACGCCGCTCACCCAGCTCATGGAGGGACGTGCGCCGTCGCTGTTCCGCCACGACTCACCCGACGGCCACAACCACGACGCGGGGCTGATGCTCCTCAACATGTGGATCCCGCTGCAGCAGATCACCCAACCGTTGGTGCTCGCCGATGGGCGCAGCGTCGACCGGCGTCGCCACCAGCTGCGCTACGGGCTCGCCACCGACACCTTCCTCGACCGCGACGACGACGCCGTGATCAACGACATCTGGATGTTCCTCCACGACCCCGAGCAGCGCTGGTACCTGCGGTCCGACATGGACCACCGCAACGCCTACGTGTTCAACACGTTGAGCACACCCCACGGCGCGTGCACCCTGCCGGGCGAGGACATCGCCGCGCGGCACTACCGAGCGTTGGCAGACGCCGAGTCGGCCGTCGCTCGTGGCGACGTGCAGGCGCTCGTCGACGCGCTCGTGCCGGTACGCCGACTCGACGTCCCAGCGGGTGTCCCCACGACCCTGCGCACCGCGATCGAGGCGATGGCCGAGGTGACCGAGGACGCGCTGCGGGATCCCGATCACACGTGCGGCGACGGTGCCGGGGCATGGTCGGAACGATCCGCCGAGGCACGACGACCGCTTGTCCGCATGTCGATCGAACTTCGGCTGGTCGTGTCGATCGACGACTGACCCGCGATGTCCGCGGCCTCGATCTCGACCGGGTCGGGTGCCGCCGGACGCTCAGGGCGTTCAGTCGAGGCAGAACTCGTTGCCCTCGGGATCGGCCATGACGATGTGACCGCTGCCCAGCGGTGGGTCCGGTTCGTGGCGTTCGATCCGGGTCGCCCCGAGTGCGACGAGGCGGGTCGCCTCGGCCTCGAGCACCACCATGCGTTCCTCGCCCTGCTGCGCGTCGGCGGCGCGCACGTCGAGGTGCACCCTGTTCTTCGCCGTCTTCCCTTCGGGGACCCGTTGGAAGAACAGCCGAGGTCCGACGCCGTCGGGGTCGACCAGCGCCGACGCGTCGTTGCGTCGCTCCGGTGGGACTCCCATCGCATCGAGCGCCCGGTCCCAGGTGTCGAAGTCCCCCGGCGGATCCTGCAGCCGGTAGCCGAGGACCTCGGCCCAGAAGCCGGCGAGCGCAGCCGGGTCGGCACAGTCGAAGGTGATCTGGACGTCTCGCGACATGGTCGTTCCTTCCCTCGCTGAACGGACGGTAACCGCCCGGTGGCCGCCACTGGCGAAGTCGTCCCCGGGCGGCGGTTGATCGGGACCAGGACGGGTATCGACCTCGCATCCCCCGAACCCGGAGTGTCGAGATGAAGAACGTCTGGAAAGGTCTCATCATCGGAGCGTTCACCGGAGCAGGTGTCGGCCTGCTGGTGGACATCCTCGAAGCCGTGGGCCGCAGCGGCCAACGGCTCTCCGCCCAGGCCCGTGTCGAGGCCGGGCACCTGAGCCACGTCGCCGGCGAGAAGGTGAGAGAGGCGGACCTCCCGACCAGGGCCAAGGACGTCTCGGAGAAGGTGGTGACGACGGTCCGCGACGCCGAGCTGCCCGACAAGGCGCGCCACGCGGCCGATGCCGTGGTGGACAAGCTCGCCGACGCAGAGGTGCCCCGGCAGGCACAGGGGGTCGCGCAGCGGGCGGCGTCGTCGCTCGCCGACGCGGACGTCCCCGGCAAGGTCCAGCGGGTCGCCGCTAGCGCCTCCGAGGCCATCGCCGACTCCGACATCCCCGAACGGGCTCGAGCGGTGACGCAGCGCGTGGTCGACCGCACTCCTGACTGAGCCGACCTGATCGGCGGCACCCGGTGGGCGATGCAGATCACCCTCGCAGGGTGACGCCAGGACTTCCCCGCCCGACGCACAGTCGACCGCGGGAACCCTGCGGCCGGTGAGAGCCGGTTCGTCGGCTTCCGCTTCAGGGGGAAGGAGGAACCGATGGACGACTCGCAGTCGGCTGCCCAGCCGACCGACGCTGCACCCGGTGACAGCTCGCGGGGGTTCGGCCTCAGCGTCGCGACCGCGCTCATCGTCGGGAGCATCATCGGTGTCGGGATCTTCAACCTTCCGACCTCGCTCGCCGGTTACGGGCCGATCAGCCTGGTCTCGATGGCGCTCACGACCGTGGGCGCGCTGGCGCTGGCGCTGCTCTTCAGCTCGCTGTCGCGTCGACTCCCGGCCGACGGTGGACCGTACGCCTACGCCCGAGCCGCGTTCGGGAACGGTTGGGGCTTCGCCAACGCGTGGTCGTACTGGATCACTGCATGGGCGGGCAACGCAGCGATCGCCGTCGGTTGGGTGCTCTACGTCGAGGAGTTCGTCAACACCGACCACAACAAGCTCGTGTCGGTCCTGCTCGTCCTGGTCGGGCTGTGGATCCCTGCAGCGATCAACCTGTCGGGTCTCAAGAACATGGGGGCCGTGCAGGTGGTGACGACCATCGTGAAGTTCGCAGCGCTGGCCTTCATGTCGATCGTCGGGCTGTTCTACGTCCAGCGGGCGAACTTCACCCCCTGGAACGTGAGCGGCGAGAACGCCGTCTCGGCCATCGGTGGCGGAATGGCCATCGCACTGTTCAGCTACCTGGGTGTCGAGACCGCTGCGGTCGCGGCGGGAAAGGTGCGAGACCCGGACCGCAACATCCCTCGCTCGACGATCCTGGGCACCCTCGTCACCGCGGTGGTGTACATGGTGTCGCTGACGGCGGTGTTCGGCATCCTGCCCAGCTCGGAGCTCAGCACCGCGACGGCACCGTTCTCGGACGCGATGAACTCGATGTTCGGCGGCACGTGGACCGGTGACGTGATGGCGGTCGCCGTCATCGTGTCCGGCTTCGGTGCGCTCAACGGCTGGACCATGATCTGCGCCGAGATGCCGCTCGCCGCGGCGAAGGACGGGCTCTTCCCGGAGCAGTTCGGACGCGTGTCCCGTCGGGGTGTCCCCGCGTTCGGGATCGTGTCGTCGACGGTGCTGGCATCGGTCGCGATGGCGGTCAACTACCTGGGCTCGAACGGCGCCACGGTCTTCACGACCCTCGTGTTGATGACGGGCATCACCGCAGCGATCCCCTATGGGTTCTCGGCGCTGGCCCAGATCAAGTGGCGCTGGAACGACCGCGGACAGCTCCAGACGGCCCGGTTCGTGCGCGACATGATCGTGGCGGTGCTGTCGCTGGTGTTCTCGGTGCTGTTCATCTGGTACTCGCGCAACACCGGCAACGACCCACTGGTCTACTGGGCGCCGTTCCTGCTGGCCGGGGTGGCGATGCTGTTGGGGATCCCCGTCTATCGAGCACAGCACGGGCGCATGACCGCACCCCAGCCCGTGCCTCCTGCCCCCGAGGCGGCGCAGCGATGAGAGCGGTGGTCGCGCTCGGGGGGAATGCGCTGCTGCGCCGGGGCGAGGCGATGACGATCGAGAACCAGCGCAGCAACGTGACGGTGGCGTGCGACCACCTCAGGACGGTGGCCCAGCAGCACGAGCTGGTGATCTGTCACGGCAACGGACCACAGATCGGGTTGCTCGCGCTCGAGGGTGCGGCGTACACGCCGGTGCCCGCCTATCCGCTCGACGTGCTGGGTGCAGAGACCCAGGGCATGGTCGGCTACCTGATCGAGCAGGAGCTCAGCAACGACCTCGACTTCAAGCTGCCGCTCGCCACGCTCCTGACGATGATCGAGGTCGACCCGGCGGACCCAGCCTTCGAGGATCCGACCAAGCCGATCGGACCGGTCTACAACCCTTCCGACGCCGCGGCGCTCGAACGTGACAGGGGCTGGACCTTTCGCCCCGACGGCGACCAGGTGCGTCGGGTCGTGCCCTCGCCCGCGCCCCGGCGGATCGTCGAGGAGGCACAGATCCGCTTGCTGCTCGACGCCGGCTGCATCGTCATCTGTGCCGGTGGTGGCGGCATCCCGACCGCCTTCGGCGAGGACGGGCGGCTGTACGGCGTCGAGGCGGTCATCGACAAGGACCTCGCTTCGGGTCTGCTGGCGAAGGAGGTCCAGGCCGACGTGTTCGTGATGGCGACCGACACCCCGTGCGCCTACCTCGGTTTCGGCACCGACCGACGACGAGCGATCGTCGCCGCGCACCCCGATGCGCTCGCCGAGCACTCGTCGGAGTTCGCCGTCGGGTCGATGCGGCCGAAGATCGACGCGGCGAGCGAGTTCGCCAGGGCAACCGGCCGTCCGGCGCTGATCGGGCAGCTGTCCGACATCGAGGCGCTCGTCGACGGCCGAGCCGGCACGCGGATCTCGCTCGACGTCGACGGCATCCTCACCGAGGCGTCGCCGTCGGACGAGCAGCCCTGACCCACGGAACCCCCATCGCCCCCACGGAACCCCGCCCCCACGGAACCCCGCCCCCGCGGCGCACACCCGACCCACAGGAGCAGTGACATGGCACTCGGCGTCCACTCAGAAATCGGCACCCTCCGTCGGGTGCTGGTCCACCGGCCCGGGCTCGAGCACACCCGACTGACACCGAGCAACGCCGAGGAGCTGCTCTTCGACGACGTGCTGTGGGTCGCCCAGGCCAAGCGCGAGCACGACGCGTTCTGCGAAGCCATGCGCGAGCGGGGCACCGAGGTGCTCGAGGTCGAGACGCTGCTGACCGAGGCGCTCGCGATCGATGAGGCGGCGACGTGGATCGTCGATCACATGCTCGGCGAACGTCGTGTCGGGATCGGCGCGGCGGAGACCGCCCGCGAGCTCGTCGACGAGCTTCCACCGGATGTCGTCGCGGAGTTCCTCATCGGCGGTGTCACCCGCGCTGACCTCGATCGCGACGTCGGGCTGGTCTGGGAGGCCGCCGACCCCACCGGCATGCTGCTGGCGCCGCTGCCGAACTTCCTGTTCCAGCGCGACCCGTCCTGCTGGATCTTCGACGGCGTCACCATCAACCCCATGACCAAGCCGGCTCGCAAGCCGGAGTCCATGATCATGGAGGCGATCTACACGTTCCATCCGCTGTTCGCGAACGAGGACTTCCCGGTGTGGCTGGGCGGCGCGGACGAGGACTGGGGCAGCTGCCACGTCGAGGGTGGCGACGTGCAGCCCATCGGCAACGGCACGGTGATGATCGGCATGGGTGAGCGCACGACTCCCCAAGCGGTGCTCTACATCGCCCGCTCGCTGTTCCGAGCAGGCTCGGCGACCCAGGTGCTCGCCGTCCACCTCCCCAAGTCGCGCAGCTACATGCACCTCGACACCGTGCTCACCATGTGCGACCACGACCTGGTCACGCTGTACCCGCAGGTGGTGCACGGTGCGCGCACCTGGTCGCTCACGCCCGGCGACAGCCCCGACGACGTCCGTTCCGAGGAGCTCGACCAGACCGTCGTCGAGGCCATGGCCGAGGCGCTGGGGGTCGACAAGATGCGGGTGATCGAGACCGGCGGCGACTCCTTCGAAGCGGAGCGCGAGCAGTGGGACGACGGCAACAACGTGGTGTGCCTGGAGCCCGGCGTCGTCATCGCCTACCAGCGCAACACCAGCACGAACACGGCGCTGCGCAAGGCGGGCGTCGAGGTGATCACGATCGAGGGCTTCGAGCTGGGCCGCGGTCGCGGCGGTTCGCACTGCATGACCTGTCCCATCGAGCGCGACGCCGCGTTCTGAGTCACCACGCCACTGATCCGGACTGGAGCAACAGATGTACAACCTGAGGAACCGCAGCTTCCTGAAGGAGATCGACTTCGAACCCGCCCAGCTGCGGTTCCTGCTCGACCTCGCGAAGTCACTCAAGACGGCGAAGTACGCCGGCATCGAGACCCCACACCTGGCGGGCAAGGAGATCGCACTGATCTTCGAGAAGACCTCGACCCGCACCCGTGCGGCGTTCGAGGTGGCGGCGCACGACCAGGGCGGCCACGTGACCTACCTGGACCCGACCGGCTCGCAGCTCGGGCACAAGGAGTCCATCGCGGACACCGCCCGGGTGCTCGGACGCATGTACGACGCCATCGAGTTCCGTGGGAACGCCCAGAGCGATGTCGAGGACCTCGCCGAGCATGCCGGCGTGCCGGTCTACAACGGCCTGACCGACGAGTGGCACCCGACGCAGATGCTCGCCGACTTCCTCACCATGCACGAGTCGTCGCACAAGCCCTACGACGAGCTGAGCTACGCGTTCATGGGCGACTGCCGCTTCAACATGGGTCGGTCGTTGCTCGTCATGGGGGCACTCATGGGCGCCGATGTCCGTCTCGGAGGGCCCGCGGCCCTCGCGCCACCGGCCGACGTCGTCGAGATCGCCGAGCGCATCGCCTCCGACACCGGTGCACGCATCACCATCACCGACGATCCCGCCACGGCGGTCGACGGCGTCGACTTCATCCACACCGACGTCTGGGTGTCGATGGGTGAGGACAAGAGCGTGTGGACCGACCGCGTCGAGCTGCTCCGCTCCTACCAGGTCAACCGTGCGCTGCTCGACCGCGCCGACAACCCCAAGGTGCGGTTCATGCACTGCCTCCCGGCGTTCCACGATGCCAACACCGTCGTCGGCGCAGAGATCATGGGCGAGACGGGCATGCCCGACGGCCTCGAGGTCACCAACGAGGTCTTCGAGTCCGAGGCCAGCATCGTGTTCGACCAGGCCGAGAACCGCCTCCACACGATCAAGGCGATCCTCGTCGCCACGCTCGGGTGACGGCCGATGAAGCGCTCCGGGTCGGGCCGACGCCGGCTCGACCGGCGGAGGCGGCCATGACCACCGCCGTGCCCTCCTCGCAGTTCGACGACGCCCACCTCAAGTCGGTGGCCGAGGTCGAGGCGCTCGCCGACGTCGACGCCGGGACCGGGCTCGCCACCTCCGAAGCCGCCTCGAGGCTCGAGCGCTACGGACCGAACGAGCTCCGCAGCGAACCGCCGCCGAGTCTCTGGCAGGTGGGCCGAGCGCAGCTCGCCAACCCGATGAACATCATGCTGCTCATCGTCGCCGTCGCGAGCCTGGCCATCGGTCAGATCGCCACCGGGATCGTCGTGGCTGCGCTCGTCACGTTCAACGTCGTGATGGGCACCAACCAGGAGCTCAAGGCCCAGGCGAGCGTCGACGCGCTGTCGAAGCTGCAGATCCCCCACGCCCGTGTGCGGCGCGACGGTCAGGTCGCCGAGGTCGCCGCGTCGGACCTCGTGCCCGGCGACGTGGTCCTGGTCGAAGCGGGGGACCTCGTGCCGGCCGACGGACGACTCGTCACGTCCGCGACGCTCGAGGTGCAGGAGTCGGCGCTGACCGGCGAGAGCGCTCCGGTGGCGAAGGACCCCGGCACGCTCGAGGCCGGCGAGGTGTCCGTCGGCGATCGAACCGACATGGTGTTCCAGAACACCCAGGTGACCCGCGGTTCCGCGGTGTTCATCGTGACGGCGACGGGCGCGGCCACCCAGATGGGACGCATCGCCGACATGGTCAGCGCGACGAAGCGGACCAAGTCGCCGCTGCAGCGCGAGCTCGACGGCATGACGAAGGTGTTCGGCTTCCTCGCCTGGGGCGCCGTAGCGATCATCGCCGGCGTCGGCATCGCCCGCGGGCAGGACGGCGAGACGCTCGTGCTGCTGTGCATCTCCACCGCGATCGCATCGATCCCGACCGGCCTGCCCACGTTCGTCCAGACGATGCTGTCGTCGGGGGCCCAGCGGCTCGCCGAGGAGAAGGCCGTCGTGAAGTCGCTCGCCGACGTCGAGACGCTCGGCGGCACCACCGTCATCAACTCCGACAAGACCGGCACGTTGACGATGAACGCGATGACGGTCTCGTCGATGTTCGTCGGCGGGCGCTGGTACCGGATCCAGGGCTCCGGCTACGCGAAGAGCGGTGCCATCCTGGGCGCCGCCGGGTCCGACCTGCCCGACTTCACGCCGCTCGCACTCGGCCTGTCGCTCTGCTCGGACGCGACGGTCGCGGATGACGGTTCGATCATCGGCGACCCCACCGAGGCGGCGCTCGTCGTGCTCGCGGCGAAGATGGGCGTCGATGCCGAGGCCACCCGTCGGGCGATCCCGCGGCTGACCGAGGTCCCCTTCGACTCCGACTACAAGTTCATGGCGACCTTCCACGATCGGCCCGACACCATCCACGGCAACGTGGTGGCGCAGCCTCACTTCGTGTCGGTCAAGGGCGGTCCCGACGTCGTGCTCGACCGGTGCTCCCACGTGTTGCACGAGGGGTCGATCGTTCCCGTCGCAGAGCGCCGGGACGAGATCCTCGACGCGAACCGGGAGCTGTCGGAGCAGGGGCTGCGCGTGCTCGCGTTCGCTGCGAAGGGCCTCGACGACGCGGCGATGGACGCCGCCCGCTCCGACCCGATGGCCGCCGTCTCGGACCTGGTCCTCGTCGGTCTGGTCGGGATCATCGACCCGCTGCGGACCGAAGCGGCCGACGCGGTGCACGTGGCGTTGCACGCCGGCATCGACGTCCGCATGATCACCGGCGACCACACGATCACCGCGAGGGCGATCGCCGACCAGCTCGGCCTCGGCGCCGGTGTCGTCACCGGGACCGAGCTGCAGCACATGAGCGACGATGAGGTCGTCGAACGCCTCCCCGAGCTGCACGTCTTCGGACGGGTCGCGCCGGAGGACAAGCTGCGCCTCGCGAAGCTGATGCAGGACGCCGGCGAGGTCGTCGCCATGACGGGCGACGCGGTCAACGACGCCGCGGCGCTCAAGCAGGCCGACATCGGCGTGGCGATGGGCAGCGGTTCGGAGGTGTCGAAGCAGGCCGCGAAGATCGTCCTCACCGACGACAACTTCGCCACGCTGGTGCGGGCGGTCGACCTGGGCCGTGACATCTACCGGCGCATCTCGTCGTACATCCGCCTGCAGCTCACCATCTTGTCGTCGGTGCTCCAGCTGATGCTGCTGGCGACGATCTTCAACATCAACGGTGGCGTCGCGTTGTTCCCGATGCAGCTGCTGTTCTGCAAGTTCTTCGTCGTCGTCACCGTCGTCGTCGGATTCATCGCCGATGTGCCCGACCCCGGCGTGATGGACCTGCCGCCCCGCCGGCCGGGGACACGTATCGTGAACCCACCCCAGATCGTCCGATGGGCCATCAGCGGGTTCCTCGTCGCGGTCAGCGCGATCCTCGTCCTCGAGCTCGGTCCGGACGAGCCGTCGGCGACGGCGGGGTCGGTGTCGATGACGATGGCGTTCGCCGTCGTGGCACTCAGCGCGGTGAACCTGGGCGTGGTCATGCGCCGGGAACGCCAGGCTCCGTGGTCGTCGCCGATGTTCCCGTACTTCGGCTGGCTGATCGCCGGATGGACGCTCACGTGGGCCGCCGTCGAGCTCGGCATGCTGCAGCGTCTGCTCGACACGGTCTCGCTGACCGGCGGCCAGTGGCTCGTCGCCATCGGCCTGTCGCTGATCACCCCCGCGTTCGTCGGCGTCGACAAGGCGATCCAGCTCCGGCGACTCGTCCGAGCGTCGGGCGAGCTGGGCGCCCGACCGGCGGACGCGCCGCCGTCGAGGGTCGCGGTGGACGCGTCTCGATGACGGACCTCGGGCCGGTCGCGCCCACAGGTGGCGCCCGGCTGTCGATCAGGCAGGCGGCGTTCATCGGGATCGGCGCCATGGTGGGAGCCGGGATCTTCTCGCTGCTGGGCGCCGCAGGAGAGGTGGCCGGCGCGGCGGTGTGGGTGTCGTTCCTGCTGGCGGGGCTCGTCGCAGGACTCCAGGGGTACTCCTTCGCCAAGTTCGGGGCCAGGTACCCGTCCGCCGGCGGGATGCTCGAGTACGTCGCCCGCGGCTTCGGCAACGGCCACACCGTCGGCGTCGTCGCGTGGCTGCTCCTGCTCGCGAACGCGATCGTGACCGCCATGGTCGCGGTGTCCTTCGGCAGCTACGCCGCCGGAGCCTTCGCCGACGCCAGCGACGTCTGGCTCAAGGTGTTCGCTGTGGGGATCGTCGCGGTCATGACCGTGCTGAACGTCGTCGGATCCGCCGCGGTGGCCAAGGTGCAGACGTTCATCGTCTACATCGTGCTCGGCATCCTCACGGTCTTCGCCGTCACGTCGCTCGCGAACCTGGACCCCGATCTGCTCGCTCCGTCGACCTATCCGCCGCTCGCCGACATCGTCTCGAGCGTCGCGTTGACCTTCTTCGCGTTCCTGGGCTTCGGCGTGGTGACGTTCACCGCCAAGGACCTGGCCGACCCGCACCGGCAGCTGCCCCGGGCGATGTACCTCGCGCTCGGCGCCGCGACCGCCATCTACCTGGCGGTGTCACTCGGCGTGTTCGGCACGTTGAGCGTCGACGAGGTCATCGACTCCGGTGGCACCGCACTCGCGGTCGCGGCGGAACCGGTGCTCGGACGAGCCGGGTACTGGCTGATGAGCGTCACGGCGCTCTTCGCCACCTCGGGGGCCACCAACGCCGGCCTCTACCCCGCTGCGGGGCTCTGCGATCACATGGTCGAGATCGACCAGTTCCGCCGACGATGGCCGGGCGGATCGGCGATCGCGTCCCCATGGGCCTCGCTGTCACCGCAGGTGTGGCCGGCGCACTCGTGCTGCTCTTCGATCTGAGCGCCATCGCATCGATCGGCAGCACGATCGCGCCCGTCGTGTTCGCGCTCGTCACGGTCGCGCACCTCCGCGCCCGGCACGAGACCGGCGCCAGGTCGAGCATCCTGATCGTCGCGCTCGTGTGCACCGTCGCCGTGCTCGCGACCTTCACGATCACCACACTGGTGCACGAGCCCGCCACGCTCGTCACGCTCGCCGTCATCGTCGTGGTGAGCATCGGGCTCGAACGCAGCTGGAAGCGCCGTCGCCCGGCGGCCCAGACGGACGCCCGATGACCCAGACGGACGACCGGTGACCCGGACCGGCGGGGCGGGGGCGGAGCCCCGGGTCCGGGTCGCGCGGCGAGCAGTCGTCATCGCTTCCGAGGTTGCGTCGAGTGGTGCGCACCGATGTGTCGCCCGACCACGAGGAGCACTCCTCCGGCGAGGATCGCCAGCAGCCCGGCCACGGTGGACACCACCGTCGCCCGCCTGTCGGTGCCGGTGAAGGCGAGCTCACCGCTGCTGACGCTGCCGTAGGACTCGCCTCGGTCGTCGCCGCGGACGCCGCCCGCGTCGGCGACGTCGGCCGAGGGCCCGGTGGTCGGTGCAGTGGTCGTGGGTGCGAGCGTCGTGGTGGTCGACGTGGTGGTGGTGGACGTCGTCGTGGAGGTCGACGTCGAGGTCGACGTGGTCGTGGCCTGGGCGAACGTGGCCGTGGCCGACGCCGAGGTGGCGACCTCGACGGTCTGGGCCAGGATGAGTCGCTGCGCGTCGCGCACGCCCTCGACGTTCCCCGAGTACAAGTACGCGTTGCCGGAGGGCACGTCGGCGACGGCGTCCGCTGTGAGGACGGCCTCACCCACCTCGGCGGAACGGAGCCAGATCTGCGTGCCGTCGGGGACCGTGGTGCCGTTCGCGACCGGGACGGTCCCCCCGGCGTCGGAGAACATCTCGGCGCCGGTCACCGAGAGCGTCGCACCCTCGGCGTCCTCGGTGGAGACGGTGAAGGGACCGACGAGGCTGCCTGCGTCGCCGCTGAGCGACGTCGGCTCGATCACGAGGTCGGGCGGGGTCGGGGCGGGCAGGGGCGGCTGCGTCCGGACGGTGTTCACGATCTGCTGCACGGCGGCGAACCTCGGGTCGGTCGCGTTGACGACGTAGTTGTCCGAGAAGTACCAGATCGCCGCCTGCACTGCGGCGGCGCGCTCCTCGTCGCCGGAGATGCCCGGACCGTCCGCCGGGAGTGAGGTGTTCGGGTGGTAGTCGTTCAGCAGGCGGGCGACGAAACCGATGTTGTTGACGTTCGCCTCGCTCCACGTGCCGAGGTTGTACCCGTATCCGGTCGCCGTGGGGACGAGGATGTTGATGCAGTACATCTGCAGGGTCGGTGGTCCCCCTTCCGGGGGCGTCGCGAGGATGATTCCGGCGAAGCTCTCGTCGAGCGGGGTGAACCCCGCGATCGGCGGCGGATACGGCACGCTCGGATCCGAGACGGAGCCGGTCGGTCCGATCTGACCCCGGACCGCGGTGCCCGGACCGAGGCCCGAGAGGACGATCTCGCTGGGCGCACGGGTGAGGACCGGATCGGGGGCATCGGGATCGATCGATGCCAACGCCACCGAAGCGGTGCTCGCGAGGGCGACGGCGACGCCAGCCCCGATCAGGGCGCGGAGTCGTACGGTCATGAGGTCCTCCTGCTGTTGGGTCGATGGGCGGTCGCGGTTCGCGGAACGGGGGCCCTCATGCGGCAGCCCGCACGTCGTCGGGCGGGTTCTGGTAGTCGACCTCGAGCGCTCCCTGTCGGAGCTCGACGCTGACGGTCGCTCCGTCGAGGACCTCGTTGCCGAGCAGCGCACGTCCGATCCTCGTCTCGACCTCGTGCGCGATGAAGCGTCGGAGCGGACGAGCGCCGTAGACGGGGTCGTAGCCCTGCTCGGCGATGAAGCGACGTGCGTCCTCGGTGACCTCGAGGGTGATGCGCCGGGTCGCCAGCCGGCTCCGCACGTCGTCGACCATGAGGTCGACGATGCGTTCGATCTCCGTCTCCGTCAGCGCCTTGAAGAGCACGATGTCGTCGATCCTGTTCAGGAACTCGGGACGCATGTAGGCCCGGAGCTCGGACATCACCAGGTCACGGGCGTCCGGCTTGATCTCGCCCTCGGCGGTGACGCCGTCGAGCAGGTACTGCGAACCGAGGTTCGACGTCATGATCACCACCGTGTTGCGGAAGTCGACCGTGCGTCCCTGGGCGTCGGTCATCCGTCCGTCGTCGAGGATCTGGAGCAGCGTGTTGAAGACATCCGGGTGGGCTTTCTCGAGCTCGTCGAAGAGCACCACCGAGTAGGGCTTGCGCCGCACCGCTTCGGTGAGCTGTCCTCCCTCGTCGTAGCCGACGTACCCGGGAGGCGCCCCGACGAGTCGGCTGACGGTGTGACGCTCCTGGTACTCGCTCATGTCGAGCCGGACCATGTTGTCCTCGGTGTCGAAGAGCGCTCCCGCGAGCGCCTTGGCCAGCTCGGTCTTCCCCACACCGGTCGGACCCAGGAAGATGAAGGACCCGATCGGCCGGCGCGGATCGTTGATGCCCGACCGGGCTCTGATGATGGCGTCGGCGACGAGCTGGACCGCCTCGTCCTGGCCGATCACCCGCTCGTGGAGGATCTCGTCGAGTCGGAGGAGCTTCATCCGCTCCCCCTCCATCAGGCGTGAGACCGGGATGCCGGTCCACCGGGCGACGACCTCGGCGATGTGCTCCTCGGTCACCTCCTCCTGCAGCAGGGGACGCTCACCCTGCTTGGTGACGAGCCGCCCTTCCTCCGCGGCGATGCGGCGCTCGAGCTCGGGGATGCTGCCGTGACGCAGCTCCGCGGCGCGGTTCAGGTCGTAGTTCCGTTCGGCCGCATCGGCGGCGGCACGCTCGCGTTCGAGGTCCTCCCGCAGCGACTGGAGGCGCTGGATGACATGCCGCTCCGCCTCCCAGCGGGCTCGCACCGCGTCGGCCTCGGCCCGGTCGTCGGCCAGCTCCTTGCGCAACTCCTCGAGGCGGGCACGGCTGGCGGGGTCCTGCTCCTTGGCGAGTGCGTTCTCCTCGATCTCGAGCCGTACGACGCGGCGGGTGACCTCGTCGAGCTCGGCAGGCATCGACTCGATCTCGGTGCGCAGCATCGCGCACGACTCGTCGACGAGGTCGATCGCCTTGTCCGGAAGGAAGCGGTCGGTGATGTAGCGGTGGCTCTGGGTGGCTGCGGCCACGAGGGCGCCGTCCTGGATCCGCACGCCGTGGAAGACCTCGAACCGCTCGCGCAGCCCACGGAGGATCGAGATGGTGTCCTCGACGGTCGGTTCGTCGACGAGCACCGTCTGGAAGCGCCGTTCCAGGGCTGCATCCTTCTCGATGTGCTTGCGGTACTCGTCGAGCGTCGTCGCTCCGATCAGGTGCAGCTCGCCGCGGGCGAGCATCGGCTTGAGCATGTTGCCGGCGTCCATCGAGCCCTCGGCCGCGCCGGCTCCGACGACGGTGTGCAGCTCGTCGACGAACAGGAGGATCCGACCCTCGGCCGCCTTCACCTCGCTGAGCACGGCCTTGAGACGCTCCTCGAACTCGCCGCGGTACTTCGCGCCGGCGACCAGCGAACCCATGTCGAGTGCGAAGATCGTCTTGTCCCTCAGCGAGTCGGGGACGTCGCCACGAACGATCCGCTGGGCGAGGCCCTCGACGATGGCGGTCTTGCCGACGCCCGGGTCACCGATGAGGACCGGGTTGTTCTTCGTCTTGCGGGACAGCATCTGGATCACCCGACGGATCTCGGCGTCACGTCCGATGACGGGGTCGAGCACGCCGGAGCGAGCACGCTCGACGAGGTCGGTCCCGTACTTCTCCAGCGCCTCGTAGGACGACTCCGGGGTCGCCGAGGTGACGCGCTGGTTCCCGCGCAGCTCCGTCAGGGCGCTCAGGAACGTGTCGCGGGTGAGTCCCGCCCGCGACAGCACCCGACCGGCACCGGTGGTCGAGCCCTCCTCCACCAGGGCGAGGACCAGGTGCTCGACCGACACGTACTCGTCCTTGAGGCGCTTGGCCTCGGCGTCGGCCTGGTCGAGCAGCCGGGAGAGCCGCTGGGTCACGACCACCTGCCCCGGTGCCACCCCGGGGCCCGACACCCTCGGACGACGTTCGAGCTCGGTCTCGAGCTCGGCGCGCACCAGCGCGGGGTCCGTCCCCGCACGCTCGAGCAACGGTGGGACCAACCCGTCGGGCTGCTCCAGCAGCGCCAGCGCCAGGTGCTCGCCGTCGACCTCGGTGTGGCCGTAGCGCAACGCCTTCGTCTGTGCGTCGTGCAGCGCCTCCTGGGACTTCACGGTCAGTCGGTTCATGTCCATGGGTCGCTTCGCTCCTCTCAGGGCCCCGGACGGCGCCGGAGCGCGGTCTCGAGCTCGTGGATGCGGTCGAGCAGGTCGAGCACGAGCCCGAGCGCCGCGTAGTTCAACGGCAGTCCCGCCCGGAGCCGTTCGATGCGCTCCGCCTGGCGGAGCTCTCCAGGGGCGAACCAGAGCCGTCCTTGCCCGTCGACGGTGGCGTCGAGCAGGTCGAGCTGCACGTAGCGGACGACGAGCTCCGGGTGCAGCCCACTCGCTGCGGCGAAGCCCTCGAGGCTCAACCTCGTGGGGCGCGCGAGCGCCACCGACCGGGTCGTGGTGGTCCTCGTGACCTTCATCGCGGTGACCTCGGGTCGTTCTGCGAGACGCGGCCGAGCTCCTCGTAGAGCTCGCGTTCGTGATCGCTCAACGTCGCCGGGACCACGATCTTCAACTCGGCGTAGAGGTCGCCCGCCACGCCCTTCGGGTTGGGCATCCCCTTGCCGCGCAGTCGCAGCCGACGACCCGACGACGAGCCGGCGGGAACGACCACCTTCGCCTCGCCACTCGGCGTGTCCACCGGAACCGTGGCGCCCAGGGCCGCCTCGGACGGCGTCAACGGCAGATCCACGGTGATGTCGCGACCGTCGAGCCGGAACCGTCGGTGCGGTCGCAGGGACACGATGAGGTAGAGGTCACCGGGGGCGCCGTCGCCCTGTCCGCCCTGCCCCGCGAGCCGGATCCGCTGGCCGGGAGTCACGCCCGCCGGGATCTCGACCTCGAAGCTGCGCTCGCCGTCGGGGCCCGGCAGCCGGATGCGGTGTCGCCCGCCGGTGTAGGCGTCGTCGAGCGACAGCTCGATCTCGACCTCCTGGTCGGCCCCACGCAGCGAGCTCCGTCGACGACCGCTGCCGAACATGCCGCCGAGCAGGTCCTCGAGATCGATGCCGCCGAAGGCCTCGTCGCCCGTCACGGTCGTCCAACCGTCGAACCCCTGGGACGAGGCCCGCCCGGAGGGTCCGCGGGCTCGGCCAGGCCCGCCCGTGCCGCGACGCTGCGCGGCGGCCCACATGTCCGGGTCGACGCCGTCGGGGACCTGGCGGAACTGCGGGCCGAAGGCGTCGTACTTCGCCCGTGTGGCGGGGTCGGACAGCACGTCGTGGGCCTCGGAGATCGCCTTGAAGCGCTCCTCGGCGCCCGGGTCCTTGTTGACGTCCGGGTGGTACTGGCGAGCCAGCTTCCGATAGGCGCGCTGGATCTCCTCGCCGGTGGCGTCGCGGGAGACGCCGAGGTCCTCGTAGAAGTCGCGGGTCGCGGCCGGCACTACGGCTGTCCCGTCGAGACCACCACCGATGCCGGGCGCAGCTGGGCGCTGCCCTCGCCGAAGCCCGGCCGGACGACGTGCACGACGGTGCCCGGCTCGACCCCGTCGAGCTCGACCACGCTCACGGCCTCGTGCTTGGCCGGATCGAAGGGAACCCCGACGTCGTCGATGCGCGCGAAGCCGAGACGGGCGAGGGTGTCGTTGGCGTCGCCCAGGACCTGCTCGACGCCGGCGATGATCGAGCCCGGGTCGCTCCCGGCGTGATCGAGCGCGAGCTGCAGGTGGTCCACCACCTGCAGGAACTGCCTCGACACCTCGGCCCGCTCATCCGCTCGGACCCGCTCCAGGTCGCGGGCGTGACGCTTGTTCGAGTTGTCCAGGTCCGCCATTGCGCGACGGGCCTGGTCCTCGAGGCTCGCGACCGTGCGCTGCAGCTCCTCGGTCGGATCCCCTGCGTCGGTCGACCGGGTGTCGACCTGCGCGACCCCGCCCGCCCCTTGTTCGCCCGCCCACTGGTCGCCCGCCACCTGATCCCCGGACCGCTGATCGTGAGCGTCTCCCTGGTCGACAGGCCCGTCGGTCATGTGACGCCTCAGTTCGCCGTGAACTCGGCGTCGATGACGTCGTCGTCGCCGGCCCCGCCCGGTCGTGCCGAGCGATCGGTCTGACCGGCGCTGCTGGCTGCGCCGAGTCCGTGGTAGATGCCCTGCAGCTCGCCGGTGAGCGAGCGGACGCGCTCGAGGTCTGCCTGCTCGCTGACCGCCTGACGGGCATCGCTCACGAGCAGCTCGGCCCGGGAGCGCTCGTGCGACGGCACTGCGTCACCGAGCTCCCCGAGGCGACGCTCCACCTGATGAGCGGTGGCATCCAGCTCGTTGCGGGCATCGACGAGCTCGCGGAGCCGCGCATCCTCGGCCCGGTGCTGTTCGGCGTCGGCGACCATGCGCTCCACCTCGGACGTGTCGAGGTTCGAGGACTCGCTGATGGTGATGCGCTGCTCCGCGCCGGTGTCCAGGTCTCGCGCCGACACGTTCAGGATGCCGTTGGCGTCGATGTCGTAGGTGACCTCGATCTGAGGGGTGCCCCTCGGCGCCGGTCGGATGTTCTCCAGCCGGAAGCGGCCGAGCACCCGGTTGTCCGCAGCCCGCTCCCGCTCCCCCTGCAGCACGACGATGTCGACCGCCGATTGGTTGTCCTCGGCGGTCGAGAAGGTCTCGGTGCGGCGTGCCGGGATGGTGGTGTTGCGCTCGATCACCTTCGTGCTGACCCCACCGAGGGTCTCGACCCCGAGCGACAGCGGTGTCACATCGAGCAGCAGGACGTCCTTCACCTCGCCCTTGAGCACCCCGGCCTGGATCGCGGCACCGACGGCCACCACCTCGTCGGGGTTGACGGTCATGTTCGGGTCCTTGCCCCCGGTCAGGCGTCGCACCAGGTCCTGCACCGCCGGGATGCGGGTCGAACCGCCGACGAGGATGACCTCGTCGATGTCGTTCGCCGTCAGCGACGCGTCGGCCATCGCCTGCTCGATCGGACCTCGGGTGCGCTCCACCAGGTCCGCGGTGATCTGGTCGAACGTCGACCGCATCAGCGTCGTGTTCAGGTGCCGCGGCCCGTTGGCGTCCGCCGTCACGAAGGGCAGGCTGATCGCGGTCTGGGTCACCGACGACAGCTCGATCTTCGCCCGTTCGGCCGCCTCGAAGAGCCGCTGCAGGGCCTGCGGGTCGCTGCGCAGATCGATGCCGTTGTCCCGTTCGAACTCGTCGGCCAGGTAGTCCACGATGCGCCGGTCGAAGTCGTCGCCGCCGAGGTGGGTGTCGCCCGACGTCGAACGCACCTCGACGACCCCTTCGCCCACGTCGAGCAGGCTCACGTCGAACGTGCCGCCGCCCAGGTCGAAGACGAGGACGGTCTCGTTCTCCTTGCGCTCGAGGCCGTAGGCGAGCGCCGCTGCGGTGGGCTCGTTGATGATGCGCAGCACCTCGATGCCGGCGATGGTGCCGGCGTCCTTGGTGGCCTGGCGCTGCGCGTCGTTGAAGTAGGCCGGGACGGTGATCACCGCCTCGGTCACCTTCTCGCCCAGGAACTTGCCGGCGTCCTCCACCAGCTTGCGCAGCACCTGCGCAGCGATCTCCTCCGGGGCGTGCAGCTTGCCGCGGACGTCGAAGCGCGCCATGCCCTCCGGTCCGGCGACCACGTCGTAGGACACGGCGTGGATCTCGCTCGAGACCTCGTCGAAGCGTCGACCGATGAAGCGCTTCGACGACGAGATCGTCCCCTTCGGGTTGAGGATCGCCTGACGCCGCGCCAGCTGGCCCACGAGACGCTCGCCGTCGCTGGTGAACGCGACCACCGACGGAGTGGTGCGCGCCCCCTCGGAGTTGGGGACGACGGTCGGCTGGCCGGCCTCGACCGCCGCGATGACCGAGTTCGTGGTTCCGAGGTCGATGCCGACTGCTCGTGCCATCGTGCGCTTCCTTTCGTCGTGCGCCGTCTCCGGGTCGCCGGGTCCGCCGGCCGTCGAGGCCTCCCGCAGCTCCGGAGCCGGTTCTCATGCCTGCCGCTCATCAGGCTCCGGTCCGTCGATCCACCGAGTGGGCGCGGGTCCTGTTGCATCTTGCGCCGGTCGGATCGCGCCCGCTACGGCCGGTCGGGACGAATTCGTGACGACGACTCGTCCTGCGAGGGCGACGATCCGCTTCGGCGTACCGACGACGGACGCGCTCGGGTGAGGTCACGCACCGAACGCCGTCCTCGTGGCGGACGACGGGCGCGCTCGGGTGAGGTCACGCACCGAACGCCGTCCTCGTGGCGGACGACGAGGTTGACTCGTACTGTGGGCGGGAACGGTTGTAGGCGACATGACTGTCCCGGGCGAACTCCCCCTCACCGGAGCCGCGTAGATGTCTGTTCCCACACCCCTCTCCGCTCCTGCGGACCAGGACCAGGTCGACGTGCCACCCCTGCAACGCCTGCTCGACGTCGGCCTGTCGATGATGGAACGCGAGGACACCGCCGAGATCGTCCGGCTGGCGGCGGACCTGGGTGCCGCGGTCGGCGAGTGCATCGTGCTGGGCGCGATGCTCACCGCGACCGGGTGGATCGAGCCGGCCGGGTCCTGCACTCCGACTGACGAGCGAGAAGACCTCGAGGCGCAGCTCGCCGCACTCGGGGACGAGGACGGGTCCATCGCGCTCAACGACCAGGCCTGGGGGTGGGCACTGGCTCTGCGGACCGCGAGCGGGCACCTCGGGCACCTCGTCGTCGCCGCAGGCCGCCGACCCAGCGATCCGGAGCTGCGCCTCCTGCGCGCCGTCGCCCACGAGACGGGGATCGCCCTGACGAACGCTCGCTCGCACGTCCGCGAACGCGACGCCGTGACCCGGCTGCTGGCGGTCAACACCGAGCTGAACAAGTCGGTCGCAGCGCTCGAACGCTCGAACGCCATCCACCACCGGCTCACCCTCGCCGCCTTCGAGGGGGGCGGCCAGCAGCGGATCGCCGACACCCTCCACGAGCTCACCGGTCACCCGGTGGCGATCGAGGACGCGTACGGCAACCTCAGGGCCTGGGCCGGGGCCGCTCCCCCGGTGGCCGCTCCGAAGGATCCTCCCGACCGGCGTGCCGAGCTGCTGCGGCGTGCCGAGCGCTCGGAGCAACCGCTGAGGGACGGCGCCCGGCTCGTCACGGTGAGCGGGCACGGCGACCGCTGTGGACTGCTCGCCCTCTGCGACGGCGGAGCAGCCGGCCCCGAGGACGAGGTCGCTCTGCAACACGCGGCCCGAGTGCTCGAGATCGAGCTCCTCCGTCAGCAGGAGGCCGCCGCGGACGACCGACGGCAGCGACGAGAGCTCGTCGAGGAGTTGCTGACCGGCGCTGACGAGGAGCACGCCCGGACCAGCTCACAGACCTTGGGCTACGACCTGGAACGTCCCCACCGGGTGCTCGTCGTCAGCGGGGGTGCGACCCACGACGCCGACGACGCGCTGTTCCGGGCGGTCGATCGAGCGGCGCGCAACATCGGGCTGGCGACGTTGACCGCCGCCCGCGGTGCCGAGGTCGCCGTGCTCGTCCCCGAGGACGCACCCACCGATCGCAGCTGGGAACGACTCCGTGACGACGTCCAGCGAGTGGTCCGACATCGTTGCCGGGTCGGCGTCGGCGGACGCTGCGCCCGCATCGCCGACTTCCCCCGCTCGCTCCGGCAGGCCCAGCTGGCGGTCCAGATCCAGGACGCCACGAACGCCGGACCCCGGGTCGCGGTCTACGAGGAGCTCGGCGTCTACCGGCTGTTCGGCGAGTTGACCGACCTCCACGCACTCGAGGACTTCGTGGTCGAGTGGCTCGGACCTCTCATCGACTACGACGAGAAGAAGCACTCGGAGCTGGTGTTCACCCTCGACCGCTATCTGGCGGCGGGCGGGAACTACGAGGCGTCCGCACAGGCGATCGGTGCCCATCGCAGCACGCTCAAGTACCGGCTTCAACGGATCCGGGACATCTCCCGACTCGACCTCAGCGACCCCGACACCGCGTTCCACCTCCAGCTCGCCACCCGGGCCTGGACCACGCTCCTCGCGTTGCGCGACCTGCCGCGCCGCGGCCCCGCCGACTCGGCGCACGGGTAGCCGTGGACGACGACGCGGAACCCCTGCCACACGCGGCCACATCGGCGCGCCGCGCACCGTCGAGGACGAGCCGTGCACCGTCGAGGACGCGCGGCGCACCGACGACGACGCGCGGGCCGGACTCACTCGGCGAGCGGCTCCGCCATCGCGGGTTCCGGGGCGTCGACGGCGTGCTGCGCGTGTCGGCGCATGGCGTAGCTGGTCGCTGCCCCGACGACGATCGAGGCCGCGAGCCAGATGGTCAGCGCCACGAACCCCCGCAGCGCCCCTGCCGAGGCCCGTCCGTCGAAGTAGAGCGCGGACCGCAGCCCGTCGCTGAAGTACCGCAGCGGGAGGAACTCCCCCAGCCACACGAAGAACGGAGGGAGTGCCTGCTCCGGATAGACGCCGCGAGACGACGGCACGCCGTAGATCGTGGTCAACAGGATGACGACCACCTCGCCGACGACGTCGAGCACGGTCACGCAGGCGAGCGTGAGCGCGCCCATCGAGAGCACGCCCAGGCCGCACAGCACTCCGGTGAGCACCGGCAGGTCGGCGGTGGTACCGATCAGGCCGATCGCGACCAGCGGGATGACGGCGGCGCTCGCGAGCGCGAGCAGCGCGACCAGCAACAGCTCGTTCCAGAACCGGCGGAACGGTGCGACCTTCACCACCTCGACGCTCAGCTCGCGGCCGTCGACCTCGAGCCGTGTGCGGCCGACTCGAAGGCCCACGCCAATGTGGATGGCGATCGTCCCGACGACCCCGGTGAGCGTCGCCATCACGCCGATGTAGAGCGGCGGCAGACCGAGTCCACCCGTGTCACCGATGTCGGGGATGTCCCGTGCTCGTTCCACGACGGGAACGGCGAGGGGCCCGACGTGACTCGGATCGACCGTCGCGTTCGCCGAGGTGATCGCCGCCGAGAGGGTCGCGCCGACCCTCTGGTTCATCGCTCCCACCAGACGCGCCGTCGCGGTCTCGACGACGTCCTGCTGCAGGCTCCCCGACCCGGCGTTGCGGATCACCTCGACCTCTGCCTGCGGCGCATCACCGAGCGACGCACCGATCCGGCCCACCGATGCCGACAGGTCCGCCGGGAAGACGACCGCACCTGCGATCTCGTTCGAGTCGATCGCTTCCATCAGGTCGTCGCGGCTCGCGAAGGTGCGCCATTCGATCTGGCGCACGTCGTCGGCGTCGATGGCGGCCATCGTGTCGTCGCCGACGGCGATGCGCCGACCCGCCACGTCGGCACCTCGATCGAGGTTCAGCACCCCGACCGGCAGCCCGTCGAGACGACCCAAGGGATCGGTGAACCCGGCGATGTAGGCGTAGGTCATGATGCCGCCGAGACCGATCGAGGCGACCAGCATCATCCAGACGATGGGGTGACGAAGGACGAACCCCGTGGGGGGTCGTCTCAGGTCGTCCTGGACGTTCATGCCACCACCGTCCTCCGGCCGTGTCGCGGACGCTCGCCCTCCTCGAACGTCCCGATCAGTCTCCGCCGCAGCCCGAATGCTATTCCTGTTCGCACAGGACGTCGACCGCTTTGGGTCGAATCGGGTGCTCGACATCCGTCTCCACATGGCTGTGGTTCGTGGCCTGAATCCTCCACAATTGAGGGCACCACAGGGGTGAGTTTCCGTGTCCGATGCGAATCACCCTTGTCGTTGCCAGAGCACGCTGTTACCATCATTTCGTTGCGCTTCGCGACACTGCAGAAGAATCCGCCCGAGGAATTCGTCGGGACCTTCTGCGTCGCATCGATGCACGGATATCTCGCACCCCGGCGAGACCCCGGATGCCGCGAAGCAGCAACCGCAATCTGCTCGGGAGGCAACCATGCACCTGACACCGCGTGAAATCGACCGAGTGCTGGTCCACGCCCTGGCCGACGTCGCCTACAAGCGCAAGGACGCCGGCATCAAGCTCAACCACCCCGAGGCGGTGGCCATCATCACCGCCACGGCACTCGAGGGCGCTCGTCGAGGCCACACGGTGGAAGAGGTCATGGACCAGGCCCGCCAGGCGCTGACCGTCGACGACGTCATGGACGGCGTCGCCGATCTCGTCCCCTTCGTCCAGGTCGAGCCGGTCTTCTCCGATGGAAGCCGTCTCGTGACGGTCCACGACCCCATCCAGTAGACACTTCGACCTGGGATCGGCCGAGTCGCCGGTCCAGAAAACATTCAAATCCCCGCCGACATTGCACCCAATTCACGCCCCCTGGGGCTTGCTGTGTCGACCCCTTTCCGTCAGGAGGTCTCCGCTGATGGCCGAGACAGGAGTGGGTGGTTACATCCTCAAGGATGATCCGATCGAGATCAACGCAGGCCGCCCGAGGACGAAGATCAAAGTTCGCAATACCGGTGACCGGCCGATCCAGGTCGGCTCCCACTTCCACTTCTTCGAAGTGAACCGGTTCCTCGCCTTCGCCCGTTCGAAGGCCTTCGGGCTCCGGCTCGACATCCCTGCGGGCACTGCGGTGCGGTTCGAACCCGGCGACCAGCTCGAAGTGACGCTCGTGCCGTTCGGCGGCAAGCGCCGGATCTTCGGGTTCAACGACCTGGTCGACGGCTGGGCCGACGGGGGCGCGACCTACGCACCCAACGCCGAGAAGGCGCTGCGCCGCGCACAGGAGCAGGGCTTCAACATGAAGTGAAGCGGCGCGCCGCTGGGCGCTGCCGCGTCCGCGTCGGGCGCAGTCCCGACCCTCCGAGAGGACGACGACGACATGGCACAAGTGAGCCGAAGCGAATACGCCGGTCTGTTCGGACCGACCGTCGGCGACAAGATCCGGTTGGGTGACACCGACCTCTACATCGAGATCGAGCGCGACCTCCGCGTCTACGGCGACGAGGCGATCTACGGCGGCGGCAAGACGCTGCGCGACGGGATGGGCTTCGACAACCAGCTCACGAGCGAAGGTGGCTCGCTCGACCTGGTGATCACGAACGTCACGGTGCTCGACGCCACCATCGGCGTGGTGAAGGCCGACGTCGGCATCAAGGACGGGTTGATCGTCGGCATCGGGAAGGCCGGGAACTCCTCGACGATGGACGGCGTGACACCGGGCCTGGACTGCGGCCCGGGCACCGAGGCGATCTCGGGCGAGCAGTGCATCCTCACCGCGGCGGGGATCGACCCGCACGTCCACTTCGTCTCCCCCCAACAGGCGTACGCCTGTCTGTCGAACGGCGTCACCACCCTGTTCGGCGGCGGTGTCGGACCGACCGACGGCACCAACGGCACCACGATCGCGCCGGGCGTCTGGAACCTGCACCGGATGTTCGAGGCCTGCGAGGGCATCCCGGTCAACGTCGGGCTGTGCGGCAAGGGCAACTCCTCGGGCCGCGGCGCACTCGAGGAGCAGATCAACGCCGGAGCCGCCGGACTCAAGGTCCACGAGGACTGGGGCTCCACCCCCGCAGCGATCCGTTCCGCGCTGGCGGTGGCCGACGACATGGACGTCCAGGTCGCGATCCACACCGACACCCTGAACGAGGCCGGCTACGTCGAGGACACCATCGCGGCGTTCGAGGGCCGGACGATCCACACGTACCACAGCGAGGGCGCCGGCGGCGGCCACGCACCGGACCTGCTGCGGGTCACCGCCGAGCCCAACGTCCTGCCCAGCTCGACGAACCCCACGCTGCCGTACGGGATCAACACCCAGGCCGAGCTCTTCGACATGATCATGGTCTGCCACAACCTGAACCCGAAGATCCCGTCGGATGTCGCGTTCGCCGAGAGCCGGGTCCGGGTCGAGACCATCGCGGCGGAGAACGTGCTGCAGGACATGGGCGTCATCTCGATGTTCTCCTCGGACTCCCAGGCGATGGGTCGTGTCGGTGAGAACTGGATGCGGGCCATGCAGACGGCCAGCCTCATGAAGCAGGCACGCGGTGCCCTGCCCGAGGACGTCGCCGGCAACGACAACGCCCGGGTGCTGCGCTACGTGGCGAAGGTGACCATCAACCCCGCCATCACCTTCGGCATCGCCAGGACGGTCGGTTCGATCACACCCGGCAAGCTCGCCGATGTCGTCCTGTGGACCACGGGCAGCTTCGGCGCCAAGCCGAAGATGGTCATCAAGGGCGGTCTCATCAACTGGGCGGTCATGGGCGACCCCAACGCGTCACTCCCGACGCCTCAGCCGGTCTACTACCGACCGATGTTCGGGGCATTCGGCAAGGCGCTGCAGAGCACCTCGGTGACCTTCATGTCGCAGGCCGGTGTGGACAACGGCATCCCGGAGTACCTCGGACTCGAACGACAGGTCGTCCCGGTGTCCGACACCCGGACGATCACCAAGGCCGACATGATCCGCAACTCGGAGCTCCGCAGGATCGAGGTCGACCCCGACACCTTCGCCGTCAAGGTGGACGGCGAGCACGCGACGGTGAACCCCGCCACGACGGTGCCCCTCGGACAGCTCTACTACTTCAGCTAGGAGGCGCCGCGTGGCGACCGAGACGTCCATCGCATCGACCGATGTCGGAGGTGACCGGGCCGCGCAGGTCCGGCCCGGATCGGCCCCGGTCGACCGTGGCCAGCCCGCCGAGGTGATCACCCAGGTGCTCGGCAACTTGTCGGAGCCGGACTGGGCGACTCGGCTCGACGGCGCGACGGTCGACCTGTTCGAGCTCGACCAGTGGGCGGCCCAGCGCAGCAGGATCCGCCGGGCGAGCCAGCATGGCCGGGACCTGGCGGTGTCGCTGGATCGAGGAGCCCGGCTGCGTGACGGCGACGTCCTGATGTGGGACGAGAGCGACCGCCGGGCGGTGGTCGCTCGGATCCACCTCGACGAGGTGATGGTGCTCGACCTGACACCGGTGCTCGAGCAGCCCGTCGAGGACGTGGCGCGGGCCATGCTCGAGCTCGGGCACGCGCTGGGCAACCAGCACTGGCCCGCGGTGTGCCGCGACAACACCGTGTTCGTGCCGGTCACCGTGAACCGCAAGGTGATGGCGTCGGTGATGAAGACCCACGCCTTCGAGGGCATCGAGCCCAGGTTCCTCGCGGGGACCGAGGTGCTGCCCTACATGGCGCCCCACGAGGTGCGGCGACTGTTCGGGGGCGCCGACCAGGGCATCCACTCCCACGCCTCCGGCGAAGGTCACGACCACCACCACGAGCACGGGCCCGAGGCCGACTCGGCCCAGCACGGGTGACGGGCCCTCCGGTGAGCCTGCTCGACGCGATCCGCACCCTGCAGTTCGGCGACTCGGCGTTGCCCATCGGAGCGTTCTCGTTCTCCGGTGGCCTCGAGAGCGCCGTGGCCGAAGGCTGGGTCGCCGACGCGGACCACCTCGAGCAGTTCGTGCGCACCGCCCGACGACAGGGCGCCGCCGGCGACGGCGTGGCCCTCCTGGCTGCGCACCGGGCCACGACCGACGGCGACCTGGCGACGGTCCTCGATGCGGACGCTGCCGTCTTCGAGCGCAAGCTCAACGACGAGGCCCGCGAGGCGTCGGTGCGGATGGGACGGAAGCTCGGCGAGGTGGCCGTGCCGCTGACGGACTCGGCGCTGGCGTCGAAGTGGCTCGACGCGGTCCAGGGCCGCGAGACACCGGGCACCTTCCCGGTCGGCCTCGGCGTGCTCTTCGCTGCCATGGGGGCCGATGAGCCCTCAGCGTTCGCCGTCCACCAGTACGGGATCTCGTCCGCGATCACCGGCGCGGCGCTGCGCATCATGCGGGTCGACCACGGCCAGACGCAGGCGATCCTCTACCGCGTCAACGCCGACATCGACGACGAGTACTCCGACGCCTCCCGTCGCGACATCGAGGAGATGTCGAGCTTCGCCCCGCAGATCGACGTCCTGTCGGCCCTGCACGTCCGAGCCCACGTCCGCCTGTTCATGTCCTGACGCCCCGTCCGGACACCTCCCCATCGAGGAGCGACACCATGACCACGACGACCCGCATCGGTGTGGGAGGCCCCGTCGGCTCGGGGAAGACCGCCCTGATCGAGGCCATGACCCCGCTGCTGCTCGAGCGCGGGATCGAGGTGCTGATCATCACCAACGACATCGTCACCCAGGAGGACGCCAAGCACGTCCAGAAGGCGCTCAAGGGGGTGATGGCCGAGAACCGCATCATCGGCGTCGAGACGGGGGCGTGCCCGCACACCGCGGTGCGTGAGGACCCCAGCATGAACCTCGCAGCGGTCGAGGAGATGGAAGCGCAGTTCCCCGAGGCACGCCTGGTCCTCATCGAGAGCGGCGGCGACAACCTGACGCTGACGTTCAGTCCCGCACTGGTCGACTACTTCATCTACGTCATCGACGTCGCCGCCGGCGACAAGATCCCCCGCAAGAACGGGCCGGGCATCTCGATGTCCGATGTGCTCGTCATCAACAAGACGGATCTGGCACCCCACGTGGACGCGAGCCTCGAGGTCATGGCCCACGACGCGGCCCTGATGCGCGACGGCAAGCCGGTCGTGTTCACCAACTGCAAGCGGGGCGAGGGCATCGTCGAGCTGGTGGACATCATCGCCCACGAGGTCCTCTTCGACCTCGTGCGATGACCGTCACCGACGTGCCCCGACGGTCCCGGTCGTTGCGGGAGCGGTCGACGCTGCCGAGAGAGCTCGACGCCTACGACCGGCAGCCGGCCCAGATGCCCGTCGGCGTGGGCAAGGAGGGCGTGCTCCGGCTGGACTTCGAGCGGCGCGGCGAGCGCACGTCGCTGGTGCGCCTGTTCCGTCAGGCGCCGCTGCTGGTGCAACAGGCGCTGTACCACGACGACGCGCTGCCGACGATGCCGTACGTCTCGATCATCACCATCTCGGGGTGCGTGGTGCAGGGCGACCGCTACGACGTGACCGTGCGCGTCGGCCCCGACGCGATGGCCCACCTGACGTCGCAGGCCGCGATGAAGGTCCACGCCATGGACGCCAACCACGCGAGCCAGCACCAGCACTTCCGACTCGACGCCGGCGCCTACCTCGAGGTCCTGCCGCGGCAGATCATCCCGTTCCGCGACTCCCGGTTCGCCTCGACGACGCTCGCCACGGTCGACCCGAGTGCCACGCTGGTCTACGCCGAGACACTGGCACCCGGTCGCACCCACCACGGCGGCGAGGACTTCAACTACGACCTGTACCTGGCCGAGGTGCGCGGTGAACGACCCGACGGCACCCGCCTGTTCACCGAGCGGGTGGTGATCGAGCCCGGGCAGGGCCATGTCCGCGAGGTCGGGTCGATGGGCGGCTACGACGTCTACGCCAACGTCGTGATCATGACCACCCCCGAGGTGGCCGAGCAGGTGGCCGAGCGGGCGCCCGTGGGTGTCGACGTGGGTGGCGGGTGTGCTGCGGGCACGAGCCACCTCCCCAACGGAGCGGGTCTCGTCGTCAAGACGCTCGGCCCCGACGCGTCCTCGGTGCGGGCGGTCGTGCACCACGTGGCTGACCTCACCCGACGCGCCGTGCTCGGGGTCGGACTCGAGGAGGACCGGCCGTGGCGATGACCGACCCGGAGCGGGAACGGAGCTGACATGACCGCTGCTGCGCAGGCCTGGGACCGGACGGCGTCGGCCAACCCCGTCGTGTGGTTCGTCGACGTGTGCCTGCGCGGCGCGGGACAGGTGATGTTCCAGAACAACCCGCTGACGGGCGCGTTCTTCATCGCCGGCATCGTCTACGGAGCGGTCCGTGCGGGCATGTGGGAGGTCGGGCTCGGCGCGGTGGTCGCCCTGGCGGTGAGCACGGTCGCAGCCATCGCGCTCGACGTGGAGCGCACCGCCCTCACCACCGGCCTCTACGGCTACAACGGCATCCTGGTCGGCGCGGCGCTCCCGACGTTCATGGAGCCGACCGCTCGCATGTGGATCTACCTGGTGATCGGCGCCGCCATCTCCTCGGTGGTCATGATGTCGGTCGCCGCCGTGCTCAAGGTCTGGCAGACCCCGGCGCTGACGTTCCCGTTCGTGCTGACGACGTGGTTCCTGCTGCTCGCCTCGTACGCGTACGCGCACCTCGACGGCAGCGGGCTGAGCACGCCTGCGTTCCCGCTGAGCCCCACCGACGCGGCGGCGTCGGTCAACTGGAGCGTCGAGTTCGCCTGGGACACGTTGTGGCGCGGGACGTCGCAGGTCTTCCTCATCGACAACGCCATCACCGGCATCCTCTTCGTCATCGGCCTGGCGTGCAGCTCCCGTTGGGCGGCGGGCTACGCGGTGGCCGGCTCGGCGGTCGCGATGGGCACCGCCGTCGCACTCGGCGCCACCGAGGCCGATCTCGCCGAGGGCCTCTTCGGCTTCAGCGCCGTGCTGACCGCCATCGCCCTGGGCTGCACCTTCTACAAGCCGACGTGGCGCTCGGCGGTCTACGCCCTGTTCGGCGTGCTCTTCACCATGGCGGTCCAGGGCGCGATGGATGCCGCGCTCGCGCCGATCGGCATCCCCACCCTGACGGGGCCCTTCGTGTTCGCGACCTGGCTGTTCCTGCTGGGCAAGAAGGACCTGCGTCCGGTCGGCCACCACCTCATCCGCGGCGACATCGGCCACGGCGGCGACGACCGCGAGGCGGACACCGCCGCCGCGGCTGCGACCGGATCCGCGCAGTCCCCCTGACCCAAGGAGCACACGATGAACGAGGCCGATACCGCCTGGGTGCTGATCTGCGCCGGGCTCGTGCTGTTCATGACCCCGGGGCTGGCGCTCTTCTACGGCGGCATGGTCCGGACGCGCAACGTGCTCGTCATGCTCATGCAGAACTTCCTGCCGCTGGGCATCGTGACGATCACGTGGATCTTCGTCGGCTACAGCCTGGCGTTCAGCAACACCGGCAACGGGTTCTCCGGCGCGCTCGACGCGGTCGGTCTGAGCTCGCTGGACACCCCGCAGTTCCACACGGTCGCCGCAGGGATCACCATCCCGACCCTCGCGTTCGTGAGCTACCAGATGATGTTCGCCATCATCACACCCGCGCTCATCACCGGCGCGACCGCCGGGCGGCTCAAGATCCTGGGGTGGGCGGCGTTCCTGGTGCTGTGGTCCGTCATCGTCTACCCGCCGATCGCCCACTGGCTGTGGCACCCCGACGGGTGGCTCTCGACGCTCGGCGCGCAGGACTGGGCGGGCGGGATCGTGGTCCACTCCTCGGCCGGCGCGGCCGCGGTCGCGGTGCTGCTGGTGGTGGGGCGACGGCGCTCGTGGCCGGACGTCGCGGTGCCGCCGAACAACCTGCCGCTGATGCTGGTCGGGATGGGCATCCTGTGGTTCGGCTGGTTCGGCTTCAACGCGGGCGACGGGCTGCAGGCCAACGGCGTCGCGGCGCAGGCGCTGCTCAACACCCACGTCGCGGCCGCGGCGGGACTGCTCGTGTGGATCGTGCTGGAGCGCTACACCGAGGGCCACAGCACGATCATCGGCGCGGCGTCGGGTGCAGTGGCCGGCCTGGCGACGATCACCCCGTGCGCCGGCTTCGTGAGCACCGGCTCGGCGGTCGTCATCGGTCTGCTGGCGGGCGGCATCTGCCACACCGCCATCAAGTTGAAGTTCAAGCTCCGCTACGACGACGCGCTCGACGTGATCGCGGTGCACTTCGTGGGCGGCGTGCTCGGGTCGTTCCTGCTCGGCTTCTTCGGCGAGGAGGCCATCAACTCCACCGGCCGCGACGGCCTGTTCTACGGCGGCGGGGGCACGCTGCTGTGGCACCAGGTGGTGGCCCTGGCATCGGTCATCGCGTTCGCGTTCGTCGTGACATGGATCATCGCGATGGTCGTGCACAAGACCATCGGTCTGCGGGTCTCGCCCGAGGACGAGGACCGCATGGACAAGCTGGAGCAGGGCATGCCGGCCTATGCCCTCGGAGGCGTGGCGGCGTCAAGGATGACAGCCGAGGCCCACGCCGACCCGGCGTCGCTGTCACCGATGTCCGCTGTCGGCGAGCAGCGCTGCCTGGTCACCTCGTTGGTCGACTCGCACCGGGCCGACGCCATCCGTGAGGCGCTGCTGGCCGCCGGCGCCGAATCGATCGTGCTGTCCGAGGCGAGCGCCTACACGGGACAGGGTCGGCAGCAGATGTTCCGCGGCCACCGCCAGCGCGTCGACTTCCACGAACGGCTGCGGGTCGAGACCATCGTGGCGGAGAGCCGGCGGACCGACGTGCTCGCAGCCCTCGACCGCTTCGGCGTCGAGCCCCACGACACGTACGTGCTCACGATCGCGTCCGGCCGGTGAGCACCAGGGCACCGGTCGTCCGTCCCCGGGACGTCGCGCTGGTGTTCGTCGGCGGAGGTGTCGGCGCGAGCCTCCGGTACCTGTTCGAGAAGTGGTGGGCGCCGGAGACGCCGCCCGAGTTCCCCTGGGTCACCTTGTGCATCAACCTCACCGGCGCCTTCTTCCTGGCGTTCGTGTCGGTGCTGGTCACGACGGCATGGCGGGACCGGAGCTACGTCAGCCCCCTCGTGGGCACCGGGCTGCTCGGAGGGTTCACCACCTGGTCGACGTTCATCGTCGAGAACAACCAGCTGCTCGGCGAGCGCGACTTCGCCGTCTCGATCGGCTACATCGTCGCCAGCCTGCTCGGCGGCCTCGCCACCGCGCTCGCAGGCCGATCCCTCGCCTTCGAGCTCGGGCCCGCTCGGCCCGGTTCCCCTCCGCTGGCCCACCGGCAACGCTGATGCACCCGGCCTCCGACCCTCGCCTCGTCGCCGAACCCGACGGGCAGCCCGCGGAACCCGATGCCGGCGCGGTCGACCTCGAGGGGTCCGCGGATCCCGACGTCTACCGCCGTCGGTGGTACATCCTCGCGGTGCTGTGCCTGGCCCTGTTGGTCATCGGGCTCGACGGCACGATCGTGAACGTGGCGCTGCCGTCGCTGGTGCGCGACCTCGGGGCGAGCCAGACCCAGCTCGAGTGGATCCTCGACGCCTACACCATCGTGTTCGCCGCGATGCTGCTCACCGCCGGCACGTTGGGCGACCGGTTCGGACGCCGCGCCGCGTTGCTCGTGGGTCTCGGCATCTTCGCGATCGGCTCGGCGACCTCGGCACGGGCGGGCTCGCCCGAGGTGCTGATCGCGACCCGGGCCGTCCAAGGGTTCGGCGCGGCGTTCATCATGCCGGCGACGCTGTCGATCCTCACCAACGTGTTCCCTGCATCGGAGCGGGGCCGCGCCATCGGGATCTGGGCGGGCGCCTCCGGACTGGCCGTGGCGATCGGGCCCCTCACCGGCGGCTGGCTGCTCGAGCACTTCTGGTGGGGATCGATCTTCCTGGTGAACGTGCCCGTCATCGTCGCGGCGATGCTGGCCGTGATCGCGATCGTGCCGGACTCGCGCAACCCGGCGCGCCCGCGGCTCGACATCCCGGGCACGATCCTGTCGATCCTCGGTCTGACCGGCGTGCTGTTCGGCATCATCGAGGCGCCCCAGCGAGGCTGGACCGACGCCGTCACGCTGGCCGGCTTCGTCGTGGGCGGCCTGCTCCTGGCGGCGTTCGTGCTCTGGGAGCTGCACACCGAGCAACCGATGCTCAACATGCGCTTCTTCCGGAACCCTCGCTTCTCGGCCGCGTCGATCGCCATCACGCTGGTGTTCTTCGCCCTGTTCGGCACGCTGTCGTTCGTCAGCCAGTACCTGCAGTTCGTGTTGGACTACTCGCCGCTCGAGTCGGGCGTCGCGCTGCTGCCGGTCGCCGTCGGTCTGGTCATCGCCGCACCGCTCAGCTCCACGCTCGTCACCAGGTTCGGCACCAAGGCCGTCGTGGCTGCAGGACTGGGCTTCGTCGCGGTCGGCTTCGCGCTGCTCACACGTGTGTCGACCGACTCCGGGTTCGAGTTGGTGGCTGTGGTGCTCGGCATCTCGGGCCTGGGCATGGGCCTGGCCATGGCCCCGGCGACCGACTCGATCCTCGGTTCGATCCCCGCGAGCGAGGCGGGCCTGGGTTCTGCGGTCAACGACACGACACGCCAGGTGGGCGGCGCGCTGGGTGTCGCGGTGCTCGGCAGTGTGCTGACCAGCGCCTACTCGTCGCGGATCGACTCGTCGGTGCCGCTGCGTCGACTCGCCGCGGTCGGCGGCGCCGAGGGAACCGACGCCCTCGACGCCGTGAAGAGCTCCGTCGGCAACGCCTCGACGGTCGCCGAGCGGCTGGCGCCCCTCGAACGGATCGGGGCCGTCCCGCGGGGCACGGGCCGCGCCATCGTGGCAACAGCCGACGAGGCGTTCGTCCACGGGCTGGACCGGACCGCGGTGCTGGGCGGGATCGTGGTCCTGGTCGGGGTCGTCGTCGTGGTGCTCTTCCTCCCCTCACGACCCCGATCTGCTCGCACCGGTGTCGCTGCGCTCGACGAGCTCGCCACAGCGGGCGCGCAGCAGCTCACCGAGGACCGCATCGACGACACCGACACCACCACCGCGGCACTCCACCTGCTGAGCCAGAGCGGCATGTCCAGCCTGGCGTTCAACGGCATCGCGGCGAAGTCCGGCATCAGCGCCACCGCTCGCTCCGAGTGGGACGCGGACCTCGAACGTGTCGTCGAGGTGGCCCGGGCCGCCTCGGTCCACGACGCCCCGGACACCGGATCGCTGCGCGGCGACCTGCTCCTGCACCTGGGGCGGGCGGCGGAGCAGCTGCGACAGCCCTCGGCACGGCCGGTGCTCGTCGCGCTGCTGGACGCCACCGTGGAGCGCCCCGACACGGCGCCGACGTTGCGCGACACGGTGCTCGAGCCACGTCGCCGGGCGATGCGGACGATCCTCGACCGGGCGATCGCCCGAGGTGAGCTGAGCGAGTCGGTCGACACGGACCTGCTGGCAGAGACGCTGATCAGCCCGCTCTACCTGCGGGTGCTCATCACCGGTGAGGCCATCGACGACGAGTTGGTCGCCGAGCTGATCGATGCCGCTCTCGCACCTGCGGCTGTCACGCCACCCCGGCCGGACGAGGAGCAGCGCTGATGGGACTGCTGTTGGCCGTCTGGGTCGCCGCCGGCTTCGGAGCCACGGCCCGCTACGTGGTCGACAAGTCCGTCACCGCACGGGTCCGCAGCGCGCTCCCGATCGGCACGATGATCGTCAACATCACCGGCGCTTTCCTGCTCGGCCTGCTCACCGGGTGGGCCACCGCCAGGACCGGGTCCTCGGCGAAGGACTGGTCGACGATCGCCGGGACCGGGTTCCTCGGCGCCTACACGACCTTCTCCTCCGAGGAGTGGCAGTCGCTGCAGCTGCTCGAGAAGGGCCTTCCACTCGAGATCGTCAACATGGTCGGCAGCCTGGTGGCCAGCCTCCTGCTGGCGTGGCTGGGCCTGTACCTCGGCTCGCTGCTCTGAGGAGCACCTCCGACGACGAGACAGGAGTCAGATGCAACACTCCAGCTCGCAGACGACACGACGGCACCGCCCCTGTGGGGTCTATCGATCTGCGTTCGCCGCGTGCGCGGCGCTGCTGCTCGGCTCGGCGACGGCATGCGGCGACGCTGCGATGCCGACCACGAACGCGACCGATGGCGAGCGTGAGCCGATCGAGGTGGTCACGACCGTCGCCCCCATCACCTCGATCGCCGCGGCCGTCATCGGCGACGAGGCACAGATCACCGGCATCGTGCCCGAGGGCACGAACTCGCACACGTTCGAGCCTCGACCGTCAGACGCCGAAGCCCTGGAGTCCGCGGACATCGTGTTCATGAACGGCCTGCAGCTCGAGGAGCCCACCAAGGAGCTCGCCGAGGAGGTCGTCGACGAAGGGACGCCGATCGTCGAGCTCGCTGACGCCACCATCACCGAGGACGAGTGGATCTACGACGTCTCGTTCCCGGAGGAAGGCGGGAAACCCAACCCCCACCTGTGGACCGACCCGCCCCTGGCAGCGCGGTACGCCGAGGTGATCCGCGACGAGATGATCGAGCTCGACCCCGAGCGGTCGGCCCGCTACGAGGAGAACACCGCCGCCTTCCTCGACCAGGTCGACGAGTTCGACGCGGCGTTGCGCACGGCGTTCGCCACCATCGCCGAGGACCGACGGACGCTGCTGACCTACCACGACGCCTATGCGTACTTCGCACGCGACTACGGCTTCGAGGTGATCGGGGCGATCCAGCCCTCGACCTTCGACGATCCGACGCCCTCCGAGGTGGCGGATCTGATCGACCAGGTCGAGGCGAGCGACGTCGCCGCGATCTTCGGGTCCGAGGTGTTCCCGAGCCCGGTGCTCGAGCAGATCGGACGCGAGACCGGCGTGCGCTACGTCGACGTGCTGCGCGACGACGACCTGCCCGGCGCACCCGGCGACGCCGAGCACTCGTGGTACGGGCTGATGCGCTTCGACTACGAGACGATCACCGATGCGCTCGGCGGCGACTCCTCTGCGCTGCGGGCGCTCGACACGACCCCGGCGGTGACCGACTCCGCCCGGTACCCGCAGTGAACACCTCGAACGGGACGCTGGTCCGCCTCGAGGGGGTCACGGTCCGCTTCGGAGCGACCACCGCGGTCGACGACGTCGACGCGCTGCTAGGGCCGCATGACTTCGTGGGCATCGTCGGTCCCAGCGGCGCGGGCAAGACGACGCTGCTCAGGGCGATCCTCGGCTTGCAGCGTGCCGACGGCGGTCGGGTCGAGCGTCGGCCTGGCCTGCGTGTCGCGTACGTGCCGCAGATCGGCACGGTCGACGCCAGCTTCCCGCTCACCGTCGAGGAATGCGTGCTCCTGGCCCGAGCCGGCCGTCGGAACCTGCCGTGGCCGACCCGTTCCGAGCGACGGGACGTCGCCGCCATGCTCGACGTGCTCGGGCTGACGGGGCTCGCCGATCGCCACCTGTCGTCGCTGTCGGGAGGCCAGCGGCAGCGCACGTTCATCGCGCGTGCGCTGGTCGGCGACCCGGAGCTGCTGGTGCTCGACGAGCCCACGTCTGGCATCGACATCCGGACACGCCACGAGGTGCTCCACCTGCTCGGCCGGGTGCACGCGACCGGGCCGGCCATCATGTTGGCCACCCACGACCTGAACGGCCTCGCCGCGCACCTCCCCCGGATCGTCTGCCTGAACCGGCGGATCGTCGGCCAGGGTCCGCCCATCGAGGTGCTGACACCCGAGGTGCTCGAGACGACCTTCGGCGCACCGCTCGAGGTCCTGGTGCACGCCGGGCTGCCGGTCGTCGTCGATCCCGGACTGGGCGAACTGGGCCACGACCACCGCGACGAGGAGCTCGCATGAGCGACCTGCTGCACCCCTTCGGCTACGAGTTCTTCCGTCAGGCGTTCGCGGTCTCGGTGCTCGCCGGCGCGCTGTGCGCCCTCGTCGGGACGTTCATCATCGTGCGCGGCATGGCCTACCTGGGCCATGGCCTGTCGCACGCCGTGTTCGGCGGGTTCGCCGTGAGCGCCATCATCGGGGTGAACGTCGTCGCGGGGGCCGCCGTGTGGGGCATCGTGGTCGCGCTGCTGATCGGCAGGGTGTCACGGCGTCGGATCGTGTCGACCGACGCCTCGATCGGTGTGCTGACACTCGCCTCGTTCGCGCTCGGCCTGGCGCTGCTCCAATGGCGTCCGACCGCCACCGTCAACCCGGAGACCGCGTTGTTCGGCGACGTCCTGGGCGTGAGCCGCACCGACCTGCTGGGCGTCGCCGTCGTGACCGTCGTGGCCGTCGTGCTGGTGATCAGCAGGTACCGGACCTTCGTCTCGGTCAGCGTCGACCCCGAGGTCGCAGCCGTGAGCGGGCTCCGCGTGCGGCGGGTCGACGCCGTGCTGCTCGCCATGTTGGCCGTCGCCGTGCTCGCTGCCATGAACGTCATGGGTGCGACGCTCGTCGCTGCAGGCGTGGTCGTGCCTCCGGCGACGGCACGACTCCTCACCCATCGCTTCTCCAGGATGCTGTGGCTCTCGACGCTCTTCGGAGCGCTCGGCGGCGCCGTCGGCATGATCGCCTCGTACCACCTCGACATCGCCTCGGGACCGGTGATCGTGCTCACCGAGAGCATCGGCTTCGGCGTGGCGTACGCCGTCTCGTCGATCCTGGCGATCCCACGCCGACACCGTTCCTCGTCGGCCGAACCCCCGAGGTCGGCTCCGACTCCCCTGCCGGGTCCGATCCCGGTGGACGTCGCCGATCGCCCCGAGATCGATGCGACGCGACGGCCCTGAACCGGCGGGGCTACTGCGGTGCACCCGGTTCGTCGTCGGCCGGATCGTCGGGTCGATCGGACCCGAGGTCGGTGAGCCTCGTCGCGATCACGCTCATGCCGTTCACGAAGGTGAACACCTGGAGGGCCTCGGAGAACGGCAACGACCACGCCTGCTCCTCGAGAGCCCCCACCTTCCGCAGCAGCGACACCTTGAGCGGCTCCAGGTGCGCGGCCGACGGGGGCGGTGTCAGGTCCTGGTGCAGCGCCTCGGCGACGGCGTCGAGCGCAGCAGCCGTCGCTTCGGCGAGGGCGCGGAGCTCGGCGTCGACCCCGACGAGCGGACCCCGGGCCGAGGCGTTCATGATCGAGGCATCCATCGCGGTGCACTGCTCCCAGATGCGGAACGTCGTCGCCCGCCAGTCGGATCCGAGGACGTTGGGCGGAGGCCGCTCGCCGAGCGCCTCGTCCCACAGATCGTCGACGCTGCGCATGCGAGCGCGGAACGCTCGGCGGGCAGCGACGATCGCTGCCGGGTCACGCCGTCCGGTCGCCTCTGCGGCCACGACCATCCGGTAGAGGACCGCCAGCTGCTCGTAGGCCTCTGCGAGCTTGGTGCGAACGCTGCGGTAGGCGCGCGGCGGGAAGAGCAGCGCGTTGACCAGCAGGGCCGCGGCGATGCCGATCACCGTCTCGGAGAAGCGGATCCAGGCGAAGAACTCCGGTGAGATCCTTCGTGACGCCGGCACCAGCACGACCACCGACGCGACGATCGCGGCCTGGCGGCCGACGCCGTCGGCGTTGAGCAGGCCCCCGGCAGCGAACGCCAGCAGCACCACCAGACCGACCGCCCAGATCTGCCCCGGTGCGACGAGCGCGAACGCCAGGCCGACCGCCGCACCGAGACCGGCGCCCAACACCGCGTTGCGCGCCGAGCGGAACGATGCCTGGAGCGTGATCTCCACCGCCACGAGCGACGCGAGCGTCGCGAACCAGGGGTTGGGCACGTCCAACCACACCGCGACCGAGGTGGCCAACATCGCCGCGAGCGCGATCTTCACCGCTCTGCGCAGCACACCTCGACGCTGCGGGCTCGACCACGTCCTTGTGCCCACCTCGACATCCTGCCCGCTTTCAGCGGTGTGGGAACGCGACAGCGGTGCGGGAACGCGACGGCGACGTCGCCCGCGTACGACGGCTAGGCCGGATACCGCATGTACGCGTCGGCGAGGCGCTCGATGAAGCGCGGGTCGCGGATCGGGTCGTCCGACGGGATCGAGCTGTCGAGTCCCCTCGCGGCCAGGTCGGCCTCGAGCCGACGCAGCACCTCGGCCTCGGTCAGGTCGTCGTCGTGGTCGTCGTGGCGGGCGCGATCCCACTCCGAGTGGAACACGTCGCCCTTCCACGACAGCCCGACGCGCAGCCGGCTGTCGTCGAACGACGCGACCACTCGGTCGCCGTCGCGGATCTCCCAGGTCGACTCCCCGGCGCGGTGGAGCTCGCTGTCGAGTGAGAGCGTCGCCATGCCGTCCTCGGGACGGCCGACCGGCCGGACGCGGTGCCACATGAAGTCGTTGTCACCGACGATGCCGGTGTTGTGGATCGAGCCTTCGTGCACGACCGACGCGCCGTCCGGCCCGTCGGGCCAGTACTCGAAGCCGCCGTCGGCGCCTCGGTAGAACCACGACACCGCGGTCGCGACCTTGACCCGCTCCGCTTCGAAGAGCCCGGTCTGGCCCATGATCGTGAGGAACGTCACCGGCACCGTCGAGCGGTCGAAGCCGCGGAACGCCGGGATGTCCACGTGGCCGCGGCCCTGGGCGAAGGGGAGCTGCCAGGTCAGGTTCACGTACACCGTGTGGGGCCGCACGATCTCGGCGCCGAAGAGCTGCCGGGCACCGTCGACGAACGCCGGGTGGTGCAGCAGCTCGTCGACGCCGTCGGACACGTCGCCGCCGAACGCCCAATCACCACGGAACACCGGTGCCACGGGCATCTCACCGGCAGGGTCACCCCCGGTCGACCCACCGCTGAGCGTCGCGTACTCCGCGCGGTTCGCCATGTAGCGCTGCACGGGCCAGTACGGCGCGTGGGCATCGACGAGACGATCGACGAGTCCCGGATCCTCGAGGACCGCATCGATCGGCACGGGCGGACGAGGCAGCTGATCGGCCATCGCCGCACGGTAGCGGCAGCCGGCTCGAGGACAGAGCGTTCAGCGGTAGTCGTCCGGCGTGCGATCGAGCCCCTGCTCCTCGACCTCGACGATGTAACCCCACGCATCGGGACGTGAGCCGTCGACGTCGGTGGTGCCGTAGTGCTCGGCGAGCTCGAACGACGTGACCGACCCCTGATTCCAGCGCTGCCGGTCCGGATCCTGGGCCAGGGCGGCGATGGCCCGGCCCACCATGGTCGGGGTCTCGGACACGGCGAATCCAGGTGGCGCCGGCTCACCGTCGGTCGCGGTACGCGTCGTGGCGTCGCGCCAGTTCTCCTCGGTGACACCGAAGACGTCGAGCATCATCTCCGAGCGGAGCCAGCCCGGCGTGACCGCCACCGCACAGCATCCCAGCGGGGCCAGCTCGTGTCCTTCGGCGAACGCCAGACGGTTCACCGCGTTCTTGGTGGCGTCCATGAACACGCTCTCGCGGTAGCGCGTCGCGTTGTAGCTGTCGGCGCCGTCGGTGATCTCCACCACCAGGCCGCCGGACCGCCGGGAGAGCAGTCCCAGCGCGAAGTGGCTCGTGATGAGGTGTGTCTCGAGCCCCGCACGCAGCAGGCGCAGGCCGCGGTCCAGGTCGTACTCCCAGACACGCTTGCCGAAGTCGACGTAGTGCTCGCCGCCGATGTCGTTGACGAGGATGTCGAGGCGACCGTGCTCCGCCTCGATCCGCCCGACGAGGGACGCCACCTGTGCCGGGTCGAGGTGGTCGGTCACCGACGCGATCCCGGTGCCGCCCGCGCCCGTCACCAGCTCGGCAGTCTCCTCGATGGTCTCGGGCCGGTCGTAGTCGGAACGGGCGCCACGGGTGCTGCGCCCGCTGCAGTAGACGGTCGCACCGGCGGCGCCGAGGGCGACGGCGATGCCGCGCCCGGCACCTCTGGTGGCGCCTGCGACGAGCACGACGCGGTCGGCGAGGGGGAGGTCGTTGGTGCCCATGAGCCCATCATCGGGGCGCGTCCCTGACAGAACCTGTCAGGGACCGCGCACTCGACGAGGGGCCTCGCCCGCGGTCGTCGCCGCAGCGGCGACCCGACGCAGATGCCGGCGCGGCTCGCGCCCTACCCTGCACAGGTGTCTGCGTTGTCCGTGCGCCTTCGTGAAGTGGTCGACGCGCTGCCGCTGCAGCCGGGCATGCGCGTGATCGAGATCGGCTGCGGGCCCGGGGCGGCGGCACGTGAGGTCGCACGAAGGATCGGCCCGCACGGTCGCGTGCTCGCCGTCGATCGCTCCCGGACGGCGATCGAGCAGCTCACCGGGGCGTCGACCGAGCTGATCGAGGAGGGACGTCTCCACACACGGGTCGCGGCCGTCGAGGACCTCGCCCTTGAGCAGGGCGAGCAGCCGTATCACCTCGCCTTCGCCGTTCGTGTCGGCGTGCTCGACGGCCGGCACCCGCGCCGCCATGGGATGGCGCTGGCGCGCGTCGCGTCGATGCTGGTGCCGGACGGTCGGCTCTTCATCGACGGCGGCGATCCGCTCCGAGAGCTCGTGCTCCCCTGAGGTCGTTCGTTCCGGCGGGACTCGAGCCCCTGCCGTGCGGTCACCGACCGGCGGGTTCCTCGGTCGCGACCTCGGCCACCGGTTCGAAGAACCCCCAGTCTCGAGCGGCGACGAAGGCCCGCTCCCACACACCGAAGGTGTGCACACCGCAGGTCGTCACCGCGGTGATGTCGACGCCGGCGGAGCGGGCGGTTTCGGCGAACGCGGTCTGCTCCCGGTCGATCGCCGTCTCGATGAGCTCGTCGTTGCCGATGCTGTCGGGGTTCACCGGGTCCTGGGGGCAGTTCGTGCCGTCGCCGGAGGTCATGAACACACGCGTGTGGCTGAGGTTCGGCACCAGCGCGCTCGGGTTGTTCTCTGCTGCGTACGAGCCGTCACGCGGGCCGAAGATGTCGTCGTAGGTGACGGCGCCGCGCCCCAGACCGGCGACCTGCACGTCGGCGACCACGGACTGCATGTCGGGCATCGCGGCGGAGAACGTGGCGACGGACCCGAAGTAGTCCGGCAGGAGCGCCGCGTAGCGCAGCGCTCCCTGCCCGCCCATCGAGACACCCGCGATGGCGTGCCACTGGCGGCCCTCGCGGATCCGGAAGCGCTGCTCCACCTCGTCGCGCACCGTGTCGAGGTGGAACGTCGCCCACGCCGTCCCCTCGCGGGAGCCGCCGTTCCACCAGTCGGTGTACATGCCGATCAGGCCGCCGTCGGGCATGACGACGATCGCCGGGAGGTCCGCGGCGAGGGTCTCGATGTTGTCGAGCCATGCGTCGGCGCCGTGGTCGGCGCCGTGGAGCAGCCACAGCACGGGATAGCGATCCGAGCCGTCGTGGTAGCCGGTCGGGAGCAGCACGTTGATCTTCGGTGTGCTGCGGTCGTCGTCGAGCCTGCCGCCGGGTGTCGAGGTGTCGACCAGGTCGGTCTCGATCGAGAACGACGTCACCTCCGCCGGCGACGGCTCGGGCCGGGCCTGCGACGTCGGCGCGGTGGGAGCAGCGCGGTCGTCGGATCCCGCACAGGCGCCGAAGCCGGCGACGACCAGCGCTGCGAGGACGGCGACCAGCGCCCTTCGAGCCCTCACGACGCCGGCCCGAGGCGGTCGAGGGCCGGCAGCGACAGCGCCTCACGGATCTCGGGCATCGCCAGTGCGAAGGCGTGGGCGCCGCAGCCGATCTCGTGGCCGCCGTTGCACCTGCCGCCGGGCCGTCCGTAGTTGACGTAGGTGTGCGGGACCCCTGCCTTGGTGAGTGCGCGGCTCATGGTCTCGGTGAAGTCGCGCATGGTGAGCTCGACCGGGTCGGTGCCCTCGCCCGCGTAGAGCAGCGTGGTCACGCCACGGAACTTCGCTGCGTGCGCCACGGGGTTCGCCGCCCGCCACGGTTCCCAGAACGGCCAGAAGGGCAGGCCGTACTGCCCGAAGGTCGGCATCTTCCAGTAAGCGTTCACCGCTGCGATCCCCACGACCCCGAGCGGCGCGTGGGGGTTGAGCACGCCGGAGAAGCTCGCTGCGACGCCGAAGAGGTCGGGCCGGGCGAACGCGTAGTGGAACGCTCCGCCGCCGCCCATCGACACCCCGGCGATCGCCCTCGACTCCCGATCGGCGATCGTCTTCAGGTTGCGGTCGACGAACGGGATCAGCTGCGTCAGGTGGAAGGTCAACCAGCTCTGGCGGTAGGTGGTCTGGTCGACCCAGTCGGTGTACATCCCGATCTTGCCGCCGTCGGGCATCACGATGATCAGGTCGGAGCCGGCGAACCGAACGATGTCCGCGGCGTTCGAGTCGTACCAGGTGGTGTGCGAGCTGGCCCCGCCGTGGAGCAGGTACAGCACCGGATAGCGACGCGGGGACCTCGGGTCGTAGCCCTCGGGCAGCACGATCCGCAGACCGTTGCCCTTGATCGTCGCGCCGTCGCTGACGAGCGACGTCGAGATCCGCACGTCGATCGTCCGATCGTCGATGGGCGTGGTGCTGAGCACGGAGATGCCGTCGCCCGACCGCATCGTGGGTGTTCGTGCCGACTCCTCGTGCTGACGGGCCGCCGCCGTGCCCGGCACGAGCGCCGTCGTGACCACGAGCGCGAGCGCGGTGAGCAGGACCGATCGAACGGATCGCGGTGTCACGCGATGCCTCCCCCTGTCGGCCGCAGTCGATGGCCAGCTGCAGCGGAACGAGCTCCACGAAAGCAGATCGACGCACGACGCACAAGGAATCGTTCACGGACCCTTCCAGCAATCCCTGGAATAGCAGGTCTCTGACCTCGACGAGCTGGAACGGACGACCTAGGAGCCGTTCACTTCCGGCACCCCGAGCGCCCAGGAGCGAACAGGCGGCACGCCGTCCTCGGGTCGATCCAGGGTGTGCGCCGTCTCGTTCATCAGTGGGAAGACACCGGTGAGCACCGCCCGGAGCTCTGAGCGTCCGAGCTCGGGTCGCAGCTCGCCGAGCACGGCGATCCACACGTCGACGATCTCGGTGGCGCGGGTCGTGAGCCGCTGCTGGTCGATCGGGTCGAGGGCGGCGAGCTCACGAGTGGTGACGACGATGAGGTCGCGGTGCTCGGCCGCGACGCTGAGCTGAGCCGCTGCCAGCCGGTCCAGCGCGTCCGACGCGGACGTCGCGTCCCTCGCGGCGTCCTGCACCGCGACCCAGGTCCGGACGCTCGCCCGCTCGTGGGCGGCGGCGAGCACGTCGAGCTTGGACCCGTAGTGCGAATAGATCGTCGGACCCGAGATCCCGACCGCGTCGCCGATGTCGTCCATGCTCACGCCGTGGTAACCGCGCTCGGAGAAGAGGCGCATCGCCGCGTCGAGGATGACGTCGCGCCGGGAGGGAGCGAGGGACCAGCCGGGCGTCGGCACCACGGCGGCTCGCTGCGGGGTCGCCGGCGCGGTGAACGCGGCGAGCGCCGACCGAACCAGGAGCGGTTCGAGGACGGTCCGGGGCACGCGGCTCGGTCGGGATGCAGTCGCACCGAGGGCGGTGAAGACCGCCCGGAGCCGCAGCGTCGTCTCGTCCCGGGAGAGCGCCGTGTTCGCGTCGCCGATGGCGTCGCGCCACTGGTCGATGAGACGCCGTTCGGTCCGGCCGATCTCGGTACGGGCCTCGTCGTCGAGTCGGTGGTACTCCCGCAGATACGTCACCAGGAACGCGGGCCGGTCGAGCCCGTTGCCCACCGCTGGCGGGATCATCGCCTCGAGACCGCCGCTCACCGCGTCCTCGGGCAGTTCGAACGCGTCGACCCCGTGTGCGATGACCGCCCGGAGCAGCGCGTCCTTCCCCCTGAAGTAGCGGTAGATGGCCGGGCCGGTGACACCGGCGCGAGCCCCGATGTCGTCGATCCCGGTGCCGGCGAACCCCTTCTCGGCGAACATCTCGGCCGCCGCGACGAGGATCGTCGTCCGTCGGTCCGGTGTCAGAGCTCCCGCGGCGGTGGTCACCGGTCGACCCTATCGAGGCCCTTGCTCCTACGCTGCCCGGGTGACCGACCTGGGCCAGCTCATCCCGACGCCTGCCGATCCCGACGCGGTCATGGACGCGTTCCTCGCCTGGGTCGAGGCCAGCGGGCTCGAGCTGTACCCGCACCAGGAGGAGGCCCTGCTCGAGGTCGTGGGCGGGTCCCACGTCATCGTCGACACGCCCACCGGGTCCGGCAAGAGCTTGATCGCGGTCGCCGCCCACTTCGCTGCTCTGGCCGATCGACGTCGCAGCTACTACACCGCCCCCATCAAGGCCCTGGTGTCGGAGAAGTTCTTCGACCTGTCCGCCACCTTCGGGGCCGACAACGTCGGCATGCTCACCGGCGACGCCTCGGTCAACCCCGATGCCCCGATCATCTGCTGCACCGCGGAGATCCTCGCCAACCTGGCGTTGCGCGAGGGCCGCGTCGCGGACGTCGGCCAGGTCGTCATGGACGAGTTCCACTACTTCGCGGATCCCGACCGCGGCTGGGCGTGGCAGGTCCCGCTGCTCGAACTGCCCGACGCGCAGTTCATCCTGATGTCCGCCACGCTCGGCGACGTGACCCGCTTCACCGAGACGCTGCCCGAGCGGACCGGCCGGGCCGTCGCCGTGGTCCGGTCCGCCACCCGGCCCATCCCCCTCGTCCACGAGTTCCGGATGACACCGCTCACCGAAGTGCTCGAGGAGCTGCTGTCCACGCACCAGGCCCCCGTGTACGTCGTGCACTTCACCCAGGCCTCCGCGGTCGAGCGGGCGCAATCGCTGATGAGCATCAAGCTGCTCACCCGCGCCGAGAAGGACGAGATCGCCGAGCTCATCGGCGGGTTCCGCTTCGCCTCCGGGTTCGGCAAGACCCTGGCGAAGTTCGTGCGCAACGGCATCGGCGTCCATCACGCGGGGATGCTGCCCAAGTACCGGCGCCTGGTGGAGCGGCTCGCCC
>JAEWED010000063.1 GCA_023389745.1 Actinomycetes bacterium
CGGCACGGCCGGGCCGTGGCGGGACCTGCTCCTGGCCACGAGCGACGACCTCGAGATCGTTCCGGTGCTCGCGGCACAGGCCCCCACGGGGCTCCGACCGGCGACCGCCGGCGAGGTCGCCCGAGCCCTCGATCCGCGGGCCGTGCCGTCGTCACGGTCGGGAACGACGGCGCTGGGGGCGGTGACATCAGCCACCGGTCTCGCGTCGTTGAGCCCCCGTTCGTGTGTGGTCCGCGGCCGTGACGACACGACGATCGAGCTCTTCCCGGTCGCCGTGGACGGCACCGTGTCGGCGGATCCGCGAGTGGTCGAGATGCCCGAACTCGGCGACGGCGGGGCCGTCGACACGGCGCGGCTGTGCCGCGAACTGCTCCGGGGGCACCGACAAATCGTCGATTGAGCCTGCATAGACTCTCCGCCATGGCTCCTCCCCTTCGCCGCGTCCGCCTGCTTCGGCGCGCCTCGATCGCCGTCGCCGCCGGCGTCGTCTGTTCGATGGCACCCCTTCCTGCGTTCGACTTCGTCGCCTCCGCGTCCGCCTCGACGGTCCCGCTGCCCGAGCTGGGTGCCGTGACCGATGCCGAACTTGCCGCCATGGCCGGGGCGGTCGAGGGCGACCTGGCCGACGACCGGGTGGTCGGTGCGGTCGACGACACGTCCGAGTTCTCGATGATCGGCGTCGCGCTCGACGAGGCGCCCACCGACCCGGTCCTGGTCAGGGTCCTCGAGGACGACGCGTGGAGCGAGTGGATCGAGCTCGAGTACAGCGGCGACAACGGTCCCGACGAGGGCAGCGCCGAGCAGTCCTCGAACAACACCGAGCCCCTCTGGGTCGGCGACGCGACCGGCTACGAGGTCAGCCTGGGCGGCTCCGACGCGCCGAGCGCCGAGGTCACCCTGGTGCGCGAGACGACACGCCGCGTCATGACCGAGACCGTGCCGCTCGCGGACGCCGCGATGCCGGTGCCCTTCGGGGTCCAGCCCCGCTCGGCGTGGGGTGCGCGGGCTGCCGCGTCCACGCCCAGCTACGCCTCGGCGGTGCGCATGGCCGTCGTGCACCACACGGCGAGCAGCAACAACTACTCCGCCGCGCAGGTCCCCGGGATCATCCGGGGCATGCAGGCCTTCCACATGGACGGCAACGGCTGGTCCGACCTCGCCTACAACTTCATCGTCGACCGCTTCGGCACCATCTGGGAGGGCCGTGGTGGCGGGATCACCCGCCCCGTGATCGGCGCCCACGCGAAGGGCTTCAACACCGGTTCGGTCGGCGTGTCGGTGATCGGCAACTACGTGGGAGCGAACCCGACCCAGGCCTCGCTCGAGGGCGTCGCCCGCGTCGTGGGCTGGCGGCTCGAGGAGTACAACGTCGATCCGCGTGCCTGGGGCACGTTCACCTCGGGTGGGTCGACGTCGATCCCCGCCGGCCAGGTCATCAACTCGCCGGTCGTCGTGGGCCACCGCGACGTCGGCGCGACGAGCTGCCCCGGCGCCATCCAGGGCTCGCTCGGGTTCATCCGTGACCGTGGACGGGCCTGGTTCGACGTGTCGCGCGCACAGCACAACCCGATCGGTCGGGTCGACGGCATCAACACCGGGCCCGGCGCCATCACCACCGCCGGCTGGGCGCTCGACCGCGACACCGGCAACCCGATCGACGTGACGCTGATCCTGAACGGCAAGTGGCACACCGCCCCGGCGAACCGGCCCCGCGGTGACTGGCAGGCGAACTACCCGGGTCACGGCAACGACCACGGCTTCGCGATCGGCGTCGACGTGCCGCCGGGCCGGTACTCGGCCTGCCTGGTCGCGCTCAACGCGGGTGAGGGCGTCGACAGCTTCCTCATGTGCCGCGACGTCGTGGTCAAGTGAGCAGACCCGGTGAGGTGAGCGGCACTCCGCTCGTCTCGATCGTCACCCCGGTCTACGACACCGACGCCTCGGTCCTCACCGAGTGCGTTGACTCGGTGCTGCGCCAGAGCTTCGGCGACTGGGAGCTCCTGCTCGTCGACGACGCATCGCCGTCGCCGCACATCGCTCCGATGCTCGACGCGTTCGCTGCGGCCGACCCGCGCATCGTCGTGCGTCACCGGGCGCTCAACGGGGGGATCGTCGCCGCGTCGAACGACGCGCTCGAGGTCGCCCGCGGCGAGATCACCGTGCTGCTGGACCACGACGACCTGCTCGCGCCCGTGGCGCTCGAGCGGATCGTCGCCGCGTTCGGCACCGCCGACGACGTCGACTACGTGTACACCGACGAGGACGTCCTGGTCGAGGGCCGGCGCGTCGACCCGTTCTTCAAACCCGACTGGTCGCCGGAGCGCTTCCGGAACCAGATGTACACCTGTCACCTCTCGGCCATCCGCACCGAGTTGGTGCGCGACCTCGGTGGTTTCCGCGACGGCTACGACGGCGCCCAGGACTGGGACCTGGTGCTGCGCGTCACCGAGGTCGCCCGCCGCATCGTGCACGTGCCCGAGGTGCTGTACCACTGGCGGGTCGTGCCGTCGTCGGTGCTCGCCGGCGAGGACGTGAAGCCCTACGCCTACGACTCCGCGGCCCGGGCGCTCGCCTCGCACGCCGAGCGGGTCGGCCTCGACGTCGACGTCGTCGAGCAGCGTCCCCGTGGCTACTTCCACCTGGTGCGTCGCCACCGCGAGCACCCGCTGGTCAGCATCGTCATCCCGACGCGCTGCTCCCGCGGCGTGGTCCGGGGCGCGGAGCGGGTCATGGTGCTCGGCGCGGTCCGCAGCATCGTCGAGCGGTCGACCTGGCCGAACCTCGAGGTCGTCCTGGTCGTCGACCAGCCTGCCGACGACGACGTGCTCGACGAGCTGCGGGACCTGCTCGGTGACCGGCTGACGGTGGTGCCCTTCGACCGCCCGTTCAACTTCTCCGAGAAGTGCAACGAGGGCGCACTCGCCGCCCGTGGCGACGTGCTCGTGTTCCTGAACGACGACGTCGAGGTGGTCGATCCGCAGTGGATCGAGGTGCTCGTCGGCTTCGTGCGAGAGCCCGACGTCGGCGCGGCGGGGCTGCAGCTCCGCTTCGAGGACGGGCGACTGCAGCACGGCGGCCACGTCCTCATCGGGGGCAACCCCGGCCACCTCATGTTCGGGCTCGACCCCGCCGACACCGCCAACCGCATGGCGCTGTCACTCGACCGCGAGGTCGCGGGCGTCACCGCGGCGTGCCTGGCCATCCGCCCCGACGTCTTCGACGACGTCGGGGGCTTCAGCGAGCTGTTCGCCGGCAACTACAACGACGTCGATCTGTGCTGCAAGCTCCGCCACCTCGGCTACCGCATCGTGGTCTCGGCCCAGGCCCGGCTCGACCACTTCGAGTCGGTGACGCGCGACCCGACCGTGCGGGTCGACGAGCTCGAGCTGCTGCGCAGCCGCTGGTGGGGCGAGCTGCACGCCGACCCCTACTACAACCCCAACTACGGCAGCAGCTACGACTGCTACCCGTATCCGCTCACCTACCCCTGAGCGGCGGCTCCACCCCTGAGCGCCGGCGCTCAGCTCGTCGGGCTGCCCGCCACCCGGTTGAGCTCCTCGGTGAACGCGATCGACAGCGCGGCGACCTCGTCGCGGACCGCGTCGAGCGCGGTCACGGTCGACTCGAGCACCTGGACACGCTCCCGGAGTCGTGCGACCTCGGCCTCGAGCTCGTCGACACGCCCCGCGAGCCCGGGTGCGGAGCGGATCGTGCCGACGAGGGATCGTCCGGAGGCGTTGGTCGTCATGGCCGCCGATGCTAGCGGCGTGCCCCTGAGGGCCCGGGACGCGGCAGTCGCCCACGACACCTCGACGTGGACCGGGACCCGCACCGGGGACTGACAGACTGTGCCCGTGCAGGTCCTCGTCATCACCTCGACCCGGCGGCGCGCGTGGTTCGACGTGCTCCGCGCCTCGATCGAGCGGCACCATCGCGATGCCACGGTGATCCCGGTGCACTGCGACGGTCGTCCCGCGGCGGGCGACGACGGGCTCCGACCGCAGGGGCTGCGGGTCGCCGGCCTGCGCTTCGTCGACCTGGTCATGGGCCTCGGCGACACCGCGGCGGGTTGGACGGCGCTGCCGTGGCTGCTCGACGCCGCGGTCGACGGCGGACTGCTCCACGACGCGCCGTTGCTGGTGCTCGCCGACACGGTCGTGGCGCACGGCCCGCTGGACGGGCTGCTCGCCGCCGCTGAAGACCTGGGCGCCGCGGCTCGCGCCGTGCACGTGGACGAGGAAACCGGGTTGCCGTGGGGCGGGCTGCTGCCCGGTGCGCTCGCGCTGTCCTCGACGCAGGTCGACGCACTGCGCTGGTGGCGCAGCCGGCTCGACGACGTCGTCGCCTCGGACCAGGACCGCCCCGTCGACGTGCTCTGGCGGGACCTGCCGGCCGCCACGACCAGGGCCGTGACCGACCCGAGCCTGCGGATCTCGGCCGCGACGCTCGACGAGGTGCCCGTCGAGCCCACGACGTTGGTCGACCTGGAGGGCTTCGACCCCGAGCGCCCCTGGTGGTTCGCCCCCGACGGCGAGGAGCCGGTCCGCTTCGTGAGCGAGACCCCCGGGCTCCGCACCCTGCTGCACGACGCCGCGGCCGAGCTCGAATCGCACGGCTGGCAGGCGGTCGGCGGGCAGGGGGGCGGCGCGACGGCGGCCGTGCCGGGCATCGCCGAGACACCGGCGCTGCGGCGGTGGTACCGGTCCCAGCTGTCGGGCGACGCCACCCCTCCCAACCCGTTCGTGAGACGAGAGGTCGCCGGCTTCGTCGAGCTGCTGCGGACCGAGGACCCCGACGGCGCCACCGGCATCTCGCGCCACGCCGACCAGGTCGTCGAGCAGCGTCCCGACCTGGAGCGTGCGTTCGGATCGGTCCGCTGGGCCGGGCGGGACCACCTGGTGCGCTGGATGTGGACCCACGGACTGGCCGAGGGCCAGACGGCGCTGGCGTTGCTGCCCGACCTCCCGTCAGCGCCGGAGGACCGTCCGGGCGCGGTGCCGGCCGGCACCGGCGGGCCTCGCCCGTTCGGCGTGAACCTGGTCGGCTACCTCTCCGGTGACCTCGGCCTCGGGGTGGCCGCACGCCGCATGCACGCGGCCCTCGACGCGGCGGGCATCCCGGTCGCGACCGTCGCGTACGACCGCACCAGCAGCCGTCGGTCGGGGCCGTCGCAGCGTTCGCTCGACGCCCCGTACTCGGTGAACCTCCTCGTCATCACGCCGGATCAGCTGCCGTACTTCGTCGAGGACGTCGGCCCGTCGTTCTTCGAGGGCCGTCACAACATCGGGCTCTGGTACTGGGAGACGAACGTGCTCACCGCTCGGCAACGGTCGAGCTTCGAATGGGTCGACGAGGTCTGGGGTGCGACGCAGTACCTCGTCGACGTCTTCGCCGCCGAGGACCGCGTCCCGGTGCACCTGGTGCCGGTCCCACTGGTGTTCGAGGACCCCGAGGTCACCGACGACGACCGTGCGCGCCTCGGTCTCGACGACCGGTTCACGGTGCTGTTCTCGTTCGACTTCCTGTCCGTCGTCGACCGCAAGAACCCTCTCGGGCTCATCGAGGCCTTCACGCGGGCCTTCGAGCCCGACGACGGCGCCCGCCTGATCCTCAAGGGCATCAACGGCGACGTGTTCCCCGACAAGCGCGAGGAGCTGATCGACGCGGCCGCCGCACGCGACGACATCGAGGTGTGGGACACCTACCTGTCGTCCCGGGACCGACTCGCGCTGGTGGCGATGGTCGACTGCTACGCGTCGCTGCACCGCTCCGAGGGCCTCGGCCTGACGATGGCCGAGGCGATGGCGCTCGGCACACCCGTCGTCGCGACGGCCTACTCGGGCAACCTCGACTTCATGGACGACGACTCGGCGCTGCTGGTGCCGGTCACCGAGATCCCCATCGGCCCCGGTCACCTGTACCCGGCCGAGGGCACCTGGGCCGACCCCGACCTGGACGTCGCCGCCGCGCACCTGCGACGCCTGCGCGACGACCCGGCGCTGCGGGCGCGGCTGTCCGAGGCGGGAGCGAGGGCGCTGGAACGCCACGGTGTGACGTCGGTGGGGGATGTCGTGTCGCGACGACTCGGTGCGGGAGGATCTACGGCATGACATCCCTCCTGAAGCGGTCCCTCGCGACCGTGCTCGGACCGGCCCTGCGCTGGTTCTCGCGACAACTCGCCGACATCGCCGCCCGGGTCGACCGCGTGCTCGCAGCTCAGGACGAGCTGCTCTCCCTCAACCGCTCCGCGCTGCGCGCACGCGACGCCGGGTTGGAGCTCGTCTCGCGGTCCGTCGCGGTGCAGGCGTCGTCGCTCGAGACGATCGCCGCGGAGCAGTCCCGCCTCGTAGAGGAACAGTCCCGCCTCGTAGAGGAGCAGCACAGCCTCGCAGAGGAGCAGGCCCGCCTCGTCGACGAGCTGCGAGCGTTGCGCGAGCTCGTGCAGCCCGGCGATCTCCCTGCGGACACGGCCGCTGCGAGCAGCGAGGAGCCCGGCGACGGTGGGTGAACCGACGACGGGGGTCGTGGTCGACGTCCGTGCGCTGCAGTCCCACGAGCACGCCTCCCGCGGGATCGGCCGCTTCACCCTCGAGCTGATCCGCGCCGTCGAGGCCGGCTCGCCCGGTCTCGTGCGCGCGTACGTCGCGGACCCCGCGTTCCCGATGCACGAACAGGTGCGCGAGCTGCTGTCGACGGGTCGGCTGATCCGAGCTGACGACCCGGACCTGGAACGGCGACCGCCACGGGTGCTGCACGTGACGAGCCCGTTCGTCGAGGGCCACGGCTACGTCGAGCTGCTGCCGAGGTGGGCGAGGGGCGTCGACACCCGAGTGGTCGCCACCGTCTACGACCTGATCCCGTCGCGCTTCCCGGAGATCTACCTGCGCGACCCCGACGTCGCCGCTCTGCACGACCAGCGCCTGCACCTGCTGCGGGGCTGCGACCGCCTGCTGTCGATCTCGACGTCGACCACGGCGGACCTGACCGACCTGGTCGGCGTGCCGCCGGAGCGCATCGTCACCATCCACGGCGCGGCGGGTGCGGAGTTCGTCGCACCCGAGACGCCGAAGGAGCAGCTGCTGGAGTCGCTCGCATGGCTGCTCGGCGACACCGTCGACGCCGGCTACGTGCTGTGCCCCACCGGCATCGAGTGGCGCAAGAACCTCGACCGCCTGCTCGTCGCGTGGTCGCAGCTCCCGCCGTCGCTGCGCGCGGCGCACCCGCTGGTGGTCCAGTGCGCCCTGACGCCCGACGCCCGCTCGCACCTCGAGTCGCGAACGGCAGAGCTGGGCATCGCCGGGTCGGTGGTGCTGACCGGCTCGGTCGACAGCCCGACGCTGGTGTCGCTGATGCAGGCGGCGACGCTCGTCGTGTACCCCTCGACCTACGAGGGGCTCGGTCTGCCCGTGCTCGAGGCCAGACGAGCCGGTGCCGCGGTCATCGCCGGTGACAACTCGTCGCTCGTCGACCTGGTCGGCGATCCGGGCGCCTTGTTCGACGCGACCGACCCCGGGGCGATCGCCGCGTCGATCGAGTCGCACCTGACGGACCACGAGCGACGCCTCGAACTCGCAGCGACCGAGGTCGACGACCGGTTCACCTGGGCCGCCGCCGGCGCGGCGACCGCGGCGGTCTACCGGGAGCTGCTCGACGCCCCGTCGCGCGCGCCCCGTGGCGGCCCCCGCCGGCCACGGCTCGCGGTCGCGTCCCCGGTGCCGCCGCAGCTGTCGGGCCCCTCGGCGTACCTGGCGTCGCTCGCGGAGCCGCTCGCGCAGGAGTGCGACCTGACGGTGCTCACCTCGATCGATCCGGCCGCCGCCGAGCTGCCCGACGGCGTGCGTGCCGAGGCGTTGTCGAACCTCGAGCAGCTCGAGGCGCTCGAGGGAGCCTTCGACGAGGTGCTGTACCTCCTCGGCAACAGCACGTTCCACGCGGACGAGCTCGCCATGCTGCGGCGCCGACCCGGCGCCGTGCTGCTGCACGACGCACGGCTGACGCTGCTCTACTCGGATCTCTTCCGCGACCGGCCCGAGCTGACCGAGGGCACCTTCGGCGAGCTGCTGCACCGCATGTACCCCGGCCGCTACCCGGCGGCGATGGGCGGTGCGCAGTACCTGCCGATCCACGAGGAAGCGCTGTTCGGGGTGCTGATGATCGCCGAGGTCGCCGGGCTGGCGACACGGCTGTTCACGCACTCCTCGCACGCCGCGGACCTCATCGAGCTCGACTGCGGGCGCCGACCCGAGGTGGCGTTCTCGATCCCGTCACCGGTCATCCCCGCTGCGTCGCCACCCGCGGGCGAGCCGCTCGTCGCGTCGTTCGGGTTCCCGAGCCCGGCGAAGCGCACCGAGGTCGCGGTCCAGGCCGTCGCCCGGCTCGACGAGGGCCACCTGGTGCTCGTGGGCCACGCCGGCGACGACTACCTCGACGCGCTGCGCGGCATGGCCGCCGAGCACGGCGCGTCGGACCGGGTGACCGTGACGGGCGCGATCAGCTCCGACGAGTACGCCGACTGGGTCGGCCGGACCTCGCTGGCGCTGCAGCTGCGTCGCCACACCAACGGCGAGTCCTCGGCCTCGGTCGCCGAGACGCTCGCCGCAGGCATCCCGACCATCGTGTCGGACCTCGGCACGTTCTCGGAGTACCCCGACCACGTGGTCGTCAAGGTGCCCGCCGACATCTCGGCGGGCGCGCTGTCCGAGGTGATCGCCGAGCTGCTCGCGGATCCCGCCCGCCTGGCCGAGCTGGGCAGCGCCGGAAGGGCGTTCGCTGCGGCGAACAGCTACCCGATCGCCGCCAAGACGCTGGTCAGGACCCTCTTCGGGGACCGGGCCGGGACCGGGGCGCCGTTCGGACCCCCAGTGGATACCTGATAGAACGGCCTGTCGTGAAGGGCCTCATTCTCTCCGGCGGCGCCGGGACACGGCTCCGGCCGATCACGCACACGAGCGCCAAGCAGCTGGTTCCGGTCGCCAACAAGCCGATCCTGTTCTTCGGGATCGAGGACATGGTCGACGCCGGGATCACCGACATCGGCATCGTCACCGGCGAGACCGGCGACGAGATCCGCGCGGCGGTCGGCGACGGCTCCCGGTGGGGCGTGAACATCACCTACCTGCCCCAGGACGCACCCCGTGGGCTGGCGCACTGCGTGGCGATCGCCGAGGAGTTCCTCGGCGGCGACGACTTCGTCATGTACCTCGGCGACAACCTGCTGCGTCAGGGCATCACCGAGTTCGTCGAGGCGTTCGAGGCCGACCGGGCCGCGGCCGACGAGCTCACCCTCGAGGGTGCGCCCAAGGCGTCCTCCGCGCAGATCCTGCTGACCCGGGTCAAGGACCCCGAGCGCTTCGGCGTGGCGGAGCTCGGACCCGACGGCGACGTCATCGCCCTCGTCGAGAAGCCCGAGGTGCCGCCGTCGGACCTGGCGCTGGTCGGCGTGTACCTGTTCGACGCCTCGATCCACGAGGCCGTCCGGTCGATCAAGCCGTCGGCGCGTGGCGAGCTCGAGATCACCGACGCCATCCAGTGGCTGATCGACAACGGGCACAAGGTCCGCCACGAGGTGCTCGACGGCTGGTGGAAGGACACCGGCAAGCTCGAGCCGCTGCTCGAGGGCAACCGACTGGTGCTCGAGACGATCGAGGCCCGCAACGACGGCACCGTCGACGCCGACTCGCGCATCGAGGGCCGCGTGGTGATCCAGGAGGGCGCCGTCGTGGTCAACAGCCACATCCGCGGGCCCGCCATCATCGGCGAGAACACCACGATCACCGACAGCTACATCGGGCCGTACACGTCGGTGTACTACGGCTGCGAGATCCGCGGGACCGAGCTCGAGCACTCGATCATCCTCGAGGAGTCCAAGATCCTCGACGTGCCCCGGGTGATCGACTCGCTCGTCGGCAAGCAGGTCGTCGTGCAGCGCAGCGACGCCCGCCCGTCCGCCATCCGGCTCATGCTGGGTGACCATTCCCGAATCGAGGTCGTGTAGTGGCACAGATCGAACCGTCCGACGTGATCGACGGCGTGTACGTCGTCACCCCGACGGTGCACGGCGACGAGCGCGGCTACTTCGTCGAGACCTACCGCCGGCAGTGGTTCCCCGGCGGTCGTGAGATGGTCCAGGGCAACCGCGGCGACCGCGTCGCCGGCTGCCTCGTCGGTCTGCACTACCACCTGCACCAGGCGGACTACTGGTACGTGCCCAACGGCCACGCCCGCGTCGTGCTGCACGACCTGCGCGTCGGCGGACCGACCGACGGCGCCACGCTGAGCCTCGACCTCGGCGAGGTCGACGGGGGGCCGAACAACCACCTCGGCGTGTACATCCCGCCGGGTGTCGCGCACGGCTTCGCGTCGCTCAGCGACATGACGATCACGTACCTCGTCGACGGGTACTACAACCCGGCCGACGAGCTCGGCGTCGCGTGGAACGACCCCGCGATCGACGCCGACTGGGGCCTGAGCGATCCGATCCTCTCGGCGCGGGACCAGGCGAACCCCACGCGCGACGCGATCGAGCCGCAGTGGCGGCCCCATCCCGCGCTGCGTACTTGACCGACCTGCACCTGACCTCGACGAACTGACTGACCACAGGACGAGCATGCGACTCTTCGTGACCGGCGGCGCCGGTTTCATCGGATCCAACTACGTGCACCACGTGCTCGAGACCACCGACGACAGCGTCACGGTCTTCGACGCACTCACGTACGCGGGCAACCTCGAGAACCTGGCCGACGTGATCGACGACCCGCGCGTGACCTTCGTGCAGGGCGACATCTGCGACCGCGAGGCGGTCGGCGCGGCGCTGCCGGGCCACGACGCCGTGGTGCACTTCGCGGCGGAGAGCCACGTCGACCGCTCGCTGCTCGACCCCGACGTGTTCGTCCGCACGAACTGCAACGGCACCAACGTCATGTGCGACCTGGCGACCCAGGTCGGCGTCGAGCGGTTCCTGCACATCTCGACCGACGAGGTCTACGGGTCGATCGACCAGGGCTCGTTCTCCGAGACGGACCCGCTGGCGCCTCGCTCGCCGTACTCGGCGGCCAAGGCCGGCTCCGACCTGATCGCGCTCGCGTACCACGAGACCCACGGGCTGCCGGTGCTCGTCACCCGCTCGTCGAACCAGTTCGGGCCGTACCAGTTCCCCGAGAAGCTGATCCCGTTCTTCATCACCAACCTGGTCGACGGCCGCCACGTGCCGCTCTACGGCGACGGGTTGAACGTGCGCGACTGGCTCTACGTGCGCGACAACTGCGTCGGCGTCGACCTGGTGCTGCGCTCCGGCGAGGTCGGTGAGATCTACAACATCGGCGGCGGCAACGAGCTGACCAACCGGACGATCACCGACCGTCTGCTCGCGATGCTCGGCCGCGACGAGTCGTTCGTCGACCACGTCGAGGACCGGCTCGGCCACGACCGTCGCTACTCGATCACGACCGACAAGGTGACCGAGCTCGGGTGGGCGCCGACCCACAGCTTCGACGACGCGCTCGAGCGCACCGTGGCGTTCTACCTGGAGCGCCGCGACTGGTGGGAACCCCTGCTGGAGCGGGTGAAGAACCGGTGAGGATCGTCGTCACCGGCTCCCGCGGACAGCTCGGCACCGAGCTCGTCGCACTGCTCGAGGCCGCCGGTCACCACGAGGTGCTCGGGCTCGACCTGCCCGAGCACGACCTGACCGACCGCGACCACGTGCTGGGCGTGCTCACCACCTGGCGGCCCGACCTGGTGCTGCACGGCGCGGCGTTCACCGCCGTCGACCGCTGCGAGACCGAGCCCGAGCTCGCGTACCGGGTGAACTGCGCGGCGACGCGGTTCATCGCTGACGGTGCCCGTCGGGTCGGCGCGCACGTCGTCTACGTCTCGACCGACTACGTGTTCGACGGCACGAAGGTCGGTGCCTACACCGAGTGGGACGCTCCGAGCCCGGTGTCGGTCTACGGGCGCACCAAGTACGGCGGCGAGCTCGAGATCGATCACGGCTGGACGATCGCCCGCACGTCGTGGGTCTGCGGCCAGCACGGCCAGAACATGGTCAAGACCCTGCTGCGCCTCGCCGAGGGCGGGGGAGAGGTCAGCTTCGTCGACGACCAGATCGGCCACCCGACGTTCATCTCGGACCTCGCGCCGATGGTCGCGAAGCTCGGGATCGAGCGGGTGCCGGGTGTCTTCCACACCACGAACCAGGGTGTCGTGAGCTGGTACGAGTTCGCCCGCGAGGCGTTCGCGGCGGCTGGCCACGACCCCGAGCGGGTTCGCCCGATCAGCACCGCCGAGCTGCAGCCGCCCCGGCCCGCTCCGCGTCCGGCCAACTCGGTGCTCGACGCCCTGGCGTGGCGGGCACACGGCTTCGAGGAGTCCCGCGACTTCCGCGAACCGCTCGCCGAGCTCGTCGCTGTCCTGCAGGCCTGATCCGCTCAAGCCGTGCCCGACCATCGGGGCGGGAGCGATCGTCAGGGCTTGAGCGAGGCCTTCGCCTTCGAGATCGCCGCGCTGGCGTAGCGGTTGCCCGTGAGCCGCCCGACGAGCCGGGCCCAGCGCGTCTGCGCGGCCAGGGCGTCGCGGAGCTGACCGATCAGCACCTCGAGCTCGCGGTTGAGGATCTTCAGCGACGCCGCTTCGGCCTGGGCACCGATGAGCGCGTCCTTGGCGACCCAGAGCTCCTTGCGGAGGCGTTCGACGGTCGCCTGCAGGTCCTCGTCGTCGGCCCGACTCCTGGTCGCCCCACCGTCGTCGCTGAGGCCGCGGTCGGGGTGGCCGTCGTCACGGGGCTGCGTCATGCAGCGAGACGCTACCGGAGCTGCGGGTAACGTCGGCGACGTGGCGCTGCGATTCGTGATCATCGGCGGAGGACCTGCGGGGACCCAGGCAGCGACGTACGCCGCTCGCCTCGGCGCCGAGGTCACCCTCATCGAACGTGACGTGGTGGGCGGTGCGGCCAAC
>JAEWED010000071.1 GCA_023389745.1 Actinomycetes bacterium
CGGCGAGCACGTCGTCCTGGCTCGCGAAGCTCATCTCGGCGTCGAGCTGAGTGAACTCGAACTGCCGATCGGCGCGCAGGTCCTCGTCGCGGAAGCAGCGGGCGATCTGGTAGTAGCGGTCGACACCGCCGACCATGCACAGCTGCTTGAACAGCTGGGGGCTCTGCGGCAGCGCGTAGAACGTGCCGGGTCGTGTCCGTGCGGGCACGACGAAGTCCCGAGCACCCTCGGGCGTCGACGCGATCAGCATCGGGGTCTCGATCTCGACGAAGCCCTGGGCGTCCATCGCGGTGCGGATCGCGGCGTTCACGCGCGCCCGGCTGCGCAGGTTGCGCTGCATCTCGTCGCGCCGAAGGTCGAGGTAGCGGTACCGCAGGCGCACGGTCTCGTCGACGTCGGCGGCACGGTCGTCGAGGGGGAACGGCGGCGGCTCGGCCATCGAGAGGATCTCGACGGTGCAGTCCCCCACCTCGACCCTGCCGGTGGCCAGCTGGTCGTTGACGGTGCCCTCGGGGCGCTCGCGGACCACGCCGGTGATCTGCAGCACGAACTCGCTGCGCAGGTCCGCCGCGCCGTCGACCACGCACTGGATCACGCCGGTGTGGTCGCGCAGGTCGACGAACGCCAGGTGCTCGCCGTGCTCACGACGCTTCGAGACCCAGCCGCAGAGCGTGACGGTCGAGCCGACGTCGCCGACGTCGAGACCGCCGCAGTCGTGGGTGCGCATCGCGGTGCTGGTCGGGTTGGTCGAAGTCACAGGAGTTCCCTTGGGTCGGGTGGGTCGGGTGGGTCGGGTGGGTCGGGTGGAGGGTGCGGGCGCGGGTGGCGCGGGGCGAGCGGAGGGGCGTGGTCAGGACGTCAGTGAGGTGAGCTCGGCGACGAGGTCGCCACGTGCGATCCGGCGCTGCTCGCCGGCGTCGCGCAGCGACTTCAGGGTGACCTCGCCGGCAGCGGCCTCGTCCTCACCCACGATGATCGCGAACCGGGCCGCGGAGCGGTCGGCCGATTTCATCTGGGACTTCATCGACCCGCCGCCGAACCGGCGGTCCGCCGAGAAGCCGGCCGCACGCAGCTCGTGGGTGATGTCGCGGGCCGCGTCGCCGTCGAGCACGTCGACGACGAACGCGGTGAGCTCGGTCGCCGGCGGGTCGAACACGCCTTCGGCGTCGCAGGCGAGCAGGATCCGGTCGACGCCGAGCGCGAAGCCGATGCCGTCGGTCGGCGGGCCGCCCATGTCCTCGGCGAGCCCGTCGTAGCGACCGCCGCCGCCCACCGCGTTCTGCGCCGCGTCCAGGGCGTCCGCGGCGAACTCGAACGTGGTGCGCCGGTAGTAGTCGAGCCCGCGGACCAGCAGTGGTGCCGGCTCGTACGCGACGCCGAGTGCGTCGAGCCCGGCGAGCACCCGTGCGTAGTGCGCCGCGGACGCATCGGAGAGGAAGTCGGCGACCGCGGGTGCCCCGGCGGCGATCTCGGCGTCCGACGGTCGCTTGGAGTCGAGCACTCGCAGCGGGTTGCGCTCGAGGGTGGTGAGCGCCGCCTCGGACAGGTCCCCGGCGTGCGCTCGGAAGTACGACTCGACCGCGGCGGTGAAGCGTCGGCGGTCGTCGTGGTCGCCGAGGGAGTTGATCAGCAGCCGCACACGCCGGAGCCCGATGGACTCGAAGAAGCGGGCCGCGAGCGCGATCACCTCGACGTCGAGGTCGGGGTCGTCGACGCCGAGCGCCTCGACGCCGACCTGGTCGAACATGCGGTAGCGGCCCTTCTGGGGGCGCTCGTGACGGAAGTTGGTCCCGGCGTACCAGACCTTCCACGGCAGGACGGGCCGGTTCTGCACGAAGGCCCGCACGACGCCGGCGGTCATCTCCGGGCGCAGCGCGATCCGGCTGCCGTCCTTGTCCTCGAAGTCGTACATCTCCTTGGTGACCACGTCGGTGGCCTCGCCGACGCGCAGGAAGACGCGCAGGTCCTCGACCAGCGGCGGCACGACCTCGCCGTAGCCGGCCGCGGCGGCCGCCGCCCCGAAGCGGGTCACCAGCTCACGCCGACGCGTCGAGTCCGGCGGCAGGAGGTCTCGCATGCCCTTGAGGGTGCGGAGATCGACCTTCGTCGGCGGCGCGTCGTCGGGTGATGTCACGGGGCGCCACGCTACCGGAGCGCCCGTGCAGCCCTGAACCTGCGGCAGCCCCGAACTCGCCGGAGGCCCGATCCGTCAGGTGGAGCGGTTGAGGAACGCCCGCACCTGTGTGAGCAGGTCGTCCTCGTGCCAGTGGTAGATCGTCGGGGTGCCGGTGGCCTCCTGGTGGGCCGACGCGATCCAGTCCATCACCCGGTGGCAGTCGTCCTTCTCACGGACCCGGGTGAGGCCGCCGATGGCACAGGCGGGAGTCGCCGGATCGAGGCAGATCGCGACGGGCAGCACGTAGCGACACGACAGCATGAGCGAGATCGTGCCGTCGTAGAGCGGCTGGAAGTGCAGCGTGGGCACCTCGCCGGGGTCGTCGCCGCGACGCTGACGCCACGCGGAGCGAGCCTTCTTCATCAGCTGCGGAATGGTCAGGTCCTGGCTGCCGCTCGCCGCCATCGCCAGCAGCTGTCCGCCCTTGGAGAGCCGCTGGTCGAGCTCGTGGCGCATCACCACGTTGTTGGCCCGGACCAGGGCGGGATCGAGCTTGGCCCGGCGCCGGTTGGCGGTCTGGGGCACCGACAGGAACGTGCGCGTCGCGCTCTGCAGCACCTGCAGCGCGGGCACGCTGAACGCCTGGCGGGTCGTGACCATGCGCGACACGAGCACGTTGGAGCGGTCGGCCATCTCCTCGAGCGAGGTGTGCTCGCCGAGCACGCCGAAGCTGCGCCCGGGACGCAGCATGGCGGCCTCGAGCGCGGCGATCACGAGCGCGATGTCGATGATCTGGCCGTGGTTCGTGACGAGCGCGACGTTCGCACCCTCGTTGACGAGCAGGTGGTAGAGCGCCGTGAGCGTCTGGTCGTTCTCGGGGTCGTCGAAGGCCCCGTAGAGCACCTTGTCGAAGTCGGGGTACGCCGCACGGGCGTACAGCTCGATCGTCTCGATGCTCGTCGGCTCCGGGTCCACGACGACCACGCTCGGGTCGTGGAAGCTGAGCGCCGGGTTGTAGGGCAGCTCCTGGAGCACCGAGGAGTGCGACGCGCGGACCAGACCGGTGAGCATCCGGTAGTAGCTCACCGGGTCGGCGTCGACCAGCATCTGGCGGGCCTGCTCCACCGACGAGCGGCCGTCGCCGTCGGGTTCGCGGTTGTCTCCTGACGGGGCCACGGGTGCCTGCTCGGCGGGCTCGGCAGCGGTCTCGTCGTGTGGGGGCACGAGGTGCAGCGTAGGGGCCTCGGGCCCGATTCCGGCTCGGTCGGTGGGGGGAGTCATCTCGTCCTTCGGACCCGTCGGCGAGCGCCCGGGTTACCGCTCGGATCGATCATCGGAGGGACCCGGTCATTCGGTGGAGCCGGGCACCACCCGGTAGGCGTCGTAGACGCTGTCGATCACCCGCAGGCGGTTGAGCAGCGTGTCGAGGTGCGACGCATCGCCGAGCTCGAACTCGAAGCGCATCTTCGAGACCCGGTCGTGGCCGCAGTGGCTGTGGCTGCTCAGGATGTTGACGTGCGAGTCGGAGAGCACCGACGTGACGTCCTGCAGCAGCCGGGGTCGGTCGAGCGCCTTGATCTCGACCTGGGCGGCGAAGTGACCCGCCGCGTCGGAGTCCCAGTCGACGTCGACGATGCGCTCGGCCTGGCCCTCGGCGAGCGACGAGGCGTTCGCGCAGTCGGTGCGGTGCACCGACACGCCTCGACCACGGGTGACGAAGCCGATGATGGGATCACCCGGCACGGGGGTGCAGCACCGCGCCATGCGCACGAGCATGTCGTCGTAGCCCTCGACGTGCACACCGGCGGGACGGCCACGGCGCCGTGTCGTCGCCCGGTTCGGCGTCGACACGATCTCCTCGCGCTCGCCCTCGGCGGTGCGCACCAGCGCGGCGATGCGGCTCGCGACCGACTCCGGCGAGACGTGGTGCTCACCGATCGCGGTGTAGAGCGCGTCGAGGTTCAGGTACTTCAGGTCGGCGGCGACCACGTCGAGTGCGTCACCGCCCAGGACCTTCTGCACCGGCAGGGCCTCACGACGCATCGCCTTGACGAGCGCGTCGCGGCCCGCCTCCAGGGCGTCCTCGCGACGCTCCCGTGAGAACCACTGCTTGATCCTCGACGCCGCCGACCGGGTGGCGACGAACCCCAGCCAGTCACGGCTCGGCCCCGCGCCGGCCACCTTCGAGGTGAAGATCTCGACGGTGTCGCCCGAGGTGAGCTTGGTGTCGAGCGGGACGAGGCGTCCGGCGACGCGTGCACCGATGCAGCGGTGACCGACCTCGGTGTGGATCGAGTAGGCGAAGTCGACCGGGGTCGCACCGACCGGCAGCGTCACGACGTCGCCCTTCGGGGTGAACACGAAGACCTCGTCCTGGTCCAGGTCGATCTTCAGGTTCGCCATGAACTCGCCCGGGTCGGTCATCTCCTGTTGCCAGTCGACGATCCGGCTCAGCCAGGCGACGTCCTCGGAGTGGCCCTCCTTGTACGAGAAGTGCGCGGCGACGCCCCACTCGGCACGGTTGTGCATCTCGGCGGTGCGGATCTGCACCTCGATCGGCTTGCCGCCCGGCCCGATGACCGTCGTGTGCAACGACTGGTACAGGTTGAACTTGGGCATGGCGATGTAGTCCTTGAACCGTCCCGGCACGGGGGTCCAGAGGGCGTGGATCGAACCGAGCGCCGCGTAGCAGTCCTTCGAGGAGTCGACGATCAGCCGGATGCCGACCAGGTCGAAGATCTCCTCGAACGCCTTGCCCTTGACGACCATCTTCTCGTAGATCGACCACAGGTGCTTCGGGCGGCCGGTCACCTCGGCGCTGATGTGCACGTCCGCGAGGCGGCTGCGGACCTCGCCCACGACCGACTCGACGTAGGCGTCGCGCTCGGGGGTCCTGCCGGCGACCATGTGGTCGATCTCGGCGTAGCGCTTCGGGTGCAGCGACGAGAAGCACAGGTCCTCGAGCTGCTGCTTGATCTCCTGCATGCCCAGGCGGTGCGCGAGCGGCGCGTAGATGTCGAGTGTCTCCTGGGCGGTGCGCTCCTGCTTCCAGGCCGGCAGCGCGGCGATGGTCCGCATGTTGTGGAGCCGGTCGGCGAGCTTGATGACCAGCACCCGCAGGTCCTTGGCCATCGCGACCAGCATCTTGCGCATGGTCGCGGCCTGCTGGGCCTCCTTGGAGTCGAAGTGGATCCGCTCCAGCTTGGTCACGCCGTCGACGATCGCGGTGACCTCGGGACCGAAGCGCTCGTCGATCTCCGGGAGCGTGATGACGGTGTCCTCGACCGCGTCGTGCAGCAGCGCGGCGGCGATCGTGACGTCGTCCATCCCGTAGCGGGCCACGATGCCGGCCACCGCCAGCGGGTGCGTGATGTACGGCTCGCCCGATCGTCGCAGCTGGCCCCGGTGGGCGCCCGCGGCCAGGCGGTACGACTCGGTGATCATGTCGGTCGAGCGCCGCGGGTGGAACCGGCGGAACTGCTCGATGATCTCCTGGACCTCCATGGCCGGCGGCTGGCTGTGCCGCCGCCACGGCAGCACGCGCGTCACGGTCGCCATCGGACTCCCGCCTCATCGAGAACGGACCCGACCACGCGCGTCACCGTCGCCATGTCACTCCTCCATGGCTCATGACAGTGCTCAGTTCGCGAACCGATGTGGTGCGCAGCATCACGAGGACAACGCTACCGACAACGGCACCCTTCCCGGAACGCGCGTTCGCCACGACGGGGCGGAGTCGATCCTCAGCGACGCTTCTTGCGAGGACGCGGCGGGTGCCCGCCGATGCTCGTCGTCAGCGGCGGGGCCGAGCCGGTCGACCCGACGCTGGCGCGGGCGGCGGTCGGCGTGCGAGCCGCCGAGCCGGGGATCGCAGCGCTGCGGACGCCGTGCCACGAGGTGTCGCTCACGTCGACCCCCTTGGACACGAGCCGCTGGCGGATCTCGGTGAACTTCTGCTCCCGCTCCTTGAACACCGCGGTGAGCGGCGCCGCGACGCAGATCGACGAGTACGCACCCGACGCCAGGCCGACGAGCAGCGCGAGCGAGAAGTCGCCCAGCGTCGGCTCACCGAAGACGTACTCACCGACGATCAGCATCGTCGCCACCGGCAGCAGCGTGACGATCGTCGTGTTGACCGAGCGCATGAGCACCTGGTTGAGCGAGCGGCGCACGATGGCGGTGTAGGTGTACTGACCCGTCCGCGTGAGCCGGTGCGCGTTCTCCTGCATCCGGTCGAACACGACGATCGTGTCGTAGAGCGAGAACCCGAGGATCGTCAGGAAGGCGATCACCGTCGCCGGGGACACCTCGAACTGGAACACCGAGTAGAAGCCGACGGTCAGGATGATGTCGTGGAACACCGCGATGATGCCCGCGGCGGCCATGCGAGGTTCGAGTCGCCACGCCATGTAGGCGGTCACCAGGACCATGAAGATGATCAGCGAGTTCCTGGCCGTCCGGGTGATGTCGTTGCCCCACGACGGGCCCACCGTGGTCACGTCGACGTCGGTCACGGGGATGTCGGCGGCCTTCGCGAGGGCTGCGGCGACGTCCTGGGACTCGTCGATGTTGTCGATGCGTCCCGAGACCCGCAGCACGCGGACCCCGTCGGAGGTGGTCGCCTCCTGGAAGCGCTCCGCGGCGCCTTCACCGAAGGGAGCGATGGCCTCCTCGGCCTGCTCGACGGTGAGGGTCTGCGACGGGACCTCCCAGACCGAACCACCCTCGAAGTCGATCGAGAGGTTCAGTCCCTGGGTGAACAGCGAGATCAGCGATCCGAGGACCAGCACGACCGACAGGATGCCGAGTGGCTTCCACGTCCTCGGGAAGTCGAAGTCGTTCTCGCCTCGGTAGACCTTCGAGATGACGCCCATCTCAGCGCTCCTTCCCGGTCGGGACGGACTCGGTCGACCCGCTGGTCGACGGCTCCGCGTCCTCGGCGTCCGACGTCGCAGCGCCGGCGATGGTCGTGGCCGCGGCGGTCGCCGCGTCCAGGTCGTCGACGGGGATGCCGAACCTGCTCGGGTGCTGCCCCTGCTTCGAGCGTGACAGCAGCACGACGGCGGGACGCAGGAAGAAGAACGCCGCGACCAGGTCGAGCACCGTCGCGGCGCCCAGCATGAAGGCGAAGCCGCGCACGGGGCCGACCGACAGCCAGTACAGGACGACGGCGCCGATCAGCGACGAGATGTCGGCCTTGACGATCGTCGAGTAGGCCGTCGAGAACGACTTCTCGGCCGAGGCGCGCACCGTGGCACCGCCGCGCACGTCCTCCTTCAGGTTCTCGTAGAACACGATGCTCGAGTCCAACGAGATGCCGATCGAGGCCACCAGGCCGACCACCCCCGCCAGGGTGATGGTGGCACCCAGGTTGGCGAGCAGGACCCACAGCAGCGACGCGGAGATCGAGAGGCTGACCGCGGTGATCAGCCCGAGCAGCCGGTAGTAGATCGCCAGGTAGGCGAGCACCAGGAACAGCCCGATCAGACCGGAGATGATGCCGGCCTGCAGCGCACCCTGGCCCAGCGTCGCCGAGACGGTCTCGGCCTGCTGGGGGCGCAGCTCGACGGGCAGCGAACCGAAGCGCAGCGAGATCGCCAGGCTCTCGGCGCTCTCGCGGTCGAAGCTGCCCGAGATGCTGATCTGGTCGCGCTCGAAGCTGCCGACGTTGATCGACGGAGCGGAGAGCACCTCGCCGTCGAGCACGATGCCGAGCTGACCCTTGCCACCCTGCTGCAGCGCCGGACAGGTGGCGTCGCCGGCGAAGCACTTGGCGGCGATCGCGTTGAACTTGTCGATGCCGTTCTCGCCGGACTTGAAGATCGGGCTGACCGTCCACGCGGTGCCCTGCAGACCGGCGGTCGCGCCGCTCAGCGCGGAGCCGGTCAACGCGACAGGGCCGAGCTCGTAGACCAGGCCCTGTTCGTCGGTGAGGGTCACGTTGGCATCGGGCTTGCGGTCCTCGGGTGGGGTCACCTTCGCCGCGAGCTGGTTCTCGAGCCCGTACAGCTCGCCGAACGCCTCGGAGGAGACGTCGACGCCGAACTCGTTGAGCGGCGCAGGCGGCACGGTCGTGGTGGTCGACTCCGGGGCGACGGTTGTCGTGGTCTCGTCGTCCTGCTGGCGCAGCGAGGCCGAGCGGTTGCCGCCGTTGCCCGTCGAGGTGTCCTCGGGTGCTGCCGTGGTGACGGTCGTCTCGGTGCCTGCGTCCCCCGGCACGGTGGTGGTGGCGCCGGGGTCGGCACCGGGGTCGGTGGCGGGCGCCTGTGCCTGCATCTTCGACAGCTCGTCGGTGTAGACCTGCGCGGCCGTCACGCCCTCGGGAAGACCCAGTTCGGTCCGGAGCTCGGCGACACGCGCCTCGGCCTCGGTCCGCTCGTCGCCGGAGAGCTCCTGGCCGGCCATCGACAGCACGGGACGGAACTCGAGCTGCGCGGTCTTGCCGACCGCTTCGAGCACCTCGGCCTGGTCCTTGGCACCCGGCAGCTGCACGGTGATCGTGTTGCCCTGACGGGCGACCTCGGGCTCGGCGACGCCAAGGGCGTCGACGCGCTTGCGGATGATCTCGATCGAGTCGTCCAGGTCCTGGGTGTCGACGTCGTCGGTGACCTTGCCGTCCTTGACGGGCTGCAGGTTGACGCTGATGCCGCCCTGCAGGTCGAGTCCGAGCTTCGGCGTCCGGCCCAGCGCGATCGTGATGATCAGGAGTCCGTAGACCACCACCATCGTCGCGATCATCATCCGCTTCGGGTGCTTGCGCATCAGTGTCCCTCGTGAGAATCCGGCCGGGTCGGGCCGATTGCCGTGCCCGGCGCACCGGAGGCTGGCGACGGTGCGGCCACCATCGAGACGTCGGCCGGTCCCCCGGTCGCCCCCGCCTTCCTCCGACGTGCCGAGAAGCTACTACTTGTCGTCGTCGCCACCGGGGGACTCATCGCCTTCGGCTGCAGCGTCGGCGTCCTTGCTCACCGCACCCGAGCCGAGCAGACCCCGACGGGTCCGCGACGCGGGCTGGGCGGCCGGATCGGGGTCCGACATCGAACGTGCGACGGCGGTCTTCGCGATGCGGATCACGACGTCGTTGTCGACCTCGAGGTGGTACAGGTCGTCCTCGACGAAGGTGATCACGCCGACGATGCCACCGGTGGTGAGCACCTCGTCGCCGACGTCGATCTTGCGCAGCATGTCCGCCTGGCGCTGCCGCGCCTTCCGCTGCGGGACGATGGTCATGTAGAGGATCGCACCGAGCGGGACGAGGAGGATCAGCAGACCGAAGATGCTGCCGCCTTCGGCGTTGTCCTGGGCGAGCAGAGTGGCGAGTTGAGTGATCACAGTGCAACGAGCCTAGAGCCGCGACCCGACGCCGTGTGAATCGTCCCCGAGGCGGCTGAGAGGCCCCCTCGGGGCGTCGGCACCAGGGGCGGTCAGGCCTGCTGCGGGGCGGACGGAGCCGGCGCGCCCGGCCCGACGTCACCCCAGACCGCGTCGACCTCTCGCCGCAGCGCGTCGAGCGTGCCGTCGGCGATCGCGGAGCGGATCCGGCCGACCAGGCCGAGGATCCAGGTGAGGTTGTGCACCGTGCACAGCGTCGCCGCGGTCGGCTCCCCCACCGTCGCCAGGTGACGCAGGTAGCCGCGCGAGCACCTGGCGCAGGTGCTGCAGGCGCAGGACGCGTCGATGGGCTCGTCGCTGCGAGCGAACTCGGCGCGCTTGATGTTCATGCGACCGGTGTCGGTGAGCAGCGTGCCGTGGCGGGCCAGTCGGGTCGGCAGCACGCAGTCGAACATGTCGACCCCGCGGGCGACCGCCTCGATGATCGACACGGGGTCACCCACGCCCATCAGGTAGCGCGGCTGATCGGCGGGCAGGTGCGCGATCGCCGCCTCGAGCGCCGGCAACATGCGCTCGCGTGGCTCCCCCACCGACAGGCCGCCGATCGCGTAGCCGTCGAAGTCGAGCTCGATGGTCCGGCGGGCGGACTCGTCGCGCAACGCCAGGTCGTCGCCGCCCTGCACGATGCCGAACAGCGACTGGTCGTCGGTGCGTCGGTGCGCCCGGCGGGCGCGTTCGGCCCAGGCGGCGGTCCGGTCGACGGCGTCGCGCAGGACCCGGTGGTTCGACGGCAGCGGGGCGCACACGTCGAGCACCATCTGGATGTCGGCGCCGAGCAGTTCCTGGAGGTGGACCGCTCGTTCCGGGGTGAGCAGCTCGAGGTCGCCGTCGTAGGTCGAACGGAAGGTGGCGCCCTCGTCGGTCACCTTCGGGTCCATCGAGAAGACCTGGTAGCCACCGGAGTCGGTCAGCATGTGGCCGTCCCAGCCGCTGAAGCGGTGCAGCCCACCGAGCTCGGCGACGGTCTCGGCGCCCGGGCGCATCATCAGGTGGTACGTGTTCGCCAGCATGATCTCGGGGACCGTTCCGTCCGCGGTGGCGATCTGGGCCAGGTCGTTGCTGGTGAGCGCGCGGATCGTGCCGCGGGTGCCCACCGGCATGAACACCGGCGTGCGGAACTCGCCCCGGGCCGTCGTCACCACCCCGGCACGCGCCGCGCCGTCGGTCGCGGTGATCTCGATGCCGAGCTTCATGGAGCCTCCGTGGGTCGGGCCGTCGAATCTGCCGGGCGAGGATCGTCCGACGCAGCTCGGCGCTGCAGCAGCATCGCATCTCCGAACGACAGGAACCGGTAGCCGCGCCCGACCGCGGTGGCGTAGAGGTCGCGCCACCGGGGGCCGGTGAACGCCTCGATCATGGCGAGCAGCGATGAGCGCGGCAGGTGGAAGTTGGTCATCATCACGTCGACCACCGCGAACTCGTAGCCGGGGGTGATGAACAAGCGGGTGCGTCCCGAGCGTTCGCCGGTCGCGGCGGCCGACTCGAGCGCCCGCACCGAGGTCGTGCCCACCGCGACGACCCGACCGCCCGCGGCACGGGTCCGTGCGACGGCGTCCCAGGTCTCGGCGGGCACCGCGTAGTGCTCGGAGTGGATGTCGTGGTCCTCGACGCGCTCGGCGGTGATCGGACGGAAGGTGTCGAGCCCGACGACGAGCTCCACCCGGGCGATCGACGCGCCGGCTGCTCGGACCCCGTCGAGCACCGCCGGCGTCAGGTGCAGCCCCGCGGTCGGCGCCGCTGCGGACGCCGGCCGCTGCGCGAAGACCGTCTGGTAGCGCTCCTGATCCTCGAGGCGCTCGGTGATGTACGGCGGCAGCGGAGCGGTGCCGGAACGTCCCAACGCGTCGACCAGGTCGCCGTCGTGCACGGGTCGCACCAGCCGCCGCCCGCCGTCGAGCTCGCCGCCCATCTCGAGTCGCAGCTCACCGCTGGCCGCGGCGTACGTGGACCCCTCGCGCAGCTTGCGCGACGGGCGACACAGCGCCTGCCACCACCCGTCCTCGGCAGGCTCCAGCAGCAGGACCTCACCGGACCCGCCGCCGTCGCGGCGGATGGCGACGCGCGCCGGCAGGACCCGGGTGTCGTTCAGGACGACCAGGTCGCCCGACCGGACGAACGTCGCCAGGTCCGCCACGACGTGGTCCTCGGGCTCGAGCCCGGGACCGCGGTCGACCAGGAGGCGCGCCGAGTCACGCGGCTCGGCGGGTGTCTGCGCGATGCGGTCCTCGGGGAGGTCGTAGTCGAGCTCGTCGGTCCTCATCGTGTGCCGGCGGCCCGTCGGGCTCAGAAGCCCATGGAGCGACCGATGATCTCCTTCATGATCTCGGTCGTGCCGCCGTAGATCGAGGTGACGCGGGCGTCGGTGTAGGCCCGACCGACCGCGTACTCGTTCATGTAGCCGTAGCCGCCGTGCAGCTGCACGCCGATGTCGGCGACCTTCTTCTGAAGCTCCGTGCACCACCACTTGGCCATCGCGGCCTCTTCGGCGGTGAGCGTTCCCTCGTTCAGCGAGGTGACGCACTTGTCGACGAACGTCTCGGCGATCGTGACCTCGGTGTGCATCTCGGCGAGCTTGAAGCGGCTGTTCTGGAACGAGCCGATCTTCTGACCGAACGCGGTGCGCTCGTTGCAGTACTCGATCGTCCAGTCGAGGATCGCACGGGCGTGCGCCACGCCTGCGGTGGCGATCGACAGGCGCTCCTGGGGCAGGTTCTTGACCAGCAGGAGGAAGCCCTCGCCCTCTTCGCCGAGGCGGTTGGCGACCGGGACGCGCACGTCGTTGAAGAACAGCTCCGCGGTGTCCTGGGAGTGCATGCCGAGCTTGTCCAGGTTGCGACCGCGTTCGAAGCCCTCGGTGCCGGCCTCGAGGATGATCAGCGACATGCCGGTGTGGCGCTGGGTCGGGTCGGTCTTGCAGGCCACGATCACCAGGTCCGAGAGGATGCCGTTGGTGATGAAGGTCTTCGAGCCGTTGAGCACGTACTCGTCGCCGTCCCGCACCGCGGTGGTCGACATGCTCGCCAGGTCCGAGCCGATGCCCGGTTCGGTCATGCCGACGGCGGTGATGAGCTCGCCCGAGGCGATGCCGGGCAGCCAGCGCTGCTTCTGCTCGTCGTTGCAGTAGTCGAGGAAGTACGGCAGGCAGACGTCGCTGTGCAGCGTCATGCCGAGACCGGCCGGGTACACGTCGGCCCGGGTGATCTCCTCGGCGATGATGTGGTTGTAGCGGAAGTCCTTCACGCCGGCGCCGCCGTACTCCTCGGGGATCGCCATGGCGAGGAACCCCGATGCGCCGGCCTTCTCGAAGAGCTCACGGTCGACGATGCCGGCCTCTTCCCACTTCTCGCGGTTCGGCACCATCTCGCGTTCGACGAAGGTGCGGAACGCCTCGCGGAACATGTTGTGCTCGTCCTCGAAAACAGTGCGTTCCATCGTGTGTGCTCCGTGTTCTGTTCCCCGGGGGAGGGATGGTCTCAGGGGGTGGTGTTGCACCCTCCAGCAAACCACCTACCCGGCAGTGCGCCGAAACTGACGACTCGTCAGATCCTGGCCCTGACGGGTGGGCGACGGAGCCGGCCGGTCACTCGAACAGGGTGGCGTCGGCGCTGCCGTATGCCGAGGGCGGCGCGACCAGACCGAGGTGGTGCCAAGCGGCGGTGGTGGCCACACGGCCACGAGGCGTCCGCATGAGCAGACCCTGCTGGATGAGGTACGGCTCGTAGACGTCCTCGACGGTCTCGGTCGGCTCCGACACGGCGATCGACAACGTCGACAGCCCGACCGGGCCACCGCCGAAGTGGTCGCACAGCGACGTCAGGATCGACCGGTCGACCTTGTCGAGCCCGAGCGCGTCGATGCCGAACAGCTCGAGCCCGGACGCCGCGACGGCGGCGTCGATGTGACCGTCGCCCTCGACCTCGGCCACGTCTCGCACGCGGCGCAGCAGCCGGTTGGCGATGCGAGGGGTGCCGCGGGAGCGCCGTGCGATCTCCTTCGCGCCGTCCTCGTCGATGTCGGCGCCGAGGATGCTCGCCGCGCGGCGCACGATCGCACACAGGTCGTCGGGCTCGTAGTAGTCGAGCCGGGCGACCAGGCCGAAGCGGTCGCGCAGCGGTCCGGTGATGAGCCCGGTGCGGGTCGTCGCACCGACCAGGCAGAACCGAGGCAGGTCGAGCCGGATCGAGCGAGCAGCGGGTCCCTTGCCGAGCACGATGTCGAGCTGGAAGTCCTCCATCGCCGGGTAGAGGACCTCTTCGACCGACCGCGAGAGCCGGTGGATCTCGTCGATGAACAGCACGTCACCCTCGCCGAGCTTGGTCAGGATGGCGGCCAGGTCGCCGGGGCGTTCGAGGGCCGGGCCCGAGGTCACGTGCAACGCGACGTCCATCTCGGCGGCGACGATCACCGACAGCGACGTCTTGCCCAGACCCGGGGGGCCGGCGAAGAGGAAGTGGTCCGGCGGCTGGTTCCTGCGACGGGCCGCTTCGAGGATCACCGACAACCGGCGCTTCAGCTCGGTCTGGCCGACGAACTCGTCGAGCGAGCGGGGCCGCAGCGACGGCATCGGGTCACCGTCGAGCAGCTCGCCGTCGTGGGCGCCGGGCGCCGGCAGCGCCTCGACCGCGGCGTCGTCGTCGTCGGCGAACTGCTGCAGCAACTCGTCACGCGCCACGACAGGCTCCCCTCTGGTCCGGTCCGGTCATCGTCACGAGGCCGTCGCCAACTTCTGCAGCGCCAGGCGCAACAGCTCCGAGGTGTCGCCGGACTCCGGCAACTCGGACAGGACGCTGCCGATCTCGTCGGGGCCGTAACCCAGGCCGGTCAGCGCGTCCCGCACGTCGGAGCGCACCGACGGAGCGGAGCCGCCGCCGACCGCGGCGAGCGCCGCGGTGGTCGCATCGCCCTCGGGCACGGCCAGCCGGCTCTTCAGCTCGACGAGCAGACGAGCCGCGGTCTTCTTGCCCACACCGGGCACCAGGCACAGCCCTGCGACGTCGTCGGTGGCGAGCACGTGGCGCAGCCCGAGGGGCGAGTGCACCGACAGGATCGCCAGGCCCAGCGACGGTCCGACGCCGTGGGTGCCGATCAGCGTCTCGAAGACACGTCGCTCGTCGATCGACGTGAACCCGAAGAGCGTCTCTGCGTCCTCACGCCGGTGGTGGTGGATCTGCAGGAACACCTGCGAGCCGACCTCGCCGACCTCGCTCACCGTCGCCGGGGTGACCGACACGCGGTACCCGATGCCACCGACCTCGACGATCAGCTCCGCATCGGAGCGGTCGAGCAGCTCACCTCGCAGCGAACCGATCATCGGGCCGCCCGCCCTGCGGTGTCGGCGATCGCCCGACCCGCCGCCGCGAGCGACCCGCTCTCGAACGCCACGTGGGTCAACGCGATCGCAGCGGCGTCGGCGGCGTCCGCCGGCCGCGGGGGCGCGTCGAGATCGAGCAACAACTGGACCATCTGCTGCACCTGCTGCTTGTCGGCGGCGCCGTAGCCGGCGACGGCGTCCTTCACCTGGTTCGGGGAGTACTCGGCGACCTGCAGTCCACGGGTCGCGGCTTCGGCCATCACCACGCCCGAGGCCTGCCCGACGCTCATGGCGGTGCGCACGTTGGACTGGAACAGCACCCGCTCGATGGCCACCGCCACCGGGCGGTACTCGTCGAGCAGGCCGCGCACGTCGGCCCACAGCTCGGCGAGCCGGTCCGGCACCGCCGCATCGGGAGAGGTCCGCAGCACACCGATGGCCACCGCACGCGACTTCAGCGAGCGGGCCGACGGGCGCACCTCGAGCACGCAGTAGCCGCAGCGCGAGAGGCCGGGGTCGACGCCGAGAACGAACACAGGTTCGATCGTAGCGGACCGGTCCGACGGGGCCGCGGACGCCTCTGCGGCAAGGGCCCCCACCGACCCCACAGGATCAAGTCCGGGCTCGGGGCAGCCGATGCTGAGTGCCGATGGACCCGATATCCGACCACTCCCGAGCGACCGCCGACCGCCTCGCCCCGCAGCGATCGACGGCCCCGATCGTGACCCTGGACCAGGTCGGACACCGCTTCGGCGACACCGAGGCGCTGCGCTCGCTGTCGTTCTCGGTGCCCGCAGGGCGCATCACCGTGCTGCTCGGCCCGAACGGGGCCGGCAAGACGACGGCCATCCGTGCGATCACCGGGGCGCTGGTTCCGACGAGCGGCACCGTGCGCACCTTCGACCTGGACCCCGACGTCGACGGGCACCTGGTTCGACCGCGCTGCGGGGTCGTCGCCGCCAAGCCGGCGCTCTACGACCGGCTGTCGGGTCGGGACAACATGATCTACTCCGCACAGCTCTACGGCATGCAGGGTGATCTCGAGGGGCCCGTCGACGCCGCGGCGGAGCGGTTCGGCATCGCGGATGCCCTCGACAAGCTGGTCGGCGGCTACTCGACCGGCATGAAGACCCGGCTCGCGCTGGCCCGGTCGATCCTGCACGGTCCGGAGCTGCTCATGTTCGACGAGCCGACGTCGGGGCTCGACCCCGAGTCGTCGGTCGCGGTGCTGGCGCTCATCCGGGAGATGGCCGACGACGGCCGCACCGTCGTGATGTGCACGCACCTGCTCTCCGAGGCCGAGGGCCTCGCGGACCACGTCGTGATGATGGAGGGCGGCACCGCGCTCGTCGAAGGCACCCCGGCAGCGCTCACCGAGCGGTTCTGGCCCCACCCGATCGTCGAGCTCGACGCCGAGGACCCACGTCTGCTCGACCGGATCGCGACCTGGCAGGGGGTGCACGCCTACCGGCGCACCGGCACCGGTGCCCGCATCGAGCTCGACGACCTCGACCGCCTGCCCGGCATGGTCACCGCGCTGTGCGAGGACGGCCTGCGGCTGCGTCGAGTGGATCCGCACGTCCCGACCCTCGAGGACCTCTACTTCACGATCCGCCGCCAGGGCGCCGGGATCGTCGGCGGGCCCGACACCCTCGAGCCGATCGCCCCCTCGTGGGCGCGCACGCCCTCCGCGAGGCCCCCGCAGTCCGATCCGTTCGCCGGCCTGCACGCACCGGACTCGCCGACGGGCGACCTCGACGCAGCCGACCTGGAGGTGTCCGAATGACCACCACGATCCGCTCGTCGCGTCGCCCTCGTTCGTCAGGTCGCCCTCGTTCGTCAGGTCGCCCACGTTCGTCCGGTCGAGATGCCCGTCACCAGCTCGACCTGCACCGGATGTGGGTGGTGGCACGGACAGAGCTGCGCCAGCTCGCCCAGTCCCGTGACTACTGGATGCCGATGGCCGCCCTCGGTGCGATCTTCTTCGTGATCCTGCCGACGATCCTGCTGCTCGTGGTCGGTCACCTCGGTGACATCACCGTCGTGCAGCGAGCCGCGGATGCACTGCAGGTGCTGCCGGAGTCGGCGCAGCGCAACATCCAGGGCACCACCGCCCAGGGGCGCACCTCGTACGCACTCGCCGTCTACCTGTTCGCTCCGGTGGCGGTCGTGGTGCCGCTCACGATCTCGACCGCGGTCGGCGCGGCGTCGCTGGTCGGCGAACGCGAGCGGGGCACCGGCGAGTTCCTGGCCCACTCCCCCGCCTCGGTGCGCGAGATCTACCTGGGCAAGCTCATCGCGAGCTTCGTGCCGGGCTACCTCACCACGCTGGTCGGCTTCGGTTCGTACTCGCTGGTGGTCAACCTCATCGTCGGCCCCTCGGCCGGCGGCTGGTTCTTCCCGACCCCCGAGTGGGTCCTGATGATGCTGTGGGTCATCCCGCCGTTCCTGCTGCTCACGCTGTCGCTCGTGCTGCGCCTCTCGGCGCGCGTGAAGTCGACGGCCGCGGCGCAGCAGGCGTCGGGGCTCGTCACCCTGCCGCTCATCGCGATCGCCTACGGGCAGGCGACCGGCTCGCTCATGGGGTCGTCGGTCACGACCGGCCTGGCGCTCGGCGCCGTCGCATGGCTGCTCGCCGCGTTCAGCCTGCACCGTGGTGTGAGGTCCGTGACGCGCAACCGCCTGCTCGGAGTCGCGCAGTAGCTGGCGGGAGTCAGGACAGCGACGCGCAACCGCCTGCTCGGAGTCGCCCAGTAGCTGGCGGAGTCAGTCCTGGAGCTCGGCGAGCAGCGAGTCGGGGATGTCGAAGTTGGCGTAGACGTCCTGCACGTCGTCGTGCTCCTCGAGCGCGTCGATCAGGCGCAGGATCGGCTTCACGACCTCGACGGAGTCGAGCTCGACCAGCGTCGACGGCACCATCGTCAGGTCCGACGACTCGACCGCGATGCCCGCTTCTTCGATCGCGTGGCGCACCACCGAGGTGAGCTGCGGCTCGCAGGTCACGGTCCACATCTCTGCGCTGCGTGCGACGTCCTCGGCGCCGGCGTCGAGCGCGGCGAGCATCAGCTCGTCCTCGTCGACCGTGCCGGGCACGCTGATGACGCCCTTGCGCTCGAACTGCCATGCGACGGCGCCGGGCTCGGCGATCGAGCCGCCGAGCTTCGAGAAGGTGGAGCGCATCTCCGGACCGGTGCGGTTCCGGTTGTCGGTCAGCGTCTCGACGTAGACCGCCACGCCGTGCGGCGCGTAGCCCTCGTAGCTGACCTCTTCGTAGTTGACGCCCTCGAGCTCACCGGTGCCGCGCTTGATCGCACGCTCGATGGTGTCGAGCGGCACCGAGGAGTCGCGCGCCTTCTGGAACATCGTGCGCAGCGTCGGGTTCATGTCGGGGTCGCCGCCCCCGTTGCGCGCCGCGACCTCGACCTGGCGGATCAGCTTGGCGAAGAGCTTCCCGCGCTTGACGTCCGCAGCGCCCTTCTTGTGCTTGATCGTCGCCCATTTGGAGTGGCCCGACATGTCGCTCCCCGTGTCGTCGTGGTGTGCCGCGCCCGGAGGTCACCGGCAGGTGGTTGATTCTGCCCTCAGATCGGCAGGTCCAGGAACTCCTGGTGCACCCGGGAGTCACCTGCGAGCTCGGGATGGAAGATCGACACCATGATCGCGCGCTCGACGACGAGCGCAGGGTGTCCGTCGATCGAGGCGAGCACGCGGACGCCGTCGCCGACCCGTTCGATGACCGGCGCGCGGATGCACACCGCCTGGAACGGCGTGTCGAGCCCCTCGATCTCGACCTCCTCGGTGAAGGAGTCGACCTGACGACCGAAGCCGTTGCGGCGGGTCGTGATGTCGATCGCACCCAGGCAGCGCTGGTCGTCTCGGCCGTCACGGATCTCGCTCGAGAGCAGGATCGCGCCCGCGCACGTGCCGAAGACCGGACGACCGCTGCGGGCGAAGCGTCGCAGCGGTTCGATCAGCTCGAAGCGCTCCGCCAACATCGACATCGTCGTCGACTCGCCGCCCGGCACCACGAGCCGCTCGAGGTCGTCGAGCTGCTCGGGGCGGCGGACCTGCTGCACGGATTCGCCGAGCGACTCCAGCACCTGCTGGTGCAGGGCGAACGCGCCCTGCAACGCGAGGACCCCGGTGGTCACCAGCCGCGGTCGGCGAGCTTGAGCTCCAGGTCGTCCATGCCGATGCCGGTCATCGGCGCACCGAGACCCCGGCTGACCTTCGCCAGGATGTGCGGGTCCATGTAGTTGGTCGTCGCCTCGACGATCGCCTTCGCACGCGGCGCGGGATCATCGGACTTGAAGATGCCCGACCCCACGAACACGGCCTCTGCACCCAGCTGCATCGCCAGCGCCGCGTCGGCCGGCGTCGCGATGCCGCCCGCACAGAACAACGGCACGGGCAGCGAGCCGGACTCGGCGACCTCTTGCACCAACGGCAGCGGCGCCCGCAGCTGCTTGGCCCACTCGAAGAGCTCCGCGGAGTCCGCGAGGGTCAGCTTGCGGATGTCGCCGGTGATCGAGCGCAGGTGACGGACCGCCTCGACGATGTTGCCGGTGCCGGCCTCGCCCTTGGAGCGGATCATGCACGCCCCCTCGGAGATGCGCCGCAGCGCCTCGCCCAGGTTCGTCGCGCCGCACACGAACGGCACGGTGAACTTCCACTTGTCGATGTGATGGGTCTCGTCCGCCGGGCTGAGCACCTCGGATTCGTCGATGTAGTCGACGCCGAGCGCCTCGAGGATCTGCGCCTCGACGAAGTGACCGATGCGGGCCTTGGCCATCACCGGGATCGTCACCGCCTCCTGGATGCCCTGGATCATCTCCGGATCCGACATGCGAGCCACGCCACCGTCGACACGGATGTCGGCCGGGACACGCTCGAGCGCCATCACCGCACACGCACCCGCGTTCTCGGCGATCCGAGCCTGTTCGGGGTTGACGACGTCCATGATCACGCCGCCCTTGAACATCTCGGCCAGACCGCGCTTCACCAGCTGCGAGCCGGTCGTGTGCGAGGAGGAGCCCGTCGTGCCGGACGGCGTGGAGTCGGAGGGGATTGCCATGGCCCCAGTCTACCGACGCGACCGCCCCGGACCGGAAGCCGGTTCCCCCAGCCGTCACCCGCTCAGGCGCCCGTGACCCGCTCAGGCGCCCGTGACCCGCTCAGGCGGCGGGCAGCAACCTCGGTGCCTCACCACGTGCGGGCAGCTCGACCCAGGTCGAGCCCGGCGTGAGCGCGACCGGGGAGCCGTCGAGCGCGGTCAGGGTCCACGGCCGGTGCCGGTCCTCGCGCGTCCAGGTGGCCTCGATCAGGCGGCCGTCGGTGAAGATCCAGGCGCTGCCGCTGCCGAGCGTGACGGCCTCGGGCGAGCGCCGATCGGCCTCGGACGCGACGTAGTCGGTCTCGAGCACCACGACGTTGGCCGGCGCGAGCTGCTCCCCCGCCTGATCCTGGTGCACCTGTCCGTTGGTCCAGCGCAGCCAGCCGGCGCGCTCGGCGCTCCAGGCGAAGCCCGCGAGCGACGAGCCGACCGGGACGTCGAACCCGGCGACCTCGGTGCCGGCCGGCGCCGCTCCGTCGACCCGGTACTCGAACAGCGGCGCCGGAGCAGTGCCCCGCTCACCGTCGTCCTCGGCGGCGCCCAGCAACGCAGGGGCGTCGAGCAGCAGGTTGTGCGGCGCGCGACGGTCCGACGAGCGCGAGTACACCTCACGCATCGTGTCCGGGTCGACGTTGCGGACCCAGGGCACGTCGCGCATCGCCCGGACCGTCGCGGTGTTGCCGCCGGACCAGGCGAACAGCGGGTCCGACAGCATGGCCAACAGGTCGGGATCGCTGGTCCGCGCCGAGCGGATCGGGCCGACCTCGGACGGCGTCGTCGAGTGGAAGACCGCCATGAAGCGGCTGATCCCCTCGACGCGCACCTCGATGACCACGTCCGCCTCGCCGAGGCCGCGCTGGGGCATCGCCTTCGGGTCGTTGTCGACCTTCGCGACGAGCGCACGGCGTGCGAGACGCTCCGCGTCGACCGCCCAGTGCTGCACGCCGGTGAGCGGAGCGACCGGCCCGTCGGGCACCGGTTCGGTCGTGGTGGTCGGCGCCGTGGTCGGCGCGACGGTCACCTCGGCGGCGACGTCGGCGTCCTCGGTGACGGGATCGGTCGCGCCGCCGATCGAGGCCACGACTGCGCCGACGCCCAGCACCACGACCGCCACCACCGCGACGACGATCGCACCCCACGGGCGGTCCTTCGAGCGGGTGCGCGCAGGACGCACGACCTTGAGGTCGGGGTCGGGCTCGCCCGTCCCGTCAGTGTCGCCCCGATCCACGCCCCGCCTCCATCCGTCCACTTCCGTCGAGCCGCCCCGGACTCGGCGGGCGACAGCCTATGTTCAGAGCTCCTCGAGCACGGCGATCCGCAGCGCCAGCGGTTGGACCGCCGTCTCGGCGACCTCCGGAGCGACCAGACCGGCGCCGTCGACCACCGGAGCGATCCACAGGTGGGCGGTCGACGGCGACGCGCCGGCGACCACCGTGCCGGCGTCGGACATGCGCGCCAGCGCCGAGATCAGCCCCGGCGGGTAGCGCGTCATGTCGACCGCGGCGAGATCGGAGTGCACCGAGCGCTGCTCGCCCAGTCCTGCGGCGAGACGCCGCGACGCGGCACCGGAGCTGCCGAGCAACCCGACGACGGTGGTGCCGTAGCGGGCCGATCCGTCACGCACCCGGCCGAGCAGGTTGGCGACGACGCCCTCGAGCTCGAGACGACCGAGGCCGTCGACCAGGCCGGTGGTGAGCACCAGGTCGGCACGCTCGGCATCTGCGACGACCATCGCGTTCATGGCCGGGGTCTCGACCAGGTGCACCGCAGGGTCCGACACGCCGCCGGTCATGCACAACCCCTCGAGCACGTTCTCGAGGCGCGGACGAGCGCCCGGGGCCAGCGGAGTGGCGGTGACCGAGGCGAGCGCCTTGGACGACGCACCGGCGACCCTGGCACGGACCACGAGCACCCACACCACGGCCAGCACGACCGCTGCGGCGATGCCGAGGAACACGTTCACGAGGCACAGCGCGGCGCCGATCACCACGGCGGGGACCACGCCGATCCAGGTCGCGGTCCGGACCAGTCGGTCGGTCTCGAGGTCGAGCGAGAGCTGTTCCTGCATCGGCACGACGCTACAGGTTCGTGCGGCGACGCCGGGAACCCTGCCGGGTCGCAGGGCCGCGCTCAGGCGGCGGCGAGGCCCTCGTCGCCCGCCAGGCGGCGGTACAGGTCGAGATAGATGTCGCAGAGCCGCTCCAGGTCGAACTCGGCCGAGCGCCGGTGCCCGGTCTCGATGAGCTCCTCGGCGACCGCCTCGTCGGTGAGCACCTGCGTCAGGGCGGTGGCGAGCGCCGAGGCGTCACCCGGCTCGACCAGCAGGGCGGCTCGCCCGGCGTCGGACACGGCGACCTTGGCGTAGCCGGGGATCGAGCTGGCCACCACGGGGGTGCCGGCGGCCATGGCCTCGAGGAGGATCACGCCGAAGGACTCGCCGCCCAACGACGGCGCGCAGAACGCCGACGCGCCGGCGAGGCGCCGGTCGCGCTCGTCGTCGTCGATGCGACCGAGCCACTCGATGCGCTCGTCGTCGTGGCGTCGGCGGAGCTCCTCGGTGTGCGGACCGGTGCCCGCCACCCAGATCCGGGTGTCCGCCGGCAGCGACGGCACGGAACGCAGCAGCACCTCGAGCCCCTTGCGCTCCTCGTGGCGCCCGAGGAAGAACACCGTCGGCCCCTCGGTCGGCCACGGCTCGGCGGAGCGGAAGCGCTCGGCCTCGATGCCGTTGAAGAGGACCTCGAACTCACCGCCGACCGGGCCACGCACCAGCGCCAGCGCGTCCTCGGAGACCGCGACCCGGGCGTCGAGGCGCTGGCCGACCCACGACACCAGCGGCGCGAGCGCCTGGTAGGCCGGCTGGGAGCCCGCTGCGTGGAACGTCCCGACCAGCGGCGCCGGCTTGAGCAGCGTGGCGGTGATCGTCGGGCCCGGCACCAGCGGTTCGTGCAGGTGCAGCACGTCGAAGCTCTCGTCCCACAGGGCGCGGATGGTGCGCAGCTGTGCGGGGACGTCGGGAGCGATCGGCGCCATCGAGCCGTTCGCCGCCATCGGCACGCTCTTGCCCAGCGGTGTCACGAACAGCTCCGGTGGCGGACCGTCGCACGGCGCCAGCACCCGGGCCTCGTGGCCACGGCGACGCAGCGATCGGGCCAGTGCGAGCACCTGCCCCTGGACACCACCGGGGATGCTCAGGCTGTACGGGCAGACCAGGCCGATGCGCATCGCGGCACCTTAGGACAGCGGCAGCTCGACACGGCCCGACGGGTCAGTCCTCGTCCTTGAACCAGGCGGGCCGCTCCAGTCCGAGCGCGTCATAGTCACTCGGCCAGTTCGGCTGCAGCAGGTGCCACTGCTCGGGGGCACGTCGGATCAGCTGCTCGAGCGCGATCGCGATGTCCTGGGTCACGCGCTGCACGTCTTGACGCAGCTTGCCGCGACGTTCGGTGTCGACCGCCGGCAGCACGACGGCATGGCAGTGGTCGCCCTCGAAGAAGGCGGCGGCGGGGATGAGCGGCGCGCCGCTGCGCAGCGCGAGCAGCGCGGGCCCGCCGGGCAGTCGGGTGCGCTCGCCGAAGAACTCGACCTCGACCCCGCTGCCGGTCAGGTCCCGGTCGCAGAGCAGGCTGACGATCTTGCCGTTGGCCAGGGCGGCGCCGATCTCGGCGGCCGACGTCGGGCCGACCGCGATGATCTCCATGCCCAGCCCGGCCCGGTACTCCACGAACCAGTCGAAGAGCTCCTCGGGTTCGAGGCGCTCGGCCACGGACGCGACCGGCCAGCCCTTCACCTTGGTGAGCCAGGCGGCGGACCACTCCCACCCGCCCAGGTGGGGCATGGCGCAGACGGGGGTGAGCCCGGCCTCGATCGGCTCGATGAGGTGCTCGACGCCCTCGTAGCTGAACCCGCGGTCGATCTCCTCGGGCGACAGGTACGCCAGGCGCAGCGAGTCGTGCCAGTAGCGCCCGTAGGAGCGGAACACCTCGGCCACCAGCTCGTCGAGCCGGTCCTGGGGCAGGTCGTCGCCGTAGACGCGGCGCAGGTTGCGCTCGGCCATCGTCCGCTCCTGCGGCGAGAAGCGGGCGTAGCCGTCCGCTGCGAGCCGCGAGAGGGCGCCCGCGACCGGATACGGCAGGCGATGCGAGAGCGTCGACGCGACGCGCAGGCCGTTCACCGACAACATCGGCGGCGCTCCCGGCTCAGGAGTTGGTGCGGCCGCCGCCGCTCTGGCGACCCCGTGCAGCCGCGCGGGCCCGCAGGCGCTGGCCACCAGGACGGTCCATGCGGCGCGGGCGGCGACGACGACGACGGTCGCTCAGCGCCGGCGTCTGACGGGTGGCCTGGTTCCAGACCTTCACGAAGCGCTGACCGGCCGTGACGGCGTTGAGCACGATGATCAGCATCAGCACCGGCAGCAGCACCGGCTCGAACAGCAGACCGATGGCCAACAGGATGAAGCGCTCGGCGCGCTCCACGATGCCGCCGCGGGCGTCGAAGCCCAGCGCGTCGGCCTTGGCCCGGATGTAGGACACCACCGAGGCGGTGACGTAGCCGGCGACGGGCAGCATGACCACCCACGGCGGTTCGCCGCTCGCGGCCAGGTAGTAGGCGATGCCGCCGAAGAGCAGGCCGTCGGTCAGGCGATCCGACACCGAGTCGAAGAACGCGCCGCGCAGCGACGACTTGCCCGATGCCTTCGCGACCGCGCCGTCGAGCAGGTCGGGGATGCCGGTCAGGATCAGCAGCGCGAAGCCCAGGCGCAGCGCACCGGCGCCGATGGCGACCGCCGCGGCGACCGCCATGACGATGCCCGTGGCGGTCAGCATGTCGGCGGAGATGCCGGCCTTCTTCATGCTGTTGCCGATGGGTTTGACCGCGGCGTCGACCTGGCTACGTAGGCGACCGTCGAACATGTGACTCCTCAGAAGCGATCTCGGGTGTCACCAGCGACATCGTCCGGCCGTGGTGCTAACTCCAGTTAGCAAACTGTACCCCGTCGGTCCGTTCGTGTGAAGGACCTGTGCCACGTGCGACTCGACGGAGGTCGCCGCTCAGCTCGACGACGTGGCCGTGTCGGCGGGGTCGAACTCGGACCAGTCCTCGGGGTTGTCCTCGACGAACCACTCGACGACCTCGCCGCCGATGCCGTCGACGAGCACGATCCCTCGCTTCGAGGGCGGGTTCTCGTCGGAGTAGAGCAGGATCCGCCACGTGGGCCGCGACAGCCAGCCTCGCCAGGCCATCTGCGCGGCGGCGTGCCCGACGGGGAAGCCGACCTGCGCGGTCGCGGTCACCAGCGCGTCGGACTCCTCGACCGCGAGGGTCCGGCCGGCGACCAGGCCGTACAACGCGAAGGCGACGAGGCCGATCCCCGCCCAGAGGGTGCCGACGTTGACCAGCGGCGAGCTGTCGCCGCGGGTGACCCACACGACGATGCAGCTGACGCCGATCAGCAGGTAGATCACCGCGGGGATGCGACGCCGGTTGTTGTTCGGGAAGGTGTGGGGACCGACGAACTCCGACAGGTTGAGGTCGTCGGGCAGCTCGTCGACGTACTCGTCGTCGTGCAGGCTGCCCTCGTCGGTGCGGCCTGGTCCGGCGGTGCCGTCGCCCGGTTCGCTCATGCCCCGAGCGTATCTCCCGGCAGCGGATCGACCCCAGCCCGGTCGCCGCTCGCAGGGGGCCACGCGGCGCGGAGCCGCTCCCACACGTCGTGCAGCGCGACCGGCATCACCTGCGAGCCGCCGGCGACCGCCATGAAGTTCGCGTCGCCGACCCAGCGGGGCACGCAGTGCACGTGCAGGTGGTCGGCCTGCGATCCGCCCGCCGCGCGTCCCAGGTTGATGCCGACGTTCACCCCGTCGCAGTGCAGCGTCGACTTGAGGGCGACCACGCCGTCGCGCACGAGGGCCCACAGCTCGGCGAACTCCTCCGGCTCGAGCTGCTCGAGCTCGGGCACGGCGCGGTTCGGCAGGACCATCAGGTGGCCCGAGGTGTACGGGAAGCGGTTGAGGATGACGAAGCAGCGCTCGTCACGCCGCACGATGTAGGTCTCGTCGTCGGGCCGGCCCGAGTCCAGGATGCGTTCGAAGAGCGATCGCGAGTCGTCCGGGTCCGCGCCCGAGTCGGGCAGCTCACGCCGGCTGGCGTCGTCGCCGGTGACGTAGCTCGACCGCCACGTCGCCCACAGCTGATCGAGCGGCACGGCGCTACTTCTTCGACGCGACGTCGTCGGCGAGGCGCTCGGTGAACACGTCGACGGGCACGTCGCGTTCGACCTCGTTGCCGCGCGGGTTGACCCCGACGGTGCGGTTCGCGACGTCGTCGTCGCCGACCACGAGCACGTAGGGCAGCTTCTCGCCCTTGGCGCGGCGGATCCGGTTGCCGAGCGTCTCGTCCGCGGTGCCGACCTCGACGCGGAAGCCCTGCCGCCGCAGCCCGGCGGCGACGTCGTGGGCGTAGTCGGCATGTGACTCCGACACGGGCAGGATGCGCACCTGCTCTGGCGCGAGCCAGGCGGGGAACGCTCCGGCGTAGTGCTCCAGCAGCACGGCGAAGAACCGCTCGACGGAACCGAACAGCGCACGGTGGATCATGATCGGGCGGTGACGCTCGCCGTCGCTGCCGATGTAGGACATCTCGAATCGCTGGGGCAGCTGGAAGTCGACCTGGATGGTCGACATCTGCCAGGTGCGACCGATCGCGTCGCGGGCCTGGACCGAGATCTTCGGCCCGTAGAAGGCGCCGCCGCCCGGGTCGAGCACCAGCTCGATGTCCATGGCCTCGGCGACGGCGCTGAGCGCGTCGGTCGCCTCGTTCCACTCGTCGTCGGTGCCGACGGCCTTGCCCTCGGGCTTGGTCGACAGCTCCAGGTAGAAGTCGTCGAGCCCGTAGTCGCGCAGCAGGTCGAGCACGAAGTTCAGGATCGAGCGCAGCTCCTCGCCCATCTGCTCCTTGGTGGTGAAGATGTGGGCGTCGTCCTGGGTCATGCCGCGGACCCGGGTGAGGCCGTGCACCACGCCGGACTTCTCGTAGCGGTAGACGGTGCCGAACTCGAACATCCGCAACGGCAGCTCGCGGTACGAGCGCTGCCGGCTCTTGAAGATCAGGATGTGGAACGGGCAGTTCATCGGCTTGAGGTAGTACTGCGTGCCGGTGCCCGCAGCGGGCTCGGTGCCGATCACCGCGGCGTCGACCTCGGACTGCCCCTCGGCCGGCGTGGTGGGCTCGTGCTCGTGGTCGTGGGCGTGATCGAGCTCCATCGGAGGGAACATGCCGTCAGCGAACCACTCGAGGTGACCGCTGATCTCGAAGAGGTTCTTCTTCGTGATGTGCGGCGAGTACACGAACTCGTAGTCGGCCTCTTCGTGGCGCTGACGCGAGTAGTCCTCCATGAGGCGACGGATGATGCCGCCCTTCGGATGGAAGACGGCCAGGCCCGAACCGATCTCCTCCGGGAACGAGAACAGGTCGAGCTCGACGCCCAGCTTGCGGTGGTCGCGCTTGGCGGCCTCTTCCTGGCGGTGCAGATGCGCGGCCAGGTCCTTCTTGTTGGCGAACGCCGCGGCGTAGATGCGCTGCAGCATCGGGTTCTTCTCGCTGCC
>JAEWED010000080.1 GCA_023389745.1 Actinomycetes bacterium
CGGGCTGCAGGTGACGACCACCTCCTATCCCTTCGAGCACACCGACCTCGCGCTCGCCGATCTCGCACACGACCGCGGCGACGGGGCCGCGGTCATCGTGATGGGCTGAACCGATCGCCCCGCCTCACCACGACTGCGGACCCCGACATCCTTCCTGCCCCCGCGGTCCCGGATCGTGTCGCGGTAGCGTGTGGCGGCAAGTCCTCGCTGACGACATGAGGCGAATCGTGATCCACCCGAGCGGAGCGATCCGCAGGACATGAGCCCTGCAGAGCGACGGTCCGCCGGGGACGCGGGCGAGGATGCGGGCGTGGCCGGCGCGGCAGCGGTCGCCGAGACGCACTCGGCCGTCGTGTTCTTCTTCGGCGACCGGGCCTACAAGGTCAAGAAGCCGGTCGACCTCGGTTTCCTCGACTTCTCGACGGTCGAGGCTCGCCGCGTCGCCTGCGAGCGCGAGGTGGCGCTCAACCGCCGGCTCGCACCGGACGTCTACCTGGGTGTCGCAGTGCTCCTCGACCCCGACGGCGCCCCCGGCGAGCCCATGGTGGTGATGCGTCGGCTGCCCGACGGACGTCGGTTGCGGGCATGTCTCGAACGAGGTGAGTCGGTGACGTCGGCCCTCCACGACGTCGCACGGCAACTCGCGACGCTCCATTCGGCGCCGTCGCTGCCCGAACGGACCTCGGTGGCGACCGCCGCGTCGGTGCGCACGCTGTGGACCGATGGGTTCGAGACGCTCGCGGCGCATCCGTCGAACGACCTCGACCCCGCGTTGCAGCGACGGGTCGAGTCGCTCGCCCTCCGCTACCTCGACGGCCGCGCGGCGCTGTTCGACCACCGCATCGCGACCGGTCAGGTGCGAGACGGCCACGGCGACCTGCAGGCCGAGGACGTCTTCGTCCTCGACGACGGCCCTCGCATCCTCGACTGCCTGGAGTTCGACGACGAGCTCCGTTGGGGCGACGTGCTCCTCGACGTGGGATTCCTGGCGATGGACCTGGAACGGCTGGGGCATCCCGACCTCGCCAGCGGCTTCCTGGCCGACTACCGCGAGCGCTCCGGCCGGAGCTGGCCCCCGTCGCTCGCGCACCACTACCTGGCGTACCGGGCGTTCGTGCGGGCGAAGGTCGCCGTGCTCCGCGACGAGCAGACCGGGCGTCGGTCCCTCGACGCCGCCGCGCTCCAACGACAGTGCGCGAGCCACCTCGAGGCGGGCCGGATCCGACTCGTGCTCGTCGGCGGTGCGCCGGGAACCGGGAAGTCGACCGTCGCCGCTGCGCTGGGCGACGCGACCGGCAGCGTCGTGCTGCGCACCGACGCGGTCCGTCGTCAGGGCCCGGTGCGCGCCGACCGGTACAGCCCCAGCGCGATCGAGGACACCTACCGCAGGATGCTCGACGAGGCAGAACAGCAGCTGGCACTCGGCGCGCACGTCATCCTCGACGCCACGTGGTCCGACGCCGCACATCGAGCGCTCGCCCGGCGCGCCGCGGACAAGGCGGCCGCCGACCTGGTCGAGGTGCGGTGCACGGCGCCGCTCGAGGTGTGCCGGTCGCGCATCAGCCGCCGGCGTGCAGAGGGCCGCGACCCGTCCGAGGCGACGCCCGAGATCGCCGCCGAGATCGCTCAGCGCTTCGAGCCGTGGCCCGAGGCGCACGTCGTCGACACGGACCGCGACCTCGAACGGGTGCTCGACGAGGCGCTCGCTGCCTGTCGCTGGGAGCGCCCGCTCCGAGCGATCTGACGGCCGACGTCGCCGGCAGAGGCCGAGACGGCGCAGCACGTGACGCGACGGTCACCCACGCGGGGGTCAGGAGCAGGCCGGGACCGCTGTCGGATCGACGATGAAGGTCACACTCGCCGGCGGGATCGTGACGGCGCCGTCGACCTCGGCGCCGTCCAGGTCGGGCAGCGTCCCGTCGTCGGCGGCGGCCAGGACCTCGCCGTTGAGCATCACCGTGGATGAGTCGAGCGAGTCGGCGGTGAGCTGGTAGGTCATCACCGGCGAGGTGCCGGTCGCGACCGTGCGACCCTCGGTCGTCGAGGCGTTCACCACGACGTAGGTCGTGCCGCCACCCTCGGCTCGGCTGCAGTAGGCGTAGGTGGTGAGGTCGGCGAGGTCCGCGCTGGTCTCGACGGCGAGCACCTGCGGGCCGACGAGACCTGCCCAGAGGACCCCGGCCCAGTACGAGGGACGGGGAACGAGGCCGTCCTCGTCGATGAGCGCATAGTCGCTCGCGGCGAGCGTGTTGTGGAAGACCACGTCGCCGTCGCCCTGCGCCAGACGTCCGAGGGTGTCGACGTAGCGGATCGAGTCCTGGAACCAGGCTGCCCAGCGGTCACCGCCACAGGCGGCCTGTGCGGTCTCGGTGACCCACATCGGCGCGCCGGGTGTGTAGCGATCGCGTGCCCCGGCGTAGAAGTCGCGGGCCCTGCCGACCCGCCCGAGGTACTCCTCGGTCAACACGCTCTCGGCGGTGTCGGTCGAGCCGCAGCGCTCCGAGACCTTGGGGTAGAAGTGGTAGCTGAAGACGTCGAGCGCCGATCCCGAGGCCTCCATGAGCTCGTCCACGGTGATCACCGGTGAGATCACCAGCGGTGCGTCGTCGGCGGTGGCCCCGGCCCCGACGATCAACAGGTCTGGCATGACCTCGGACGCGACCTCGACGAAGGCCTGGAAGTCGCGCCCGTAGGCCGCGCCGTCGTAGCCGGCGGGGACGTTGATGGGAAGGCCCGGCTCGTTGATGAACTCGGCGGCGACCACCGGGATGTCGTGCTCGACGCTGTACTCGAGCAGTGCGCGGGCCTGGTCGGGCTGCCAGACGCCCGCGTCGTCGCGGACCCCGTCGGTCGAGGCGAACGAGACGAGGATCTGCCCGTCGATCGCGTCGGCGAACTCGCCGACGCCCTTCCACTGCTCTCCGGTCAGGACGCCGCCGAAGCCCTCGGGGGGTGTGTCGCCCGCCTGTCCGTCGGGATCGAAGTAGGTGTGGTTCGCCCACGAGCCGCTCACCCGGACGTACGCCGGCCCGAGGCCGCGGGCCAGGTTGCGGATGCGCTCGTCGGCGAGGTCGAGCGGCGGGCGGACCACCTTGCCGGTCCCGGCGTCGTAGGGCTTCCAGAACTCGCCGCCGGTCACCTCGACCATCTCGACGTTGTAGGACTGGAACCGGTCGTCGACGGTGGCGACGACGTCCCCGCTCGTCGACAGCACCACGTCGGCGCCGGTGTCCGCCTGCACGTCCGAGGCATCCGGTTCGGTCGTCGACGTGCTCGAGTCCTCGTCCGCCTGTCCGTTCCTGGTGGTGCTGCAGCCGGCCATGACGATCACGACGGCGGACATCAGCAGCGGCGCGGTCAGCCGGCGAGACCAGCGCATCGCTCGGCGACTCGACGGGAGTCCGCCCGTGGATCGGCGAGCGTTGCGGACCGGAACTCCGTGCGGGTGAGCCATGGGGGCGACGCTAGCGCCAGAAACCATTCGCGTGATTGGTTTTGGTCGTCGGTGGTGGTGGTCGCCGTCGGTACAGTGTCGGGAGTGGGGGAGCCGCCGACCGAGGGCCGCCGAGGCTCGTATGCGAAGTCCTCGAGGCAGCGGGACCTCATCATCGGCACCGCGCTCGACTACTTCGGCCGCCACGGCTACCACGGTGCGTCGATGCGCGAGATCGCCCGCCAGGTCGGCCTGAGCCAGGCGGGGCTCCTGCACCACTTCCCGACGAAGGCAGGTCTGCTGACCGCGGTCCTCGAGAGTCGCGACCTCCTCTCCGGGGCCACCGCCCGCGCGGCGGTGGACAGCGCCCATGACCCGCTCGTCGGCATGACGGCGGTCATCGCCGAGAACGCTCGGTCCCGTGAGCTGGTGCAGATGTTCGTGGTCGTGTCGGCGGAAGCCACCGACGAGAGCCATCCGGCCCACGAGTACTTCCGTCAGCGATCCCAGGTCGTCATCGCACGCATGCGCTCGGGCCTGGAGCAGGCCGTCGGACAGGGTCTGGTCGGACCGGACCTCGACCTGGACCGAGCGGCGCGGCAGTGCCAGGCCCTGATGTACGGGTTGCAGGTCCAGTGGCTCTTCGACCCGTCCACCGACATGGCGGCGACCTTCGAGCAGTTCCTCGACGGGTTCCGCACACGTGGCGACGATGGGTGATCCGGTGGACCAGCCGAACGTGCTCGTGGTGCTCTCGGACCAACAGCGTCCCGACTCGTGCGGCGTGTTCGGGCAGCAGCTCCCCGTGACGCCACGCCTCGACGCGCTGGCCGCCGATGGGGTCGCCTTCCACGAGGCGTTCACCGTGCAACCCGTCTGCGGGCCTGCTCGAGCGGCCATCCAGACCGGCCTGTACCCGACGACGACGGGGTGCTGGCGCAACGGCATCGCCCTCGCACCCGAGAGCCGGACGCTCGCCGGGCGCATGAGCTCGCTCGGCTATCAGACCGGCTACATCGGGAAGTGGCACCTGGCCTCGAACCGCGGCCGCAACCTCCCCGACGGCCGGGACACCGCACGGTTCGAGCGCCAGCCGGTGCCCCCGGAACGCCGCGGCGGCTACCGCGACGTCTGGGTCGCAGCCGACGCGCTCGAGCACACCTCCGGCGCGACCAGCGGCCACGTCTACGACGAGCGCGGTGCGAAGGTCGACCTCGCCGGCTACCGCGTCGATGCGCTGACGGACCTCGCGATCGACCGCCTGGACCGGTTCGACCCCGGTCGGCCGTTCTTGTTGTTCGTGTCGTTCCTCGAGCCGCACCACCAGAACAACCGGTTCCGCACGATCGGGCCCGACGGCTGGGCGTCGCGCTTCCGCGACTTCGAACGCCCGCCGGACCTCTCTCCGTGGCGGGGTGATTGGCGTTGGAACTACGCCGAGTACCTCGCCTGCTGCGCCAGCATCGACGCGAACCTCGGTCGACTGCTCGACGAGCTGGACCGACGCGGCCGGCTCGACGACACGCTCGTGGTCTTCGCGAGCGATCACGGCAGCCACTTCCGCACGCGCAACCTCGAGTACAAGCGCAGCCCACACGACGCGTCGATCCGCATCCCACTCGTCATCGCCGGCCCCGGCTTCCGGGGCGGGCGGCACCGCCACGATCCGGCCACCAACCTGGACCTCCTGCCCACGATCGTCACCGCCGCCGGCGGCGACGATCCCCGCCTCGACGGCCGTCCGCTCCACACCGACGACGGAGCGCCGGTCGACGTGCTCATCCAGATCAGCGAATCCCAGATCGGACGGGCCCTGCGCACCCCGACCCACACCTTCGCCGCCGCGGCACCGGCACGGAACCCGCTCGCCGGTCACCTCCGCCCCGCCGCCGACCGCTACGTCGGAACCCACCTGTACGACAACCGCGTCGACCCGCACCAGCTCCACAACCTCATCGCCGACCCCGAGCACCGACCACTCCGCCGACAGCTCGCCGCCCGACTCGCCGAGCGCATCCACGAGGTCGAGCGCGTCCGGCCCGAGGTCACCTGAGCGGCACGCTCCCGACGACGCCCGCCAGCGCATCGCCCGTCGCAAGCGTCCTGACTCGCGGCGTCAGGCCCTGCGGTCACCGCCGCGGGCCTCGACGTCGCCGAGCACGATCACCGTCGGCATGCTCTGCGTCAGCAGGGCTGGTGCAGCGAGGTCCACGGTGACCCCGCGTGGTGAGTCGCGCCAGCGCAGCGGTGCTCCGTCGAGGGTCTCGACGGTCGTCGTCGGGCCGGCGGCGACCTCGGCGAGCGTGATCGACGTCGTGCCCTCCGCCGCGTCGACGAACGCGAAGACCTGCTTGGCCCGGGCGGTGTAGCGCAGCCAGTCGCCCTCGACGGTGGTCGAGCCGGCGACGACCCACGGCCGGGTGCCGACCAGAGCGGTCTCGTTCACCTCCATGAACTCGCCGAGCCACCCGAGTCTGGTGAGCTGGGCGTCCGGGATGGTGGCGTCGACCCCTCGAGGCCCGACGTTGAGCAGCAGGTTCCCGCCCTTGGCGGCGGCGTCGACGAGTGACTCGAGCAGCTCGGTCCTGGTCAGGAAGTCCTGCGGTCGTGACCGCTCGTTGACGGCGAAGCTCTTGTCCATGCCGCGCACCAGCTCGAACGGCGTCGTCCGGATGCCGTCGACGCTCGCGTACTCGGGAGTCCGCACGTCGAAGTGCGGCGGGCGGGGTGCGACGAGCCCGCCGGTCGCCGTCGCAGAGCTCGCCGAGCTCCGGTTGATCCAGCGGGCGACCGGTCCGAACCGCGCCGCTGCGAACAGCGGGCTCCACGACATCCACCGGTCGTTGAGCACCCCGTCGGGCACGGCCCGGTAGTAGTCGGCCATCAGCCGGCGCAGGTGCTTCGCGCCGGCGGGCCAGGCCACGTCGTTCCACAGCACCGACGGCCGGTACCGCTCGATGAGCTCTCGCACCTGGGCGTCTGCATACGCGGGGTACGGCCCACGCGGCACCGCGAGGATGCTGTCGGCCATCGACCCGACCGGGTGATCGCTGAAGCTCCAGTCGAAGCCGCCGCAGTAGTAGAGCCCGAACCGCAGACCGACCGATCGGACCGCGTCGGCCATCTCACCGACGAGGTCGCGTTCGCTGTGCCACTGCGACCTGAACGGGTGTGGCACGTCGGTGGGCCACAGCGAGTAGCCGTCGGAGTGCTTGGCCACGACGACGACGTACTTCGCCCCGCTCGCGGCGAACGCGCTCGCGAAGGCGGCCGGGTCCCACTGGTCGAGCGCGGCCTCGAAGTCGCGGGCGAACTCCGAGTACGGGCGACTCCCGTAGGTCTCGCGGTGGTGGCGCGACACCTGGCTGTCGTCGAAGCGCAGCGAGTTCTCGTACCACTCGACGTACGGGACGTCCTTGAGCGCGTCCGGCTCGCTCGACGCGAGCAGCTCCCCGATGGTCGCGTCGGTCGGCGCGAAGGCGGGGACCGACGCCGGGGTCCAGTGCACCATGAGCCCGAGCTTGGCGTCGGTCCACCACGCCGGCACGCGGTGCCGGCGAAGGGCCTGACGGGACGCTTCCCCAGCCGTCATCGGTGAGCTCTCCTCCAGTGGTCGCGGACGACCATCCCCCACGACCACGATGCCACCACTCGACGGCTCGCGACCGGCATCACGCCGTCGCCGACGTCCGGATCCGGAGTCCGGATCCGGGGTGTCGTGCCCCGGCGCCCGGGGTGTGTGCTGCGCTCGTCAGCGGTTGGGGGGAGAATCTCAGGGGTGACGGACGTTGCGATGGTCGGACGACGTGGCGCAGTGCGCGAGGGGAGGAACGCGATGGCCGGCGACTTCGAGCAGGCCCGGGCGCTCGGCGACCCGACCCGACACGCGATCTTCCGGTACGTGGCCGACGCCGACGCGCCGGTGGGCGTGGCCGAGCTGACCGAGCACCTCGGTGTGAACCACAACGCCGTGCGACAGCACCTCGCCAAGCTGGTCGCCGCCGACCTGGTCGACGAGGATCGAGCTGCGCCGTCCGGACGGGGCCGCCCCCGACTCGTGTACTCCGTCGATCCTGCAGCCGACAGCCGCTGGGGTGTGACCGGCCCCTACGAACGCTTGGCGCTGCTGCTGTCCGAGGTCATCCGTACCGGCGAGACACCCATCGAGATCGGACGGCGAGCCGGCCTCCGCTCCGTCGAGCCGGCCGACGACCGCACGGCACCCGTCGCTGCGCTCGAGCACTTCATGGCTCGCCACGGATTCGAGCCCGAGCTCCGCGACAGCGGTGACACCATCGACGTCGTGCTGCACCGCTGCCCGTTCGCGACCACCGCCCTCGCCGACCCCGACGTCGTGTGCAACCTGCACCTCGGGCTCGCCGTGGGAGCCGCCGAGCGCCTCGGTGGCATCGCCGTCGACGAGCTCGACCGCAACGACCCGAGGCGAGCGCCGTGCCATCTCCGGGTGCGCCTCACCCCGGACGCCTCGGCACCCTGAGCTGGTCGGACGGCGTGTCGCGGCCTCTCCGGCGCCGGACCAACCAGACGGCGGCGCCGGTGAGCAGCAGCGCCGATCCCCAGACGACGCTGGTGGCGGGCAGCGCGGCGCCGAGGCCCACGCAGCCGGCGATCCCGGCGACGGTCAGCGCCCGGGGCCAGCGTCGATCCTCGGCGCCGAGCGTCCACGCCGATGCGTTGGCCACCGCGTAGTAGAAGAGCACCGCGAAGGCGCTGAAGCCGATCGCCCCTCGCACGTCGACCGTGACGACCACGGCGACCACCACGACGGCGACCGCGAGCTCGGCCCGGTGCGGCACCCGGCGCGAGGGGTGCACCGCGTCGAGCCAGCGCGGCAGGTCGCCGTCACCGGCCATCGCGAACGTGGTCCGGCTGACCCCGACCAGCAGCGAGAGCAGCACGCCGAGCGACGCGATGGCTGCCCCGACCCGAACGACCGGCAGCGCCCAGCCGAGGGTGCCGGCCTCGACCACCGCGGTCAGCGGCGCGGCGGCCGCTGCGAGCCGATCGGGTCCCACGGCGACGAGCGCGGCGACCGCGACCGTGGTGTAGACCGCCAGCGTGATCGCGAGCGCGAGGGGGATCGCCCGAGGGATCGTGCGGGCGGGATCAAGGACCTCCTCGCCGAGCGTCGCGATGCGCGCGTAGCCCGCGAAGGCGAAGAACAGCAGCGCCGCGGACTCGAGGATCCCACCCGGGCCTCCGGCGGTGAGCGGGCCGATGTTCGCAGTGCTCGCGTCAGCGGTGACCGCCGCGAGCACCACGACCGCAAGTGCGGCCAGCACGAGGGCGACGATCGCTCGGGTGAGCCACGCGGTCTTCTGCACGCCGAGCAGGTTCACGGCGGTCAGGGCGACCACCGCAGCGACGCCGAGCGGCCGGGCGAGCTCGGGGTCCGCGTAGGTGCCGAACGTCAGCGCCATCGCCGCGCAGCTCGCTGTCTTGCCGATGACGAACCCCCACCCGGCGAGGAATCCCCACAGGTGACCGAGCCGTTCGCGTCCGTAGACGTAGGTGCCGCCCGATGCCGGGTACCTCGCGGCGAGCTGGGCCGACGACGTCGCGTTGCAGAACGCCACCGCCGCAGCCACGGCGAGGCCGATCAGCAATCCTCCGCCGGCGGCCTGGGCTGCCGGACCGATCGCCGCGAACACGCCGGCGCCGATCATCGAACCGAGCCCGATGACGACGGCGTCGAACGTGCCGAGCCGGCGGCTCAGACGACTCGTCGGCTGCACGGCGTCGCCACCTCGTCCGACGGGATCAGGCCGCTGGCTGGAACAGCTCGACCAGGTTGCCCGACGGGTCCTCGACGAGGATCTGCGAGCCGCCGGGTCCGGTCACGACGTCGTTGCGGAACGGGACCCCGGCGTCGCGCAGGCGTTCGATCTCGCCGGCGAGGTCGTCGACGACGAAGTGGATGCGGTTCCAGCCCCCGGGGCCCGGTTGGGCGCCGTCGGGCATCGGCCGCCCCGCGGAGCTCTGAGGTCCGCTGATCAGCAGGCGCAGCGCGCCGAGTCGCAGGTCGGCGAACGCCGGCGCGTGCAGGTGCTCGGTGAATCCGAAGTGCTCGGTGTAGAAGGCGACGGCGGCATCGACGTCGTCGACCATGTACCGGACGTTGACGGTGTCATCCGACATGATCGTGCTCCTTTCGTTGGACGGGTTCAGCGAGTCGGGCGAGGAAGAACCCGATGCGCTCCTCGAGCTCCCGGGCGGTGCGTTCGAACGCCGGCAGCGAGGCGTCATCGGTGTCGCCCTCGAGGGCGGGGTCGGCAACGCTCCAGTGGACCTGCGACGGGTGCTCGGGAAACTCCGGACACACCTCTCGCACCTTGTCGCACAGGGTGATGACGTGGTCGAACCGCATCCGGGTGAACCGGCTCAGCGGCGTCGTGGTCCGCTCGGAGATGTCGACGCCCCGGTCGGCCATGACCCGGACCGCGTTGGGGTGCAGCACCTTGGGGTGGCTGCCGGCACTGCGCACGTCGACGCCATGGTCGGTCATCTGCTCGAGCAGCGCCTGCGCGATCTGGGAGCGGGCGCTGTTGCCGGTGCAGAGGAACAGCACCCGCAGCCTGCGGCGCGCCGACCTCGCCGGGAGCTGCACCGGCTCGACGCCGAGTCGCACGCCGGGATGCAGTGCGGCACCGGTGGCGGAGAGCATCCGGGTGCACTGGGTGAGCTCGGCTCGGTAGTAGGAGTCGCGTCCGTCGGCCGAGCTGCGTCGCGCCGACACCAGTCCCGCGTCGCGCAGCTCACGAAGGTGGTACGAGACGAGGTTCTGCGGTCTGCCCGAGATGGCAGTGAGCTCGTGCACGCGGCGGTCGCTGCGGGCGAGCTCCTGGAGCAGCTGCCACCGCACCGGTTCCGCGACGAGCTGCAGGAACTCGGTCGGCGAGAGGGGAGCGGCTCGAACCTCCACCACCGCGACAGTACATCAACTGGGATTGATGGATCTACGAGGTCGAGCGGCAGGTGCCGTCGCCCCCGGGGGGGGGGGGG
>JAEWED010000081.1 GCA_023389745.1 Actinomycetes bacterium
GCGTCATCGGCGGGCGACACACCGAGCGGCGACGTCGCGTCCGGGTCGGCTCCGACGCGCCCGACGCGGGCGCCGCGCACGTCCGACGCCGAGCGGCGGGCGGGTCGGTTGCCCCGCCACATCGCGATGCCGGCGAGCACCATGAACCCGGCGAAGGCGAGCATCAGCACGTCGCCGTCCACCCCACGGTTCAGCCAGGTCCCGACGTAGCTCCCGCCGACGCCGGCGAGTGCGAACAGCAGACCGGCCCTCAGGTCGACGTTGCCCTTGCGCCAGTGCGGCACGGCACCGATGAGCGACGAGACGCCGACCACGAGCAGGCTGGTGGTCGTGGCCATCTGGGCCGACTCGCCGACGCCGTGTGCCAGGGCCGGCACCGCGAGGATCGAGCCTCCGCCGCCCAGCGCTCCGAGGCTGAGCCCGACGAGCAGGCCGAGCGGGCTGGCGATCAGCGCTCGCACAGCGCTGCCACCGCCTGGTCGATGTCGCACGATGCCGACCGGTTGTAGGGCAGCTTCGACAACGCCACGCCCATCGCACAGGTGTCGGTGAGCGCGGCGACGGTGAGCCCGGCGCCGACGGCACCGGAGACGAACCGGAGCTTCGGCCAACGCAACGAGCCGACGATCCCCGCGAGCACGATCGACCCGGCGACGAGTCGGACCTGACGCTCCAGCGACCACCGCTGCTGGCCGCGCACGACGTCGTGGCCCGCGGCCTCCCAGGCGGCGATCCCGCCGTCGAGCACGTGCAGGTTCGCCATCCCCGCGGCGGCCAGTCGCGCTTCGGCCTGCTGGGCCCGGTTGCCGGTTCGGCAGATCACGACGACGGGCACCTCGAGGCGACGGTGCAGCTCGGTGCTGTGCTCGGCGAGGGTGTCGAGCGGGACGTTGTAGGAGCCGGCGACGTGCGCGGATTCGAACTCGGCCGGTGTGCGCACGTCGAGCAGCCGCAGGTCGACGCGGAGGTCGAGCAGCTCCTTCAGCGTGGCGACGTCGACGACGGTGCCGGGCACGAGCTCGATCGGTGCGTCGGTGTGGGTTGCGGTGGACATGTGGTTCGACCTCCTGGCCGGGGTGGGATTGGTTCGTGTGCGGGCGCGTCGAAGCAGGGGCCCCGTCGAGCGGGGTCCGCCGACCGACCCAGCGGAGCGGGGTCCGCCGACGGGACGGGTGTCAGCTCACGAGCTGCTCGGTCGACCGCCAGGCGGCGATGCCGCCGAGCAGGTCGCTCACGTCCCGAGCACCGTGGGCCCGCAGCCAGCTCGCTGCGATCGAGGACCGGTAGCCGCCGGCGCAGTGCACGACGATCGGGCGGTCCAGGTCGAGCTCGCCGACGCGTCGGGGCAGCTCGGCGAGTGGGATGTGCACGGTGCCCTCGATCGAGTCGATCGCACGCTCGCCGTCGTTGCGGACGTCGACGACGCAGAGCCCGTCGACCAGCGCGCGCCGTTCGCGCAGCGCCGTTGCGGTCAGTCGGGACGCCACCGACGACGCCGACGGATCGGCGGCGAGCGCGGCCTCGATGCCGACGACCTTCGCGACCACGCGGTCGAAGCCGATGCGCGCCATGCGCAGGGTCGCCTCGGCGGCCTGGGCCTCGTCCGAGGTGATGACCACCACGTCGTCGAGGGGACCGACGACCATGCCGACGAACTCCGCGAACCGGCCGTCGAGTCCGACGTCGATCGAGCCGACGAGGTGACCCGCGGCGAACTCGTTCGCGCTGCGGACGTCGAGCAGCACCGCGCCGTCGGCGGCGAGCTCGAGGGCCTCGGCGGGATCCACGGCCGGGACGTCGGCGACGGAGAGGAGCTCGTGGCCGTCGCGGTTCGTCGTCGCGGCGTAGAGGAAGTAGTCCGGCGCGGCGGGCTGCTCCGCGGTGACGAGCGCGACGAAGTCCTCGACGGCCATCGGCGCCAGCGCGTAGTTCTCGACCCGCTGCCGCCCGATGGTCGAGACCGTCTCGGCGGACAGGTTCTTGCCACACGCCGAGCCGGCGCCGTGGGCCGGGTACACCAGCGTGTCGTCCGGCAGCGTCAGCAACTTCCGGTGCAGCGAATCGTGCAGCGCTGCCCCGAGCTCGTCGGCGCTCACACCGACCGACGCCAGCAGGTCGGGGCGGCCGACGTCGCCGATGAAGAGCGTGTCGCCGGTGAGGACGGCGACGGGGTCGGGCCGCTCGCCGTCACCACGACCGGCGAGGTCTCGGACCACGACCGAGATCGACTCGGGGGTGTGGCCCGGGGTGGCGAGGAACTCCAGCTCCGTCTCGCCCATCCGGATCCGTTCGCCGTCGTGGACCAGGCGTGCCGGGAAACCCGGGGCGGCCGCGTCGCCGAAGATGATCTGCGCACCCGTGGCGGCCGCCAGCTCCAGATGGCCCGACAGGAAGTCGGCGTGGAAGTGGGTCTCGATCACGTACTCGATCCGGAGCCCGCCCGCCGCGGCGTCGGCGAGGTACTCCTCGACGTCTCGACGCGGGTCGACCACTGCGGCCAGGCCGCTGGCGTCGTCAGCGATCAGGTACGAGGCCTGCGACAGGCACTCCAGGTAGTACTGCTCGATCCGCATGGGAGACCTCCGGGCCGGGTGGCGGTGGGTGACGACCACTGGAACCACATTGTCCGGACATTATTCCCAAATGTCCGGACAAAAGCACGGCAGGTCCGCCCCGCTCACCGTGTACGCCCGTCAGTCGCGGGTCTCCATCACCGTGGCGACGTCACCGCCCGACCACCGCGCCACGAAGGCGAACCGGTCACCTCGCACCACGCTGTGCCGCCACTCGATCGGGCGCTCCCCGTCGAGCGCGAGGCGTTCGATGGCGAACACCGGCTCGGCGGCGTCGAGCAGCAGCAACCCCCGCTGCGTCTCGGTCGGCAGCTCCGGGGCGATCCGCTCCCACCCGTTGTCGGGCCGGACCGCGCATCGGGTCGCGAGCTCCTCGTAGAGCGACGTCCGGGCGAAGTCGACCTCGAGCAGCGGACTGGCGAAGCTCGCCGGCAACCAGCTGCAGTCGACGGCGAACGGCTCGCCGTCGAGCAGGCGGACGCGCTCGAGGAACACCAGCGGGTCACCCGCCGTGACGCCGAGGATGGCCGCGGCTTCGGGATCCTGACGGATCTCGAGGGTGCGCACCCGCGATCGCTGCTCGTGCCCCTGGTCCTCGATCGACCGGAACAGGCTGTAGATCGCTCCCAGCGGCTGGTCGATCGTCGTGGTGCGGACGAAGGTGCCTCGCCCCCGTGTTCGCTCGACCAGTCCTTCGTCGTGGAGGTGCCGAACCGCCTCGCGAGCGGTGTGCCGGCTCACGTCGTAGGCCCGCGTGATCTCCAGGTCGGTCGGGAACCGCTCCGCGAACTCACCGGCGACGAGCCGGGCCCGCAGGTCGTCGAGCACCTGCGCCCAGAGCGGTTCGGTGCTGTCGCGATCCACCGACCTCACAGCGCCACGTTCAGGAGCGGGTGCGGCGCGTCGGGCGCAACGTGACCGGCGACGGCACCGGCACGCCGGGGCGCGAGTGGTCGACCGTCGAGGACGGCACGCCACCGCCGTTGGCGGCGATCGCCGCGAGCAGCGGTTCGGCGTTGCCGAGCACGCACTCCGGGTCCGGGTCGGTCAGCTCGAGGCCCACGAAGAACTTCGACGCCATGCAGCCGCCCTGGCACGCGTCGTAGCTGCCGCAGCTGGTGCACGCCCCCGGGTTGTCGGGCTCGCGCAGCGAGGTGAACAGGTCCGACTCGCGCCACACCTTGGTGAAGCCGCCCTCGTCGCGGATGTTGCCGGCGAGGAACTGGTCGTGGATCACGAACGGACAGGCGTACACGTCGCCCACCGGGTCGATCAGGCAGACGACGCGGCCGGCGCCGCACAGGTTGAGCCCTGGCAGCGCGTCGCCGAGCGCGGACAGGTGGAAGAACGAGTCGCCGGTCAGCACGTCGGGCCGGCCGAGCAGCCACTGGTACAGCGCCCGCTGGTCGGCCTGGGTGGGGTGCAGCTCGTCCCACGAGTCGACGCCGCGGCCGGAGGGACGCAGTCGGGTGACGCGCAGCTGGGCGCCGTAGGAGTCGGCGATCGCCTTGAACTCGTCGAGCTGTCCGACGTTGTGGCGGGTCGCGACGATGCTGATCTTGAACGCACCGAAGCCGGCGTCGCGGAGGTGGTCCATCGCCTGGCGGGCGGCGGCGAACGAGCCGTCGCCGCGCACCAGGTCGTTGACATCCGCGTCCGCGCCGTCGATCGAGATCTGGATGTCGAGGTAGTCCATCGCGGCGAGCCGCGCCGCGGCCGCACGGTCGATGTAGGTCCCGTTGGTCGAGAACTTCACGCCGACGTCGTGCGCGGCGGCGTACTCGAGGATCTCGAAGAAGTCGGGGCGCATCATCGGCTCACCGCCGCCGATGTTCACGTAGAAGACCTTGAGCCGCTGCAGCTCGTCGATGACGGCGAAGCACTCCTCGGTGGTCAGCTCACGCGGGTCACGTCGACCCGACGACGACAGGCAGTGCACGCACGACAAGTTGCAGGCGTAGGTCAGCTCCCACGTCAGGCAGATCGGGGCGTCGAGCCCCTCCTTGAACTCCTCGACCAGCGTGCGGGTCGCGGCCGGGGGCTGCTCGGTGACCGAGGGAGCGGCGGCGGTCGGGCGCCGCGTCGGGTCGGGCAGCAGGACGTCAGTCATCACGGGGCTCCATGAGCTCGAGCATCTCGGATCCCTCCAGGGTCGACAGCGCCGTGACGAACGACGGCCAGCGACGCTCGTCGACCTGCGCGGATCGCAGTGCCTCGCCGACGGTCTGCTCGCCGTCGAGGGACTCGACGACGCGCAGCAGGTCGGGGTGCTTGATGAACGACAGCTTCCGGGTGTCGAAGCTGTAGGCGAGCGCACCGAAGCGCTCGGGGCGCAACGACACGCTGGGATGCAGCCGGAGGCGCCGCTCGAGCAGCGAGGCGTCCGGCGCGGTCACGGTCGGCTCAGCGACGCTCAGTACACACCGCACATGCCGTCGATGGAGACCTCTTCGACGAGGAGCTCCTCTTCGACGAGCGCGGCGCTCTGCGAGGTGGCGTCGGTCTCGACGGCCTCTTCGTCGGCGATGGTCTCGGTGATCACGTCGGTCGACATCAGGAACCCCTTGCTCGGCAGCTGTTCCCGAAGCGTACCCGCCGACGCACGGCGAACGAACCGGCGCCGGGAGACGTCGACGACGGTGTCAGGGCGGCGACACGGAACCAACTACGTTGTCCGGCGCATCACTGTGAGAGAGGAAGTTCACATGCCTACGACATCCCCGGGGTCCACCCGCGCCAGCACGTCCCGCCGACTCGCCGTCGCAGCCGTCGCGGCGGGCGCGCTCGTCGGCGGTCTGCTCGTCGCTCCGGCCGGCGCGCAGACCGGCCCGTCGGCGACCGCCGTCGCGACCTGCGTCGACGGCGTCGGCGGCATCGAGGTCACGATCACCGACCCCACCGAGTCGTTCGTGTTCGACGTCTTCATCGACGACGAGCTCGTGGCCGAAGAGGTCGACCCCGGTGTCGTGGGGATGGCCGGCCTCGAGAACGGCACCTACGAGGTCGGCGTCGACGGCCTCGAGGTCGACGAAGACCCCGTCGACGTGCTCACCACCGAGGTGACCGTCGACTGTGCGGCCGCGCCAACCACCACGACCACCGCTCCGCCGACGACCGCTGCCCCCGCACCGGCGACAGCACCCGCCGCGGCGTCACGGCCCGCGGCCAGCCTGGAGTTCACCGGCTGATCCGGAACCCGGCGAGCATTCGGGGGCGTTCCACACGGAACGCCCCCGAGTCGCGTCCGGGCTCCGGACCCGACGCGGCCAGCCGGACCGACGCGGACAGGCTGACCGACAGTCACCGGCGGCATCGTGTAGAACCCGACTGAGGCACCCCGGGCTCGATCCGGGGATGTCCGGACGACAGGGGGTCCCATGCCAACGACAACACGCGCCGCAGTTCTCTGGGGGGTCGGAGAAGAGTGGAAGATCGAGGAGATCACCCTCGACGATCCGAAGGCGGGGGACGTCCTCGTCAAGATGGCCTACGCGGGGATGTGCCACTCCGACGAGCACGCCGTCACCGGCGACCTGCCGCTCGGCCTGCCGGTGATCGGCGGCCACGAGGGCTCCGGTGTCGTCGAGGCCGTCGGCCCGGGTGTCACCTCGGTCCAGCCGGGCGACCACGTCTCGATGTCGTTCATCCCGAGCTGCGGACGCTGCAAGTGGTGCTCGACGGGCCGACAGTACCTCTGCAACGAGGGCGCCAAGCTCTTCGACATCGGCATGATGAGCGACGGCCGCGAGGCGCACCACATCGGTGACCAGCCCATCGGCCGCTACGCCCAGCTCGGCACCTTCTCGGAGTACGTGCTCGCCAGCGAGAACTCGGTGGTCAAGGTCGAGAAGGACCTGCCCCTCGACGTGGTGGCGCTCGTGTCGTGCGGCGTCGCGACCGGCTTCGGCTCCGCGACCGAGCGGGCCGGTACCAAGCCCGGCGACAACGTCGCGGTCATCGGCATCGGCGGTATCGGCATCAACGCCGTGCAGGGCGCCAAGGCCGCCGGCGCGAAGCGCGTCATCGCGATCGACCCGCTCGAGTTCAAGCGTGAGCAGGCCATGCAGTTCGGCGCGACCCACACGTACGCGTCGGTCGAAGAGGCGATGCTCGCGGTGCCCGACCTGACCTGGGGCGACATGTGCGACCGCGTCGTGCTGTGCGCCGGTGTCGTGCACGGCGACATGCTCGACCCTGCGCTCAACCTGACCTCCAAGGGCGGCACCCTGGTCGTCACGGGCCTCGCCCCGATGCTCGAGACCGACGCCCAGATGAACCTGTTCATGCTGTCGATGATGAACAAGGAGGTGAAGGGCACCGTCTTCGGGTCCACGAACCCCCGGGCGATGATCCCCCAGCTCCTGTCGATGTACCGGGAGGGCGAGCTCAAGCTCGACGAGCTCATCACCAAGCGCTACCCGCTCGAGGCCGTCAACGACGGCTACAAGGACATGAACGACGGCAAGAACATCCGCGGTGTCATCGAGTTCGGATGACCGCTCGCCGGGCTCCGGCACTCCGTCGTCGGTGACCAACGGAGCCGACCTGCTCGACCGCCTCACGACCTCGGTCGTGGGGCGGCGGCGCGCCTCGGAGGCGATCGTCGCGGCGCTCGCTGCCGGGCGGCACCTGCTGCTCGAGGGACCGCCGGGCACCGGCAAGTCGACCGTACTGCGGGCGATCGCCGAGCAGCTCCGGTCGGGCTTCGAGTTCGTCGAGGGCAACGCGGAGCTGACCCCGGCACGGCTCGTCGGCACCTTCGACCCGGCGTCGGTGCTCAACGACGGCTACGTCCCCGACGCGTTCCTCGACGGGCCGCTCGTCGCCGCGCTGCGCGCCGGGTCGCTGCTCTACATCGAGGAGATCAACCGCATCCCGGAAGAGACCCTCAACGTGCTCATCACGGTGATGAGCGAGGGCGAGGTGCACGTACCCCGTCTGGGGCGCGTCGCTGCGGCCGACGGCTTCCGGCTGGTCGCGGCGATGAACCCGTTCGACGCGGTCGGCACGGCACGCATCGCGTCGGCGGTCTACGACCGGTGCTGCCGGGTGGCGCTCGGCTACCAGGACCTCGACGACGAGGTCCGCATCGTCGAGCGTGCAGCACCCGAGGGCGCCGCACGGCTCGGCCCTCGAGCGGTGTGCGCCGCGGTGTCGATGGTGCGCGACAGCCGGGAGCACCACGACCTGCGGACCGGTTCGTCGGTGCGCGGGGCGATCGACTTCGTCATGGTCGCCAGCGAGCTCGCCGACCTGCGGGGCACCGACGTGCTCGACGCGACGGTCACCCTCGACGCCGCGCAGCTCGCGCTGTCGGGGCGCATCCGCCTGCGCGACGGCGGTGCCCGGTCACCCGAGGACATCGTCTCCGAGCTCTGGGCACGTCACTTCTCGTCGCCGGACGACCCCGACGGCGCTGACGCGTCGTCCGAGGGTGCACCGTCGTCGGGAAAAGCCTGACCCCACCACCGGGTGGGGGACGCGGTCCCGACGACGACGTGAAGGAGGGCGAGGCGGCACGTACCGCCGTCGCCGATGCCGCCCGGCGCACCGTGTCACGACGTGAGCTGTCCCGCGACGAGCGGTTCGCGGACGTGTCGCCCGAGGTCGGTGTCGTCGACGAGGCCGCCTTCGACCAGCTCTACGACACCGAGCCCGACGCAGCGCTCGCGCTGCTCGCCGACATGAACACCGCGACCGATCGGCGGATGCGCGAGCTCGCCGGGCGACTCGCCGGGCGGGTCGTGGTCGAAGCGGCGAGCGACGCGGCGGCGTCCCGGAGCGGCGTCGACCGGCTGGTGCGCCGTCCGCTGCGCTCCGCCGAGGGCGACCTCGATCTGGACGCGTCGCTCGACGCGATCCATCGGGCACGCCGCGCGGGTGTCGCACCCGATGCCGACGAGCTCGTCGTGCAGACCTGGAACCGTGCCGAGACCGCCGTCTGCCTGCTCGTCGACCGCTCCGGTTCGATGCACGGCGAGCGCCTCGCGACCGCGGCGATCGCGGCCGCGGCGGTGGTGCTGCGCGCCCCGCTCGACTGCTCGGTCGTCGCCTTCGCGGAAGATGCCGTCGTGGTGAAGTCCCAGGCGGAGCCCCGCTCGCCCGAGGACGTCGTCGGCGACCTGTTCCGCCTGCGCGGCATCGGCGTCACCGACGTGGCGCTCGCGCTCCGGGTCGCCCGCGAGCAGCTGTCACGGTCGCGGGCGTCACGACGGCTGACGCTGCTGGTGTCGGACTGCCGACCGACGGCCGGCGGCAGCCCGCTGGCCGATGCCGCCTCGCTCGACGAGCTGGTCGTGCTCGCACCCGAGGAGGACCACGCCGATGCCGAGGCGCTGGCGTCCGAGCTCGGTCTGCGCTGGTACACCCTCGCCGGCCCGACAACCGTCACTGCATCGCTGCGGTCGGCCCTCGCCCGGAACGACTAGACACGGGACCCGATGCGCCGACACCTGCGAAGCTCCGCCGTGCTCACCGCTCTCGTCATCGTCGGGCTGGTGGTCGGGTCGTGCAGCACCGACGGGGAGTCCGCCGAGAGCGACACGCCCGAGGTCCGGGAGGCGACCACGACCACTGCGGCGCCGTCGTCGGCGGACGCAGCGCCGCGCCCGTCGCCGGGTTGCGCCGCTCCGGTGACCGACGAGGTCACCTCGATGCGCGTCGACCTGACCGTCGCCGGCCAGGAGCGCTGGTACCTGCTCACCACACCGCCGCCGACCACCGACCCCCTGCCCCTCGTCGTCGATCTGCACGGGCTCATGGAGGGCGCCGAGATCCACTCGATCATGACCCAGTTCGGTGCGCTGGCACAGCGCGAGGGCTTCGTGGTCGCCTTCCCCCACGGCAGCGGCGACCCGGTGCGCTGGGACGCGGATCCGGCCTCGTCACCGAACGCGGACGTCGAGCTCCTCGACACGATGATCGAGCAGCTCGGTGAGCAGCGCTGCATCGACGAGTCCCGCGTCTACGCGACCGGCCTGTCCTACGGGGCGATCATGAGCACCTTCCTGGGCTGCGAGCGCACCGACACCTTCGCGGCCATCGCTCCGATCGACGGCATCACCATCCCCGACGGCTGCGAGCTCTCCCGGCCGGTCCCGATGTTGAGCAGCCACGGCACCGAGGACCCGATCCTGCTGTTCAACGGCGGCTACGGCGACATCGGCGGACTGGTCACCGACGGCGAGCCGCCCACGGCGACCTCCGCACCCCCCGACGCCGGGGCGGACCTCGACGGTCCCGGCTACCCCGCGACGGTCGCCGAGTGGGCCGAGCTCAACGGGTGCGACGGCGAGTTCTCCGACACCGACGTGAGCGACGCCGTGGTGCACCGCACCTACGACTGCCCCACCGACGCCGCGGTCGAGTTCTACATCGTCAAGGGCGGCGGCCACTCCTGGCCCTCGAGCGACTTCTCGGGCGCCATCGAGAGCATCGTCGGTCCGACCACCTTCGACATCGACGCGACCGAGCTGATCTGGGAGTTCTTCCAGCGCTTCTCGCTGCCCGATCCCGCCGCCGGTTCCACCGGCGACTGACACACCCCGCTCATGGTCCGCGCCTCCCGCACTGACTGGCTCCGCCATCGGTTCGTGGTGCACGACCTGCACCGGGGCCCCGGCGAGCTGTCGGGTGTCGACGACCTCGCGCTGCTCGACGCCGGCGTGCAGGAGACCGGACCCGACGGAGCCCGGTGGGCGATGGTCGCCCGAGGACTCGAGCTGTCACCCGAGCAGTTCGAGCACGACTGCTTCCTGGCCTGGACCCTGCGCGGGGCACCGCACGCGTATCGGCGCAGCGACCGGGCAGCGGTGACCGTGGCGACGTCGCCGTTCTCCGAGGCCGACGCGTCGAAGCGGATCTTCGATGCGGCGTCCGCGTTGAAGAAGGCCGGTCTCCCCGTCCTCGACGGACTGGAGCGGATCACCGACGAGCTGCGCGACATCGTGCGGACCCCGATGACCAAGGGTGAGGTCTCGACCGAGATCAGCGCCCGCCTGGGAGGCCCGTTCGTCCGCAACTGCGTGCCGTGCAAAGCCGTGCACATCTACGAGCAGTCGTTCCGGTACTCAGTGCTCCAAGCCGGGCTCGAGCTGGCGCCCGACACGTCGCCACCGGTGCTGCGCCGCTTCCCGCGGGCGAGGCCCGCCCGGTACTCGCACTCGGGTGCGGAGGCGGACGCCCGCTTCGACGTCGTCCGCAACAGCCTCCGCTTCAACGGCCCCGAACGCCCTGCCGACACCGCCGTGTTCGTCGACTCGCTCCAGAAGTCGGTGAAGGACGACTGGCCCGAGGACGCCGTCGTGGCCGAGATCTCCGACGTCGGGTCGTCGCCCACGCTGTTCTCCGTCGGTGATCTCCGGGACGGCCCGACGGAGCGCACCGTCCGCGTGCTCGGGCCCTACGACCCCTTCCTGCAGCTGCGGCACCGTGAGCTGCTCGTGCCAGACCCGGCACGGCGCAAGGACCTCTGGAGGGTGATCGGTCGTCCGGGAGCGATCGTCGCCGACGGCGAGATCATCGCCACATGGCGCCCGAAGACGGCGTCAGGCCGACTGACGATCCGCCTCGACCCGTGGCAGCGGCTGACGAAGGCCGACCGCGCCGCGATCGGCGAGCAGTCCGAACGGCTCGCGGTCCACCGAGGCGTCGAGCTCACCGGCGTCGTCGACGACTGACCCTCCGTCGGCGGGAGGGCGAGTTGGTAGAACCCATGCCATGAGATCCACCATCGATCGCAAGTGATTCGGCGAGTTGGGCCGGTCTCCCGTTTCAGGTCCCGCCGGACCGGCGCCCCAACCGGGCGATCGCCAGGTCGAGCGCACGATGGGCGTCGGTGACCCCGAGCCCGGCTGAGGTCGCCAGGCCCGCGAGCTTGTCGGCCGCCGCGGCGAGGCGCCGGTCATCCGGCGTGGCCGCGCGGTCCGCGACGGTGGTGCCCCGTCGCCCCTGCGTGCGGATCCAGCCGTCGCGCTCGAGCTCGCCGTACGCCTTGGCGACCGTGCCCGGCGCGAGTCCGAGGTCGGCAGCGAGCCCACGGATGGTCGGCAGCCGCTCCCCCACCTCGAGCTCGCCCGCCTCGATCGACGCGGCGATCTGCGCGACGAGCTGCTCGGCGGGAGGAGTCGGAGAGTCGGGATCGAGGGCAACGATCATCTGTTGCTGAGCCTGCCGCTCACGCCGACGCGATGCCAGCCGCGGCGCGCAGCTTGCCGATGCGACGGTTCCGGATCGCCAACTTCGAACCACAGCCGATCCACACCACGAGCCCGACGACGGCGAAGAGGCCGAACGGGGCGACGAGCCAACCAGAGACCGGGCCGGACGTGGCCGGATACCAGACCACCCGAGCGGCTGCCTCGGCGAGCATCGCGATGGTCACTCCCGCCAGCGCGTTCGCCGTCGCCGCGCGTGTGAGTTCCTCGAACGCCAGGCCTGCTTCGTCCGCAGCCTGCTCGCGCCGCCGGCACACCCACAGCGCGGCCGTCGCTGCCAGCGCCGCGACGGCTGCCGGCAGGATGACGGTGACCAGCGGGGCCGCCGCCCCGGTCGGCTCACCCGATCTGGGAGCGAGCGCTGCGACTGCGATCGCCAGCGCGAACACGACCACAGAGAACCCGAGTAGGTCACGGACCCGGGGGTCGAGGAAGTCCTCGAGACGGCGACGGCTGAGCACCGCCGCGTGGGGGCTGCCCGTCACCGAGTCCCGCTTGGTCACCTCGACCAGCACGGAGCCGATGACGTAACCCAACGCCGGCAGCCAATAGCCGCCCAGCACATCGTTCCAACCGTCGAGGAACGACGGGAACGCCTCCGGGTCGGCGTTGTAGTGCGCACCGACCATGAGGCTCGTCGCCATGGCGCCGGTGACTCCGACGGTCCGCGCCACCCGCATGCGGCACAGGTAGCGGTGCAGCTCGACCTCGATGGTCGGCGAGAAGCGGACACCTGCGGCCAGGGCCCAAGCCCTCGCCGACGAGCGCGAGCAGCTCAGCGCCGCGACCGTCGAGCCCGCGACGACCAAGGCCAGGGCGATCACCGCCAGGTTCTCCTCGACCGGCACCATGCCGACGACGAGGCACCAGAGCGCGAACACGACGACGTCGACCATCGCGGCGACCCGCAGCGGGTACCACGACCACCAGGCGCGCATTGTACTGATCACATCAGCACAATGAATACAAACGGGTGTCGTTGTCAAACGAAATCTGCCTCCGATTCGGTGCCATGGCACCGAATCGGAGGCAGATGACGGGAACGGTGGGACCGTGTCGTCAGACGGCGGGGTGGGTGTCCGCCAGCTCGCGCAGGTCCTTCTTCGAGATCTTGCCGAGCTCGGCGGTCGGGAACTCGTCGACGAAGTACACGGCGCGGGGCACCTTGAAGTCGGCCAGGTTCGCCTTGCAGTGCTCGATGATCGTCGCCGCGGTCGCCTCTTCGTCGAGGTTCGGATCGCCCTTGATCGCGAACGCCACGGGCACCATGTCGAGGCGCTCGTGGGACTTTGCGACCACCGCGATGTCGGCCAGCGGCACACCCGCCGCACGGATCGCGTCCTCGACCTCACGGGCCGAGACGTTCTCGCCGCCGACCTTCAGTGCGTCCTTGTCACGATCGCAGTACTGGATGTTGCCGTTCTCGAGCAGGCGCACGATGTCGCCGGTGCGAGCCCAGCCGTCGTCGGTGAAGAACTTGTCGGTCGCCTCGGCGTTGCCGAAGTACTCGAGGCACACCGAGACGCCGCGCACGCCGCGGATCCACAGCTCGCCCATCTCGCCGACCTCGGCGAGGGAGCCGTCCTCCTTCACGATGAGCATCTCGTAGCCGGGCGAGACCTTGCCCATCGCCATGTCGGGGTACTGCTCGAACGGGTTGGAGTGGATGCAGTGCGTGACGAGCTCGGTCATGCCGTACGCGGCGATGACCCGCATGTTCATCATCTGGTCGAGCACCGGCATGATCAGGCCGAACACACCGACCTTGACGGTGTGGCTCTCGGGGATGCCCTGCTCGAACGCCGTCTGGATGACGAACGGCAGCAGCGAGATGTGGGTGACCGAGTACTTCTCGATGACCGGCCAGAACCGGCTGGCCGAGAACTTCGGCTGCAGCACGACGGTGCCGCCCACGCCGAGGACCGACCAGATCGCCCAGCTCTGGGTGTTGACGTGGAAGAACGGCAGCGACGCCAGGTAGACGTCCTCGGCGAGGAAGTCGATGTTGGTGGGGTTCACCTTGGCGGCCCACAGCGCGTTGGCGTGGGTGTGCACGACGGCCTTCGGCTTCGAGGTCGTGCCCGAGGTGAAGAGGATGCCGGCGGGCAGCAGCGGATCGGCCGCACGCTGCGGTGCGTCGGCGGCGTCACCCTCGAGCGAGGAGAACGGGTCGCGACCGTGGGCGAGCTCCTCGTCGGTCGCGGGCACACCGGAGTTGTCGTCGGTGACGACGATCCAGCCCAGATCCGGCCCGGCCTCGGCGACCAGCGCCGCGTACTTCGGCTGGGTGATCGCACCGACGCACTTGGTGTGGGTGATGAAGTAGTTCACCTCGGCCGCGACGCTGCGGGTGTTCGTCGTCACCGCGACGGCGCCGACACGTGCGCACGCGTACCAGGCGATCACGGCCTCGGGGCAGTTCTCGGCGTGGATGAGCACCATGTCGCCCACACCGACACCACGGCCGGCGAGCCCGGCAGCGACGCGCTTGGTCGCCTCGGCGAACTCGGCGTAGGTCCAGGAGCGGTCGGCCTCATCCTTGGGCTCCCAGATCAGGAACGTGTGATCCGCTCGGTGCTCGGCCCAGTGGTCGACCAACCAGGGGATGTCCTGTCCGCCGAACTGGTAGGCCGCGACGGCGGCGGGATCGAACGACGTGGTCGACGACATGGCTGGAGGTCCTCCTGGTCGATGTGCAGCGCTGCGCTGCTCCCCTGGTGTGCGACACCGTCACCCCGGCGGCCGCACAGGACCTGACGATACGTCAGATCCGTCGGCGCCACCTCCCGGCGAGACCGACGCCCACCCGCCCAGGGCGCCCCCAGACAGGAACAGGGGCCACTCCCGATGGTCCTCGACCGTCGACACGTGGACCCTTCATGCATGCTCCTCGCCGAAGCCGTCACCTTCGACCCCGGACTGGTCGTCGCCGTGTTCGTCGTGTTCCTCCTGGTCTGTGCCGCCGCGCTCGCCGTGGTCGTCACCGGCCTGTGCGCCGGGTTCCGCGTCGGGCGCGACCCCGGCCGGACCAAGGCCATGACCGCGTGGCGCACGTGCCTGGGCTTCGAGGCCGCCGCGCTGCTGCTCGCAGTGGTGGCCGGCGCACCGCTCACCTTCTGCGCGATCGTCGCGGCCCTCACTGCGCTGACCGCCGCGATGCCCCGGCTCGGCGCCGTGACCCGCCGGGCATGACCGCCCCGTCATGACGGCGGCCGAGGTGCTCGTCGGGGTGTCGACCGCCGGGGTGATCGCCGCGGTCCTCGGCGAGGTCGCCTGGCTCCGGTTCGGGCTCGACCGTCGCGACGTGGGCCCGTTGCCGACGGTCGCCCTCATGGCGCTGGGCTCGCTGCCCGCGGCGATGCTGCTGGCCCGGGTCGACGCCCGGACCTGGCCGGCGATCGGATCGCTGGCGCCGACAGCGCTACGGAGCGTCTGGGTCGACCATCCGATGCTCGGAGCGGTCGCCGCGTTCGTGGCGTGGGACGCCGCGGGTTTCTGGTACCACCGCCTCGGACACGGCACGGCCGTCGGCTGGGCGGCGCACCGGGTGCACCACAGCGGCACGCACTACGACCTGACCCTCGCGTGGCGACAGACCTGGTTCCCGCTGCATGCGGCCGTCGCGTTCACACCCGTCGCGTTGCTCGGCGTGGAGCTGCCCACGGTGATGGGCTGCGCGGCGGTGTCGAAGCTGTGGCAGGCGCTCGTGCACACCTCACTGCCGATCACCCTGCCCCGCTGGGTGACCGCGGTGGTGATGACGCCGGCCACGCATCGACGTCACCACACCGTCGACGGGGGCGGCTCGAACCTGGGTCCGGTCCTCACCGTCTGGGACCGGCTAGCCGGCACGTGGGACCCGTCGCCGGTGCCGGCGATCTCGCAGGTCGGGCTGCAGGACGACCACGGGAGCGCCCGGGGAGCGGTTCGGATCGAGACCGACGGCTGGATCGAGCTCGCTCGCCGGAGCGGTCTCACCGGACGCTCAGGAATCGACCCGCCTCGGCGAGTCCTGCGGACTACGGTTGATCAACCTCGTCGATGCGACGCAGCGCCCGGAGACCCACGAGATGGTCCGCCCGGGTGCCAGCAGGACCGATGGCCCGACCGGGCCGCGGGCACGGCGACCCGTGCGCGCATTGCGCACGCCGCCTCCGGATCCACACCGGAGCCGTTCAGCACAGGAGCAGATCCAGATGACCACCACCGACCGACTCACACCCCAGACCACCAGCCAGGAGCAGTTGTCGAACGAGCTCACGCCGGCGCAGTTGATCGAGTTGACCGAGCTGCTCACCCAGGAGCGCGCCGCGCTCAGCATCCCCCCACCCGAGGGTGACGTCGACCTGGCCGACGATCCGGGTGCTCGGCTGGCGGCCCGCGAGGCGCAGGAGACCCTCAACGGCCTGCAGGCGGCTCAGCTCGAGAAGATCGACCACGCGCTCGCCCGCATCGAGGCCGGCACCTACGGGACGTGCGAGGGGTGTGGCGTGGCGATCCCGGCCGCGCGGCTCGAGGTCATGCCGAGCGCGACGCTCTGCGTCGAGTGCCAGGCCAGCACCGGCGGCTGACCGCGCTCGACCGCCGTCACTCAACCGTCCGGCCGCTCGACCGCCCATGTCGACGGCGTTGACCCGGCTGGGTCGCACGGTCACCACGACACGGGACTCACCCGGTCGATCCATCTGTCGCAGGTCGGCGCCGCCGTACTTGGCGCCCACGCGGTCGGCGAACTCGTAGTCGTCGTCGGCGTCGACCTGCGCGTCGCCGCGCCGAGCTACGGCTCGGCGACGGGCTCGGAGCGCAGCACGTCGAGGGCTCGGTGCAGGGCGGGAAGGTCCTGCGGGTCGAGCCGCGACTGGACGTGGCGATCGAGGCTCTCGAGGTGGTGCCGGGTCGCCGCCTCGAGGGTCGCCTCACCAGCAGGAGTGAGCGACAACCAGGTGACGCGGCGGTCCGTCGGACACGAGCCCCGCTGGATCAGACCCGCACGCTCGAGCCGATCGGCCAGACGGGTCACCCCACCCGTGGTCAGGGCGACGCCGCCGGCGAGCGCGGACATGGTCAGCCGCTGGTGCTCGCTGCGAGCGATGCGCAGCAGCACCTCGTAGGTCTGCAGCGAGATGTCGTCGCTGGCCTGCAGGTCGGCGTCGAGCAGCTGCGTGAGCCGGGCGTGCGCCTCGAGGAGCAGGCCGAAGGTGTGGATGCGCTCGTCGTCGACGCCGCAGAACGACCGCGGGGCGCTGTCGGTGGTCGAACTGGTCGTGGAGTCGCCGCTCTCCTTCATGTCGACCACGGTACACGATTGTCTGACGAGGTAATAGTTGACATGTCAGATGCTGGTGAGTATGTTGATGATGTCATCAACCAGATGGCGACGAGATCTTCCCGTTCCGCCTCACACACCAACCCCCGAAAGGCGTTCCCCATGAGCACTCCCCCCGCAGGCAACTACGTCATCGACCTGAGCCACACCCACGCCGGCTTCGCCGTGAAGCACTTCGGCCTGTCGAAGGTCAAGGGCGAGTTCACCGAGGTCGAGGGTTCGGTCGTCATCGCCGACGAGCCCACCGCCTCGACCGTCACGGCGACGATCAACACGGCCTCGTTCAACTCCCGTGACGAGGGTCGCGACGCCCACGTGAAGAGCGCCGACTTCCTCGACGTCGAGAACTTCCCGACGATCACGTTCTCGTCGACCTCGGTGAAGGCCGACGGCGACGACTGGATCGTGTCGGGCGACCTCACGATCAAGGGCGTCACCCGCAACGTCGAGCTCGCGACCGAGTTCGAGGGCGCGATCACCGACCCCTACGGCTTCCAGCGCATCGCCTTCTCGGCCGAGACCGAGATCGACCGCACCGACTTCGGTCTGGACTTCAACGCAGCGCTCGAGACCGGCGGCCTGGTCGTCGGCAAGAAGGTCAAGATCAACCTCGAGGTCGAGGCCATCATCCCGCAGGGCTGACCATCATCCCGCAGGGCTCTACCGCCCCAGATCTGCAGGGCTGACCTCTTCCCCTCTCTCCCGGCCCTGCATCCGGTCCCCGACCGACCGCCGTTCCTCGGCGGAGGTCGGGGATCGGCGCGTCAGTCGTTCGCGAGCGCGGCGGCCTCGACGCTGACCTGCGAGGCGTCGTCGACCTGATCGGCGTGCAGCGGTGCGACGTCGACGTCGTCGGGCATCGGCTGGGTCGCCGTCGGGTCCGACGAACCGGCCAGGTACTCGGCGTGCACGTGGTGCAGGAAGCGCTCGACGTACTCGACGGTGCGCACGGTCCGGAAGCTCGGGAAGATCTCGAACGCGTGCTGGGCGCCGTGCAGCTCGGCGTAGACGACCGGCTGGTCCGACTCGGCACGCAGCTTCGCGACGAAGCGGCGTGCACCCTCGACGGGGACCAGCGCGTCGACGTCGCCGTGGATCACGAACGTGGGCGGCGCGTCCGAGGTGATGCGGTCGATCGGCGAGTACGACGCCCAGATCTCGGGCGACTCCTTCAGGCTCACACCCATGACCAGCTTCGCGAGCAGCCCGGTGAACGAGTACTGCTCGGGCAGCGACGTCGCGTAGTCGCCCTCGCGGTCGGTCAGGTCGTACACGCCGTAGAAGGGCACGGCTGCCTGGACCGAGGTGTCGGCGTCCTCGAAGCCCGGCTGGAACGCGGGGTCGTTCTGCGTCAGCGCCATCAGGGCGCACAGGTGACCACCGGCGGACCCGCCGGTCACGGCGATGAAGTTCGGGTCGACGCCGTACTCGTCCGCGTGCTCACGGATCCATGCGAGCGCCCGCTTCAGGTCGACGAGGTGGTCGGGGAACTTCGCCCGAGGGCTCAGCCGGTAGTCGGCGTTGAAGCCGACCCAGCCCGCCGAGGCCAGGTGGTTCAGCAGCGGCACGCCCTGCTCGTTCTTCGAGCCCAGCACCCACGCACCGCCGTGGATCTGCAGCACCGCGGGGCGTCGCTCCCCGGGTGCGGGATCGTCGAGGGGCATGTAGACGTCGAGCTTGAGCCCGCGACGGGTGGGCCCGTCGGGGTCGTGGTCGTGGAACACGACGTCTCGGGTGCGGCGCCGCCGGCGGTTGCCGACGAGCAACGGCAGCAGCGCACCGGCGCGCACCGCGGCCGGTCGCTGCTCGAGCTCGGCGGCGGGCACGAGCGGGGCCAGCGCGGACGAGTACTCCTCGTCGGAGCGGACGCCCTGGCGGATCAGGCCCACCGCACCGATGCCGGCGGCGACGGTCAGCGCCAGACCGGCGGCCTCGGCCGGTCGCATCGGTTCACGGCGGCGACGACGGCGGAGCTGTTGGGCGACCGTGCGGGCGGTCCACGTGGTGAGCAGCGCGGGCGCCGCCTCGGAGGTGACCCACGAGGCGAAGAAGGCCGGCACGAACGTCGCCGGGTTGCCGGCCAGCGGCCGGTACGCGTTCGCGACCAGACCGGCTCGCACGAGCCCCTGGCGCAGCGGATGTCGGGTCGACGGCTGGGTGTCGGGCATCCCCGAAGTCTCGTGGCCGGCGGGAGGCGTGACAACCCTCTCGCCGATGTCCGACACGGGACCCGCGAACCGCGGAAGAATGCAACGGGACTCAGAAGGGGATTGCGATGGAACGGCTCTCAGGGATGGATGCATCATTCCTGTACCTGGAGACTGACGCGGGACACATGCAGATCGCCCTGGTGGGCATCTACGACGTGTCGACCATGCGCGACGGCTATTCCTTCGACCGGTTCAAGCAGCACATGGCTGACCGCCTTCAGGTGGTCCCGCCCTTCCGGCGTCGACTCGTCGAGGTGCCGTTCCAGTTCCACCATCCGGTGTGGATCGAGGACCCGGACTTCGACCTGGACCGTCACGTCCGGCGCGTCACCTGCCCCGCCCCGGGCGGACGCCGCGAGCTGGCCGAGGTCACCGCAGAGATCGCGTCGGTCCCGCTCGACCGCAGCCAGCCGCTGTGGGAGGCCTGGGTCATCGAGGGGCTCAAGCACGACCGGGTCGGCCTGGTGATCAAGGTGCACCACTCGGCGATCGACGGCGCCGGCGGCGCCGACCTCATGACCGCCCTGTACGACCTGTCGCCCGATGCCGAGCCGCCGGCGCAGGTCGACCTCGAATCCGAGCGGGTGCCCAACGAGCTCGAGCTGCTGTCGTACGCGGCGATGTCGAAGCTGCGTCGTGCTCGCGGCGTCGTGCCGCTGCTGGGCCGCACGATCGGGTCGGCCACGACCCTGGTTCGCAACATCCTCGACGACGGGTCGAAGCACGGCGGGGTGCCGCTGACCGCGCCCCGCACGCCGTTCAACCACTCGATCGGACCGGACCGGTCCGTGGCGTTCGCCCGATTGCCGCTCGACCAGACCAAGCAGATCAAGGAGGCCCTCGGGGTCAAGGTGAACGACGTGGTGCTCGAGGTCTGCTCCGCCACGTTGCGCCGCTACCTCGAGCTGCACGACGCGCTGCCCGACGATCCGCTGCTCGCGGTGTGTCCGGTCTCGGTGCGCATCGACGAGGACGCCGCAGGCGGCAACAAGGTCTCGGCGATGTTCGCCTCGCTCGCGACCAACCTCCCCGACCCCGCCGACCGGCTCGAGACGATCCGGCAGAGCACCGAGGGCGCCAAGGAGGACCACAACGCCATCGGCGCCAGCACGCTGACCGACTGGGCCGAGTGGGCGGCACCGCGGACCTTCGGGCTCGCGTCGCGGCTCTACAGCTCGATGAACCTGGCCAACCAGCACCGGCCGATCCACAACCTGGTCATCTCGAACGTGCCCGGCCCGCCGTTCCCGCTCTACCTGGCCGGCGCCGAACTAGTCGCCGCCTATCCGATGGGCCCGATCATGGACGGTGCCGGGCTGAACATCACGGTGCTCAGCTACCGCGACCACATCGACATCGGCTTCCTGGCCGACGCCGAGCTGGTGCCCGACATCTGGGACGTGGCGGCGCAGGTCCGCCCGGCGTTCGAGGAGCTGCTCGAGCTCGCGGGCATGGTCGACCCGACGATCACCAAGGCACCCGCTCCGGTGACCCAGACCTCGGCGCCGCCGACGCCCCGCAAGCGGCGCACGAAGGCCTCCGGTTCGAGCGTGTAGCACACCTCGCCCGGTCACCGCTGTCTCACTCGGTGGAACTTGTTCTAGTTTCTGGCCGTGGCTTTCAACATCGCAGACCTGTTCGAACACACCGCCGACGTCGTGCCGGACCGCACCGCCGTGGTCGACGGCGACGTGCAGCTCTCCTACGCCGAGTTGGACGCCAGGGCCAACCGCATCGGCCACCATCTCGCCGCGCAAGGCGTCGGCCCTGCGGACCACGTCGGCATCTACGCGCAGAACTCGCACCAGTGGCTCGAGGCCATGCTCGGCTGCCTCAAGATCCGCGCCGTGCCGATCAACGTCAACTACCGCTACGTCGAGGACGAGCTGTCGTACCTGATCGGCAACGCCGAGCTCGTCGCCTGCGTGTTCGACCAGGAGTACGCCGGCCGCCTCGCCGCCGTCGCGGACCGCTCCCCGAAGCTCACGACGTTCGTGCACATCGAGGACGACTCGGGGGCCGACACCAGCATGCTCGGTTCGGTCGCCTTCGAGGAGGCCGCCGCGGCGAGCTCACCCGAGCGGGACTTCCCCGAGCGCTCCGCGGACGACATCTACGTCATCTACACCGGTGGCACGACCGGCATGCCCAAGGGCGTGATGTGGCGGCACGAGGACATCTTCTTCGCGCTCGGCCAGGGCATCGACGCGCTCACCGGTGAACGGGTCGCCAGCGAGTACAGCCGCGCCGAGCAGGCCGCCGCGTCGCCGACCGGGCTCGTCTTCTGCGTGATCCCGCCGCTCATGCACGGTGCCGCACAGATCGCCACGCTCAGCCAGTGGTTCCTCGGCTCGACGCTGGTGCTGGTCCGCAAGTTCGACGCCGAGGGCGTCTGGGACCTGTTCGCCGAGCACGGCGTGAACTCGGTGATCATCACCGGCGACGCGATGGCCCGCCCGCTCATGGACGCCCTCGAGGCGAACCCGGGCCGCTGGGACCTGTCCGCGCTGATCTCGCTGTCGTCGAGCGCCGCGCTGTTCAGCCAGTCGCTGAAGGACAAGTACCTGGACCACTTCCCGAACCTGGTCCTGACCGACTCGATCGGATCGACCGAGTCGGGCTTCAACGGGCTCACCTACGCGAGCAAGGGTGCCAAGGCCGCCGCCGGCGGTCCCACGGTGACCGCCGGCCGCGACGTCGTGATCCTCGACGAGAACCTCGACATCATCCCCGAGGGCGACGACCGGGTCGGCAAGCTCGGCCGCGGCGGCAACATCCCGCTGGGCTACTTCAACGACGAGAAGAAGACCGCCGAGACCTTCGTGGTCGCCTCGGACGGCCGGCGCTACGCCGTGAGCGGCGACTCTGCGCAGTGGGCCGGCGACGGCCGAATGACGATGCTCGGCCGTGGCTCGGTGTCGATCAACACCGGTGGCGAGAAGGTCTTCCCCGAAGAGGTCGAGCAGGCGCTGAAGGCGCACCCCGCGGTGTTCGACTGCACCGTGATCGGCGTGGCCGACGAGCGGTGGGGACAGCGCGTCGCCGCGGTCATCCAGGTGACCGAGGGCCACTCGTGCACGCTCGAGGACCTCGTCGAGCACTCCCGGACCTACATCGCCGGCTACAAGGTGCCCCGCGAGCTGCACATCGTCGACGAGATCGTCCGGTCCCCGTCCGGCAAGCCGGACTACCGCTGGGCCAAGACCCTCGCCGAGTCCGGCGACTCGCTCGTCACCGACTGATCCCACTCGCGCCCGGCCCACCCGAACCAGTGGGTTGCAGCAGCGCCCCTCCAGAACGGCCCTGCAACCCACCCCCACCAGTGGGTTGCAGCGGCGAGCTCGTCACACGCTGACGCAACCCATCCGACCAGGTGGGTTGCATCAGTGCGTCACCGAGGCTCCGCTGCAACCCGACCGGCGGCTGATCGACGCGTGTCCTGCCCGGTCGCCTCAGATGCCGGCGGCGAAGTGGATCGCCAGCGCGGCCATGAAGACCGCGGCGACCATGCGCAGCGCGCCGTTGGCGGTCGGGCTCAGGCGCGAGCCGAGCACGCCGCCGGCGACCATGAACGAGCCGTGGGCCAGCAGCGACGCGAGCGCCATGCCGAGCGCCCAACCGATGGTGCCGATGCCGTTGCCGCCGGCGACGACCACGCTCGCGAAGAGCACCAGCGTGAGCGGGTTGACGAGCGTGAAGCCGTAGAAGGTCGCGCCGAGCCGCACACCGGACAGGTGCCCGAACGTCGATGAGGCAGCCCCGTCGTGGCCCGAGGAGTGGCTGTCGGAGGATGTGCTGTCGGAGGAGGTGCTGGCGGAGGAGGTGCTGGCGACAGAGGAGCTGTCGGCGGAGGAGTCGGCGGTGGGCTCACCCGCGCTCGCAGCGCCACCCACCGCGACGAGCTCCAGCTCGGTCGCGGCGAGCTTCGCACTGCGCAGGTCGACCAGCGCAGCGCGGCCCAGGTCGTAGGCGAGCCAGACCAGGACCGCGACGGCGCCGACGGTCAACCACGACGTGACGGGGGCGAGCAGCTGCGACAGCTTCGAGCCACCGATCGACGCCACCAGCGACAGCGTGAGGTCGGCGGACGCGACGCCGATGACGGCGGGCGCCGCGGCGCGGATGCCGCGCTCCAGGCCAAGGTCGAGCAGCAGGACCGAGATCGGTCCGACGGCGATCATCATCGGGAACCCGATGGTCAGCCCCAGGAGGATGTCGGCGAAGGTCATGCACCGAGTATGTCGGGGACCTGAGCGTGTTTCAGGGGTTCTTGGCCCTATGATGTGCGCCATGCCCGTGGAATCCCCGTCCATCGATGCCATCGACCGAGCAATCGCCGCCGAGCTTCGGGACCGTGGCCGGGCGAGCTGGCGAGAGGTCGGCGAACGGGTCGGACTCGGCCCCACCGCCACCGCGGACCGGGTCCGCAGGCTCGAGTCGCTCGGGGTCATCCGCGGCTACCACGCGCAGATCGACCCGTCGGCGCTCGGCATCGGGCTGCGGGCGATCACCGAGCTCCGGCTGGACCCCGACACCCCCTACGACGTGTTCGAGCAGCGTCTCCGCGCCACCTCCGAGGTGCAGGCCGCCTTCCACGTCACCGGCTCCCTCGACTACGTGCTGATCCTCGCGTGTGCCGATGTCGCCGCCCTCGACCGGCTGCTGACCGGGTGGCGCATGGGCGGCGGCGTCACCGAGAGCTCGACGCGCATCATGCTGCGCGACGTCGACCTGCACGGCTGACGACACCACGCTCCCCGGCCGCCGCAGCCGTCGCGAAGCCACCGACCGCCCAGAGGACCGCAGCCTTCGCGAAGGACGGCGGATCGGACGACGCGCCACACTGGGCACCCATGGCCCACGACGACGCATCCTCGGCACCCGAGCGAGCCAGGGCGACGCTGGCCGCGGCGACCCGCGTCGTCGCGCTGACCGGCGCCGGCATCTCGACCGACTCCGGCATCCCCGACTTCCGCGGCCCCGACGGCGTGTGGACCCGCGACCCCGAGGCCGAGCGCCTGTCGAGCATCGATCACTACCTGGGCGACCCGGCGCTGCGCGTCCGGGCGTGGCAGTGGCGCATGAAGAACCCGGCGTGGCACGCCGAGCCCAACCCGGGACACCTCGCGTTGGTCGACCTCGAGCGAACGGGGCGCCTGGACCTGCTGGTCACGCAGAACATCGACGGGCTGCACCGGACTGCGGGCAGCGACCCGGGTCTGCTCGTCGAGGTGCACGGCAACATGCGCGAGGCGAAGTGCGTGCGCTGCTCGTGGCGCGGCACGACCACCGAGGTGCTCGACCGCGTTCGTGCCGGTGAGCAGGACCCGCCGTGTCCGCGCTGCGGCGGCATCCTCAAGACGGCGACGGTGTTCTTCGGCGAGGGCCTCGACCCCGACGACCTGCGCCGGTCCTTCGACGCCGCGTCGACCTGCGACCTGCTGCTGTGCGTGGGCACGACCCTGGGTGTCTATCCCGTCGCCGAGATGGTGCCGATCGCGCTCGAGGCGGGAGCGGACGTGATCATCGTGAACCAGGGCGAGACACCCTTCGACCGCTACGCCATCACGCTCGACGGCTCCATCAGCGAGGTGCTCCCGCGCCTCGTCGGCTGAGTCCGGCGGTCCGGCCGTTCAGCAACGTGACCCGTCAGCCCTCGGGGACGTGGCAGACCGCCTCGACGTTGTTGCCGTCCGGGTCGCGCACGAAGGCCCCGTAGTAGCCGGGGTGGTAGATCGGCCACTCCTTGGGCTCGTGCAGCACCTCGGCGCCGACCGCGACCGCGGCGTCGAAGAACTCGCGCACCGCGGCACGGCTCGGAGCGGTGAACGCGATGTGGTCCTCTCGCCAACCGGTGTGGTCGTCGGTCAGCGGACCGAGCCAGAAGTTCGGGACGGGCGCCACGCCGAAGCCGACGATGCCCGGTGCCGGCTCCATCAACCGACGACCGCCGAGCGGCGCGAGCACCGCCTCGTAGAACGCAGCGCTGGCTGCCACGTCGTTGCACTGGATGCCGAGGTGATCGAGCATCGGCCCAGCCTGCCACGTCGAGCTGCGCCGGTGCCCGGCTGCCAGACTCCCGACCGCCAGAGTCCCGGTCGGCTGGTTCAGTCCGAGGCGGCTTCGAGCTCGAGCTGGGCGGTCTCCCACTCCTCGAGCAGCCGGTCCGCCGTCGCCTTGGCCTCGTCGAGGGCGTCGGCGAGCTCGCGGACCTTCGCATGGTCGTCATAGATGTCCGGATCCGCGAGCTGCTCCGAGAACGCAGCGACCGCGGTCTCGGACTTCGCGATCTGGCGCTCGAGCTGCTGCACGCGCTTCTTGAGGTCCTTGGTCGCCCGCTGGCGCGCCTGACGCTCCTCGGCGGTCAGCCGGCGGGACTCGGCCTTGTTCGGACGGCGTGACGACCCGGAGGACGACGACCCGGAGGACGACGACCCAGCGGCCGACGACGCGGTCGCGCTGCCGGCCGAGGCCGTGACGCCCGAGGGCGCGAGCACGGCCTCGTCGACCTCGGGATGGAAGACGACGGCGCCGTCGCGCACCTCGAGCAACGAGTCGGCGACCGAGCGGATCAGGTAGCGGTCGTGGGTGACCAGCAGCACGGTGCCCGGATAGGCGACGAGCGCGTCCTCGAGCACGTCGCAGCTCGGCAGGTCGAGGTGGTTCGTCGGCTCGTCGAGCACCAGCAGGTTCACCGGGTCGACCATGATCCGGGCGAGCGCCAGACGTGTGCGCTCGCCGCCGGACAGGTCGCCCACTCGGCGGTCGACGGCGTCGCCGCGGAACCCGAAGCTGCCCAGCACGCTGCGCAGGTTGCGGCCGTGCTCGTCACCGACGGCGGAGCGGAACTCCTCGAGCACGGTCAGCTCGAAGCGCAGCGATTCGACCTGGTGCTGCGCGAACTCCGCGATGTCGACGTTGTTGCCGAGCTGGACCGTGCCCGACATCGGCGCGAGTCGGCCGAGCAGCATGCGCAGCAGCGTCGTCTTGCCGGCACCGTTCGGGCCGATCAGCGCGAGCTTCTGACCGCGTTCGACGACCAGGTCGACGTCGCTCAACACCGGCACGCCGTCGAAGCCGACCGTCGCCCCCTCGGACTGCACGACCACCCGCGACGAGCGCTGCGGCTGGGGGAACGCGAACTTCGCGACGAGCTCCTTGCGCTCCGGTGGCTGCAGCCGCTCCAGCTTCTCGAGCGCCTTGACCCGGCTCTGCACCTGGCGTGCCTTGGTCGCCTTGTAGCGGAACCGCTCGATGAAGCGCTCCGTCGAGGCGAGCTGGCGTTGCTGCGCCGCGGCGGCGGCCTCGGCCGCAGCGAGACGCTCCTCCCGCTGCACGATGAACTCGGCGAACCCGCCGACGTACTCGACGGCCCGGCCGTGGGACACCTCGACGACCCGTTCGGCGACCGCGTCGAGGAAGTCCCGGTCGTGCGACACGAACAGGATGGCGCCGGGCCACGAGGCCAGGTGCTGCTCGAGCCACGACACGGACTCGACGTCGAGGTGGTTGGTCGGCTCGTCGAGCACCAACAGGTCGGGCGCCGACAGCATCAGCCGGGCGAGCGCGACGCGCATGCGCCAGCCGCCCGACAGCTCCTGGACGGGCCGATCGGCGTCCGCGGACGAGAAGCCGAGCCCTGCGAGCACCTGTCGGGCCTCGGACTCGACGCTGTAGCCGCCGAGCGTCTCGAAGCGGTGCTGCACGCTGCCGTAGGCGTCGAGCGCGGCGGAGTGCGCGTCCGGATCCGGGTTGGCGCCGCCCTCGCCGGTGTCGGCCACCTCGACCGCCAGGCGGGCGAGCTGCTCCTCGAGGTCGGTCACGTGCGCCGCGCCTCGCAGCACCTCGTCGATGACCGAGCCGTCGATCTGCTCGGTCAGCTCCTGGGGCAGGTAGCCGATGCGGGTGCCCTTGCCGATGTGCACCTCGCCGGCGTCGGCCCGCTGCTCGCCGACGATGATCTCGAGCAGCGTCGTCTTGCCGACGCCGTTGCCACCGACGAGCGCGACCCGTCGACCCGGCATCAGCTTGAAGGTCACCCCTTCGAAGAGGGTGCGCCCTCCGAACGACTTGCTCAGTCCCGAGACGGTGATCATCGGCCGGCAACGCTAGTGGCGCTCCCGGACCCCCACGACGGAGTCGAGTCAGCGCGGCCCGAGGGGCGGGTGATGGGCTTCGAGCACACGACCCACGGCGACGAGCAGGTCCTCCCTGTCGGGCGGTGCGACGATCTGCAGGCCGACCGGCAACCCGTCGACCGTGCCGCAGGGCACCGACATGGCCGGGAAGCCGACGAAGCTGAACGGGATCGCGTTGCGCGACAGCAGCATGAGGTAGCGGGCGAAGTCGTCGACCGGCGGCGCGACGACCGGCGACGTCGGCATGACGAGCACGTCGACGCCGTCGAACTCGGCGAGCAGCCGTTCCGCGAGCGCGCCGCGCACCCGTTGCGCGTCGACGTAGTCGACCCCGGCGACGGAGCGGGCGACACGCAGCTGGTCGCCGACCTCTTCCCAGTAGCGCTCCGGGTCGAGTCCGAGCGACCGGTGCGCGGCCGCCGCCTCGACCCTGCTGACCACCAGTCCCGCTGCGTTGGCCAGATCGAGGTCGTCGGCGTCGGGGTGCCCGGCGTCGACCGACGCGGCGCCGAGCGACACCAGCGCGGCGACCGCCGAGTCGACGACGCGGCTCAACTCGTCGCCCGCGTCCGCATAGGCCGCGCGCACGACGCCCAGGGTGAGTCCGTGGACCGAGGCCGCCGTGCCCGACAACGGTCGACCGTCGCCGAGCAGCACCTCGAGCAGCAGCGCGGCGTCGGTGACCGAGCCCGCCATCGGCGCCGCGTGGTCCATCGTCCACGAGAGCGAGACGATGCCCTCGGTCGGGATCCGGCCGTAGGTGGGCTTGAACCCGACCAGACCCGACAGGGCGGCCGGCACCCGGATCGACGCGCGGGTGTCGGTGCCCAGCGAACCGAGGCCGATGCCGGCGCCGAGCGACGCCGCGCTGCCACCCGACGAGCCGCCGGGGATCCGGGTCGTGTCGCGCGGGTTGCGACTCTGCGGCGAGGTCACCCCGAGCGCGAACTCGTGGGTCGCCGCCTTGCCGAGCACGACGGCACCGGCGGCGCGCAGTCGTGCGACCGACACCGCGTCGTGCTCGGGCCAGTCCTCGTAGACCGCCGAAGCACACCGGGTCGGCATGCCGGCGACGTCGATCACGTCCTTGACCGTGATCGGCACGCCGTGCAGCGGTCCGACGACGCGACCGGCGGCGCGTTCGGCGTCGAGTCGACGTGCGGCGTCGAGGGCACCGTCGGCGTCGACGTGCACGACCGCGACGAGCTCGTCGTTGTTCCGGTCGACCGCGTCGAGCGAGGCGCGGACCAGCTCGACGGAGCTCACCCGCCCCTCGTGCATCGCCCGCAATGCGTCGCTCAGGGGCCCGCTGCCGCTCGGTGAGGACGACCGGATCGACGCCGGAGCGCGCCGCGGCTCGGGCGAGGGTCGCCGACGAGGCACCGCGTAGTCATAGGAGATCCTGCGTCGAGCGGGCGACGGCGGGTGGTCGGCCAACACGTCGAGCGCGTCGGCGAAGGACTGCTCGGCGATGCTGCCGTCGAGGTGATCGGCCCGGGTGGGAGTCATGGAGCGACGGCCTCCAGCAGCTGGGCCGAGGTCGCGACGGCGCCGAAGACACCGCCCTGCATCGTGACCATCTTCAGGGCGGCCTCGTAGTTCCCGACGTCGGTCGCTCCGGTGCAGTCCGACAGCAGCAGGCACTCGTAGCCACGGTCGTTCGCCTCTCGCATGGTCGTGTGCACGCAGACGTCGGTGGTGATGCCGGTCAGGACGATGTGCGTGATGCCGTTCGTGCGCAGCACCAGATCGAGGTCGGTCGCGTAGAACGCGCCCTTGCCCGGCTTATCGATGATCGGTTCACCGTCGACCGGGTACACCTCGGGCACGATGTCCCAGCCGGGCTCGCCGTGCACGAGGATGCGGCCGCAGCCCCCCTCGTCGCCGATGCCGGCGCCGATCCGACGGGACCGCCACAGCTTGTTCGGCGGGCAGTCCGACAGATCGGGGCGGTGGCCCTCACGGGTGTGGATCACGAGCCAGCCCAGGTCGCGGGCCGCCGCGAGCACCTTCGAGGTGGGCCCGAGGCCCGACCGTGTCAGGCTCAGGTCGTAGCCCATCGTGTCGACGTAGCCGCCGGGACCGCAGAAGTCCGTCTGCCAGTCGATGTTGATCAGCGCGGTCGTGCCGGGATCGATGCGGCCGTCGTAGGGCCAGGGGTAGGGGTTCGCGTCGACGGTGGTCATGTCGTCCTTCCGGTGGTCGCGCCGGGCACTGCGAGCTGCAGCGCGTCGAGCAGCGCGTCGGTCGAGCCGACGGCACCGAAGATGCCGCCGGACATGGTGATGCTGTGCAGGTGGTGATGGCCGGTCTCGGGATCGAGCGGTGCCGACGCGTCGGAGACGGTGAGGCACTCGTAGCCACGGTCGTTCGCGGCTCGCACCGTGCTCGACACGGCGACCTCTGCGGCGAACCCGACGACCACGAGGGTGTCGACGCCCCGAGCGCGCAGCTCGCCGTCGAGCCCGCTGCCGCAGAACCCGTCGTGGCCGGTGGCGTCGACCACCACGTCGGTCGGCGACGGAGAGAGCACGGGCGCCCAGTCCGGGTCCCCCACCCTCGGGAGCAACGGGCGCTCCCGATGGGCGGGGGCGGGGGACCCGGCATCCGGGGCACGGTGGCGTACGTGGACCACCGTGCCCCCGAACCGACGGACCGCGCGTGCGAGCACTGAGATGCGCTCGCCGACGGGACGGGCGGTGGGCGAGGCCGCAGCGTGGGCTCGCTGCACCCCGCACACCACCAGTCCGGTCCGCCCCGGCACCAGCGACCCGTCCCACGGCCACGGGTAGGGGATGGTGTCGGAGACGGTCACGGTCAGCCCTCGGGGAGCTCGCCGACGACGCCTTCGACGAACATCGAGTTCTTGCCCTCGGCGGTGTCGTACTCGCCGATCTCGCCGTCCTCGAAGAGGACGGTGGTGCCGTCGTTGGCCATGATCGGCCCCTCGAACGGGGAGCCCGTCGTCGAGATCCGCTCGAGCGCCGCCTCGACGGCGGCCTTCGTCTCGTCGGTCACCGACGGCCCGAACTCGGACTGGATGAACGGGTTGCCGCCGTCCTTGTAGCCGACCCGGAAGTTGGCGTTGTAGTCGCTCCCGGTGAACTCACCGGCGAGCGCCACCTTCACGATGTCGCCGTAGAGCTCGGCCCAGTCCCACTCGGAGCCGCCGAGCCAGCCCTCGGGCGCCAGCTCCGAGGCATCGGCGTGGTAGCCGACGACGAACGCCCCGGCGTCCTCTGCCGCCTTGGTGATCGTCGAGGTGCAGTCCTGGTGCTGGGTGAGCACGTCGACGTCCTGGCCGAGCAGGCTCTCGGCCGCCTGGGCCTGCGCCGCGGGATCACACCAGCTGGACGTGTTGACCACGTAGGTCTTGGCGTCCGGGTTGATCGACGCCGCGCCCAGCTGGAACGCGTTGATGTTCGCGATCGTCTGGGGGATCGGGAAGGCGTAGACGTAGCCGAGCTTGTCCGACTCGGTCGCCGCTCCGGCGAGGATGCCGGCCAGGTAGACCGGCTCGTACACGGTGCCGAAGTAGGTGCCGAAGTTCGGCGGCACCTCGCCCTCGACGGTGCCGCCCTGGTGCACGACGACGACGTCCGGGTGCTGCTCGGCGACGGCGAGCGCGGCGTCGAGGTGGCCGTAGCTCGTGGCGAAGATGATCTTCGCGCCCTTGTCGATCATGCCCTCCATGACCCGGGTCGCCTCGTCGGTCTCGGGCACGTTCTCGGCGGTGAGCACCTCGAGGTCCGGGTACGCCTCGCCGACGGCCATGGCGCCCTCGTAGACCGCCTGGTTGTAGCCGAAGTCGTCCTTGGGGCCGACCATGATGAAGCCGACCGCCTCGGAGTCCTTGCCGGGCACCGACGAGTCACCGCCTCCGTCGCCTGCAGCGCTCGCGCTGCCGTCGTTGCTGCTGCACGCGCCGAGGAGCAGCATCAGTGCTCCGAGGCATGCAGCGACCGTCCGTCGTGTTCGCATGAATGGGTCCTTTCGGGATGGGTTGGATGGGGCCCGGAGGGGGCGCTCAGCCGGTCGGCGACATCTCGAAGACCTTGCGGAGGCCTTCGGGGGTGTCGTCGTTCTGCCGACGGGCGAGCACGACGAGGGCGACGATCGTCGCCACGTACGGGATCGCGTGGAGCGCGAACTGGTTGATCGAGTAGCCGCGGGACTGCAGCGCCGGCGACAGCGCGAGCGCCGTGCCGAAGAGGAACGAGCCCAACGCGACGGGCAGCGGACGGCGGTTCGCGAAGATCACCACGGCGACGGCGATGAAGCCGCGGCCCTGGATCATGTTCTCGAACCAGGCGTTGGCGTAGGCGGTCGACAGCTGTGCGCCGCCGATGCCCGCGAGCGCGCCGCCGGCGACGACGGCGATGTACTGGGTCGGCACGACGCGGTGCCCGTAGGTCTCGAGCACCTCGGTGCGCTCCCCCGCACCGCGGATCAGCAGGCCCCAGCGGCTGCGGAACAGCAGCCACCAGGTGGCGGGCACCAGCAGGTAGGACAGGTACGTCAGCGGGTCCTGCTGGAAGAAGATCTCACCGATCCAGGGGATGTCCGACAGCAGCGGCACGTCCCACACCCGGAACGGCGTGATCGTCTTCGAGACGTAGGCGACGCCGAACATCGACGTGAGCCCGAGGGCGAGGAACAGGACCACCAGGCCGGTGGCCAGCTGGTTCGCACCACGGGAGAGCACGAAGAACGCGAGCACCAGCGCCATCGACGCACCGGCGAGCGCACCGCCCAGGGCACCGATCCACGGGTTGCCCGTCTGCGCGGCGAGCGCGTAGCCCGCACAGGCACCCGCGAGCATCGAGCCCTCGGTGCCCAGGTTGACGACACCGGCACGTTCGGAGACGGTCTCGCCGAGGGCGGCGTACATGATCGACGTGGAGCCACGGACCCCACCGGAGAGCACTTCCAGCAGCAGGTTCACTTCGACGCTCCCGTGGTCCTGGTCCAACCGAACACGGCGAGCAGCACGAACGCCATGAGGATGTTCACCGACGCGGCGGGCAGCCCCGAGTCGAGCTGCAGGCTGTCGCCGGCGATGGTCAGCGCGGCGAGCACCACCGCGGCGATCGCCACCCGCACGGGGTGGTGTCGGGCCAGCCAGCTCGCCAGGAAGGCGATGTAGCCGTACTGGAGCAGGAAGCCCGGACGGAGCTTGAACTCGGTGCCGGCGAGCTGGGTGAACCCGCCGATGCCGGCGAGCGCACCGCCGACGAGCATGGCGCCGAGCATCAGGGAGCCGACCTTATAGCCGGCCCGGCGTGCCGCCTCGGGGTTGCCGCCCACGACCCGGAGCCGGAAGCCCCAGGTGGTGTAGCGCAGCACCGCCCAGACGATCGCGGTCGCGACGACCGCGATCACCACGCCGGCGTGCAGGCCCGAGGTGCCGATCAACGGCAGTCGCAGCTCGACAGGGATCGCTGCGGTGAGCGGCTGGCCCGACCCGGCGGTGTCCTTCCACGAGTCGTAGATGAGGAAGCCCATCAGGTCGATCGCGAGGTAGTTGAGCAGCAGCGTCGTCACGGCCTCGTTGATGCCGAGGCCTTCGCGCAGCCCGCCGGCGATGCCCGCCCACAGGGCCCCGGCGAGCGCCGCTGCGAGGAACATCATCACCACGAGCACACCCGAGGGGATGGTGTCGCCGAACCAGATGACCATGCCCGCTGCGGCGACACCGCCGAGGACCAGCTGACCCTCGCCGCCGACGTTGGTCAGGCCGGCCCGGGCGGGCACCGCGACGGCCAGCGCGGCGAGCACGATCGGGGTCGCCTTCGACAACGTCGACACCCACGAGCCGCTGCGGAACATCGCGGAGAGCATCTCCTGGTAGGCGGCGATCGGGTCGACGCCCTTGGCGGCGATGACGGCGCCGAAGATGACGACCGCGCCGAGCAGCGCGACGACCCAGCGGATCGCGACCTGAGCGGCGTGGGGCAGTCGGTCGGTGGGGACGGGCAGGTTGATCGCCGTCATGACGCCACCCCCGCCGTGTCCACGCCGGACACCTCGGCCCCCGACATCTCCAGGTCGGTGCGCACCATCAGGGCGCCGATCTCGTAGCGGTCGGTGCGGGACGGGTCCAGGTCGCCGACGATGCGGCCCGCGTTGAGCACGACGATGCGGTCCGACAGCTCGAGCAGCTCGTCGAGGTCCTCGGAGATGAACAGCACGCCCGCGCCGGCTGCCCGGTGTTCGAGCAGCAGCTCCTGGGTCCGGCGGGTCTTGGCGATGTCGAGCCCTCGACTCGGGTAGGCGGCGACGACGAGGGACCGAGGCGCGCCGAGCGCCCGGGCGAGCATGACGCGTTGGATGTTGCCGCCCGAGAGGTCGGCCACGATCCGCTCGGGTGCGGCGATCGACAACTCGGTGCTCGAGTCGAGCTGCTCGTAACGCTGCTGGACCGCGGCCCAGTCGATGCCGAGGCCCTTGCGGAACTCGCCCAGGTCGGCGAGCGCCAGGTGCTCGGCGACCGAGAGGCCCGGGACGACGGCGTCGGTGATCGGATCCTCCGGTATGCCCGCTGCGCCCAGCTGCAGGGCGCCGCGCACCGGATTGCGGGTCAGCTCGACCCCGTCGATCATCACCTTGCCGCTGCGGATCGATCGAAGTCCGAGGGCGACGTCGTAGAGCTCGCGTTGGCCGTTGCCGGCGATGCCCGCGACACCGACGAGCTCACCGGCGTGCACGTCGAGGGTGAGCCCACGAAGCGCCGGTTCGCCGTCGTCGCCGTCGGCCTCGACCTCGTGCAGGTCGAGCACACGACCGGCACGCTCGGGGACGGGCACCCGGTCCGCCGGCAGCGGCTGGACCGCCATGCCGACCATGTGCTCGATCAGCTCGGGATCGGTCAGCGTCGCCGGGTCGGCCCCGTGGAGCACCATCCGTCCGCCGCGCAGCACCGAGACCCGGTCGCAGATGCTGCGAGCCTCGGCGAGCTTGTGGGTGATGATCACGACCGACAACCCGTCCTCGCGCAACGCACGGACGGCGTCGAAGAGGCCTTCGACCTCTTGTGGGGCGAGCACGCTGGTCGGTTCGTCGAGGATCACGAGCCGTGCGCCGGTGATGAGCACCTTGAGGATCTCGACCCGCTGACGCTCGCCGATCGACAGGTGCTTCACCTTGGCGGTCGGGTCGACGACCAGGCCGTAGCGCTGCGATGCCTCGGCGATCCGCTGCGCCAGCGCGCCACGGTCCAGGAGCGGGCCGTGCAGCGGCAGTGCGAGAGCGATGTTCTCGACCACGGTGAACGCCGGCACCAGGCGCAGGTCCTGGAACACCATGCCGATGCCGAGGTCCCGACCGATCGACGGCGACGTGATCGCCACGGTCGTGCCGTCGACGGCGATCTCCCCCTCGTCGGGCTGGTAGGTCCCGTAGACCAGCTTCATCAGCGTCGACTTGCCGGCGCCGTTCTCGCCGAGCAGTCCGTGCACCTCGCCGGGCGCGATCTCGAGGTCGACCTCGCCGTTGGCGACCAGGTCGCCGAACCGCTTGGTCAGGCCCCGCACCGCGAGTCGCGGGGGTGGTGGCTCCGGTACGGCCTCGTCGGCCGCACCGAGTGGATCGTGGATGGTCATGGCGCTCCTGTTCCGTCGTCGCCACGTCCCAGCACCATGCGGGAGATGGCTCGTTGGACCCCGTCCTCGACGACGGAGATGGACAGCCCGATGTGTGCGGTGAAGCGCGACTCCGCGAGCGCGGGGTCCTCGTCGAGGAGCGCGTCGACGATGCCGATGTGCTCGTCGATGGTCGCCCCGATGCGACCCTCCACCAGGAAGTCCTGCATCCGGACCAGCCGGATGCGCTCGTTGATCCCTCGCAGCTGGTCGACCAGGACCGGGTTGCCGGCCGCCTGGGCGAGGGTGACGTGGAACTCCTCGTCGTGCGAGACGAAGCCGGGGTCGATGTCGCCGTCGGCGTCGTCGCGCAGCTCGCTCCACTCCTCGTGCAGCTGGAGCAGGACGGTGCGGTCGTGCGGCTTGCCGATCTCGACGGGTCGGCGCAGCGCGGCGATCTCGAGGGTGGAACGGACCTCGTAGATGTCACGCATGACCGCGACGTCAGGTGCGATCGGCCGGAAGCCGCCGTCGGCCCAGCGTGCGACCAGGCCTTCGGCGTGGAGTCGGAACAGCGCTTCACGCACCGGCGTCCGCGACACCCCGGTCAGTGCGGCGAGTCGCTCCTCGCCCAGGCGCACGTTGAGCGGGAACTCACCCCGGAGCAGACGGTGCTTCAGCTCGGCGTACGCGTGGTCGGACCGGGACACGCCGCCGGTCGCATACGAGTCTGTATACATAGCTGTGCACCGTAAGGACGGCCGGTTTCGCTGCCGGGTCCCGTCCGTTACGGCGTCGTGAACGGCTCCTCACCGACGACGTGTGCCTGCTCACGAAGTGAACGCCCACGGGGCCACCCGGGGCCCGGGGCACCCGAGCCGCCCGGACCTCAGCCGGGCCGGTCAGCGAGGTCCGCGACCACCCAGCCACGACACGTGGGCGCTCGCGACCCGCCAGCCGGCGTCGGTGCGGATCCAGGTCTGGGACTGGCGGCCCACCACGTCCGAGCCGTCGGGCACGAACTCGGTGTCGGCGGTCGCGACGTCGTCGCCGTAGGTCGTGATGACGGTCCCGCGCAGCGACCGAGGCGGAGTGGCCACCGCCTGGGACCGTCGGTACTCCGCGATCGAGTCCGCGCCGACGTGGCTCTCGTCGATGCCGTAGCGGACGGTCCGGGGCGAGTTCCAGAACCACTCGACGAGCTCGTCGATCCGGTTGGCCACCAGGGCCGCCTCGTAGCGCTCGAAGGCGTCACGCACCTGCGCGACGACGTCGGGGCGGTTGATCTCGAAGCGGGTCGACTCGGTCATGTGAGAGTTGTAGTCGCAGCGCGTCGGCGGCGACGACGACTCGACGACGCTCCACGGCTCAGGGGCGACGCCACAGCACGAACGGCAGGACCGACCCGGCGCCTGCGCCGCGAAGCCCCTCGGCGACGGCGGTCATGGTCCACCCCGACCGCAGCGAGTCGTCGACGACCAGGCCGGGACCGTCGGGCAGCGCGCCGCCGTCGACCCGGCCGTACTCGAACGCGCCGAGCACGTTGGTCGCCTGGGTGGCGGAGTTCTCCATGCGCGCCTGGGGCGGCGCGTCACCGCGGACACGACGCACCGCGTCGACCAGCTCGAGCTTGCCGACCTCTGACAAACGCCGTGCCAGACCCTCGACCAACTGCGGTCGGGCCCGCGACGGCACCCACGTCACCCACGTCGGCCGCTGCCCCCACGGCCACGCCTTCAGTGCCGCGGCGACACCGCGCACCAGCTCGTCGTCGGGTGGTGCGTCGGGTCCGGAGAACAGCGGGGCGAGGACCTCGGACCAGCCGGGATCGTTGCCGAACGCGAGCGCCCGGCCCTCTTCGGGGCGTCGGTCCGGCGCGATGTTGCCGCTGCGCTCCTCGATCCCCCGCGGCCACTGCTTGCGAGGCTCGATGACGACGGTCGCTGCACGGAGGAACTGCCGGGCCGCGGCCGCAGCGACGTCGTCGATCTCGGTCGCCACCCGGCGCGCGGTGCAGTTGTCGCAACGGCCGCACGGCTCGGCGCCGGCGTCGTCGAGCTGCTCGCGCAGGAACTCGAGCCGGCAGCGGTCGGTGCGCTGGTAGTCGCGCATCGCGGCCTGCTCGGCGGCCCGCGAGGCGGCCAACTGGGCGTAGCGCTCGGTGTCGTAGACCCAGGGCTCGCTGGTGCGCAGCCACTTGGAGCCGTCGCGGTCGACCGCGCCGTCGACGTCGAGGATCTTGAGCAGCGCCTCGAGCCGGCCGCGCCGTTGGTTGACCATGCCCTCGAGCTCGGCGACGGTGCTGGGCCCTGCGGCCTCGAGCACACCGAGCACCTCGTCGACGACCGAGGCGGGCGGCATGGACGTCGAGTCGAAGTAGGCCCAGATGTCGGCCTCGGTCGGCGTCGGGACCAGCACGACCTGGGCCTCGACCGCACCACGGCCGGCGCGGCCGACCTGTTGGTAGTAGGCGATCGGCGACGACGGCGAGCCGAGGTGGATGACGTAGGACAGGCGTGGGTTGTCGTAGCCCATGCCGAGCGCCGAGGTCGCGACGACGCATGCGAGCGAGCCGTCGTCGAGCGCTGCCTCGATCTGCTCGCGCTCCGGCGCCGGTGTCGCTCCCGTGTAGGCGCGGGCGCTGGCGCCCGCGGACACGAGGAACTCGGCGACGCGCTCGGCCTCGGACACGGTCAGGCAGTAGACGAGGCCCGGACCCTCGTGCGCGGCGACCCAGGACGCGATCCACGCGAGGCGGTCCTGAGCGGTCGGCAACGACGCCACGGCCAGGTGCAGCGAGGGACGGTCGAGCGAGCCGCGGTAGGTCAGCGTCTGCTCGCCGATCTGGGTGGCGACGTCGGCCTCGACGCGTTCGTTGGCCGTCGCAGTCGCGGCGAGCACCGGCACCTGTGCGTCGAGCCCGGCGAGCACGTCCGCGATGCGCCGGTAGTCGGGGCGGAAGTCGTGACCCCAGTCGGAGATGCAGTGCGCCTCGTCGATGACGAGCAGCCCGATGCTCGCGGCGAGCGACGGAAGCACCTCGTGACGGAACCTGGGGTTGTTGAGCCGCTCCGGTGAGATCAGCAGCACGTCGACCTGGTCGGCCTCGATCGACGACTCGATCGCCCGCCAGTCGTCGATGTTGGACGAGTTGATGGTGGCGGCCCGGATGCCGGCCGAGGACGCCGCGGCGACCTGGTTGCGCATGAGCGCCAACAACGGCGACACGACGAGCGTCGGACCGGCGCCCTCTTCACGCAGCAGCCGCGTCGCGATCCAGTACACGGCGGACTTGCCCCAGCCGGTGGCCTGCACGAGCAGGACCCGGGCCTGGTGGGTGACGAGGGCATCGATGGCCGCCAGCTGGTCGTCGCGCAGCTGCGCCGTCGGTCCGGCGAGCTGCACGAGCACCTCGGACGCGGCAGCGGCGAACTCTGGGGTCGGGTCGGGAGTCACGGGTGCCATCGTTCCATCCCCGTGGGACATCGTGAACGGGTGGCGGTCCCCGGCCGTACGCTGCGGTCATGAGCGACGGCGGGGGCGACGGCATCGAACTGGTCGAGATCACCGACCCGATCGCGCAGCCCGACCTGGTGCAGCAGGTGTTCGACGACGTGCTGCGTCCGTCGTTCGACGAGGACGAGCTGCCGTCGGTCGACCTGCTGATGCAGGGCAAGAGCGACGGATACGAGCAGACCCTGATCGTCGCGTCCGACGCTGACGGCCCTGCTGCGGCTGCCGTGTACGGCCGCCAGTCCCACCACCCGGTCGGTCTGCTGAGCTACCTGGCGGCGCGGCCGGGTGAGCGTGGCCGCGGGCTCGGCGGCCGGGTCCTGGCCCGCCTGACGGCGATCGCTGTGGCGAGCGACGTCGGCGTCGTCCTCGGTGAGGTGCACGACCCGCGCTTCCATGCCGAGTCGGAGGACGAGCGACCACGGGCCCGTCTCCGGTTCTACGAACGGCACGGTGCGAGGGTGCTGGACGCACCGTTCGTACAGCCACGTCTGTCGGACGGCACCGAGCGTGTCCGCGACATGCTGCTCCTGGTCCTCCACGCCCGGCCGGAGGTCCTCTCCGAGGGTGTCCCGGCGGAGTGGATCGACCAATGGTGCCGCACCTACTTCGTCGACGAGGAGGGCAACCAGCCCGACGACGACGAGTACCGGGCGCTGGTGGGGCGCTGGCGCGGCCGGGACCGCGTCCCGGTCGTCCCCGTCAGCGCGTTCGAGTCGGTGCAGCCGCTCCCTCGCCGCTGACCCGAGGGCGCCTCGCTGCTCGTCCAGGGTGCGGATCCCTGACGCGGAGCTCGTCGGAGTTGTTACCGTCGCCCCGACCGGCAGCGCCGGGTGGGAGAGGAATCCACGATGATGATGACGACGACGCCCGAGGACGGGCTCTGGATCGATGCGCGCGCGGCGACACGTCGGCTCGACCGAGTGCCGCTGCGCACACTCGTGTCGTCCCGGCTGGGGCGAAGCGGACACGCCACGACGGTCGAGTTCGCGATGGACCGCTGGAACACGTTCCTCGAGTCGATCGGCGACGACCGGGAGCCGCAGCTCGAGCGGCAGGGGCAGAGCGTCGAGGAGCACTGGCGACGACGCGCCGGCGACGCGATCGATGCGATCCTCGACCCCCTGCGGGCGGACGTCCCGAACGACGACGTGCTGCTCGTGCTCGCGTTCGTGTACTTCGAGTGCAACGTCATCTGGGAGCACTCCGCCGACTATCCGCCGTCGGAGGCACTCCTCACCGGTGCGGCCGTTCGCGCCCTCGAGGCGGCGGGACGGTCAGGAGTCCGCCCCGAGATCCGTGACCTGCTGCTCGCCGTCGCGTCGGCGTCGACCTCGCTCCGACTCCAGTTCGAGGTCGAACAGGCATGGCTGTGCGGCTGCCCGATCAGCACCGAGGCCGCGGCGACGGCCGCAGAGGCGGAGCTCCGGATCGCGGCGAGTGCACTCGGCGACGCCGCTCGCCATCTGAACGACGACGGGGCCGACCCGGCGACCTTCCACCTGCACGCCATCCTGACGGAACTGGTCAACGACGCGCTGACGTACTGCGGACTGCTGGCGCACCACGTCGCCCCTGCAGCTCGGTCGTTCGTGGCAAACCTGACGACCCGCGACGACGACCGCACGGTCCGCGCCGAGCTTCGCGCCGCTCGGGACGCGATCGAGGCGGCCCTCAACCGCGGGTCCGGCGCCCCCTGGCAGCTCGTCGGCGTCTCGCGGTCCGAAGCTCGGGCGCAGGCACGAGCGGTGGCCGGGATGCTCGAGGTGGTCGACGCCGCCCATGCCGTGCCGACCCTGCTGGTGCAGTCGGCCGAGCTCCAGTTCGTCTACCCCTTCCGGCTTCCCGACCACGGAACGGACGGGCCGATCCACTCGACACTGATCGACGCGTTCCGCGACGGCGGCAGGACCCTCGCCGGGTGCAGCGTCACGATCGACGGCCTTTTCCGGAGCGAGAGCGTCTCGCGCGCAGCGGAGATGACCGGCACCGATCCGTCGACCACGCCGGATGCCCGCCTGGTCATCGCGGATCACCAGTTGGTGCTCGAGACGAACGCCGGTGAGCGGTACGCCGGCTTCGGCGTCGAAGTGATGCTCCGCCGGATGGGCAACCACCTGGTCAGGGTGACCGCGTCGACCGACATGCCTCGGACCGTGCGGGACCCGCACGGCGGCGAGTGGTGCGCCCAGCCGGCCAGCGGCTGGACACCGCACGACCTCGACCAGTTCCTCCACCGCGGCGGTCAGGACTTCGGCGCGGAGCGCCTCGCCTTCCTCACGAGGAAGGACGCGCTCGCGGGGGCCGCGTTCGACGAGGACCTGCCGCAGTGGGGCTGCATCATGGACCTCGTCGTGCACATCGTGCGGGAGCTCCACGACGCGATCCCCACACCTGCCGGATCCGACCCGGACGGCCCGGACGCCCCGGTGGAGCAGGCCCCGGCCGACGACATCGAGCGCCAGGTGCGCCAGCAGGGCCACATCCTGATGTCGGTGTCAGAGGTCAGCGCGGTCCGCGGTGCGAACGTCACTGCGGTCCACTCGGTCGCAGGTCTCGAGGGCGTCGCGGGGGCGGACCTGCTGTTCTCGAACCAGCCTCCGCTCCCTCGTGCGCTCGAGGAGTGGACCTGTGCGCCGGCGATCTCCGGCGTCGACCGGGGGCTCGCGGGTCCGATGGACAGCTACGCGATGTGCAACGGCGACACGACCCTGCTCTTCGTGCCCTTCTCGCCGAACTGGCAGGTCATCGAGGACAAGGAGTTGGTGCTGTTCGCGCTGAGCCTCGGCAGCGCGTACATCTCCAGCCGGCAGCAGCTCATCCGCACCATGAGCTCCGTCACCGCGCTCGACACCCCCGAGGAGCTCGCGCTCGAGGACCGCAAGGAGCTCGAGCGACGCTCGATCAGGGTCCAGCACGTCGAGGCCGAGCTGAACCGCCGGACCGCGTTCGCCGATCAGCTCATCGACCACGCCCGGAGCGCCGTGGTGATCCGACCTCGGCGTGACCGGGCGCTGCTCGACCATGTGATCGAGCGCAGCGGCGTGATCAGCCTGCATGACGATCTCGCCGCGACCCGACGCATCGCGAACGACCGGGCGACCGAGCTCCGCGAGGTCTCCGGCAAGGTCCGCGACGCGCGACGGCGACGCGGCGAGGTCCTGGTCGAACGCCTGTTGACCGCGCTCGCGGTGTTCGCGTTCATCGACCTGTTCTGGTGGTTCTTCGACATGCACAAGGAGGGCACGTCCGAGGGCTGGACCGACTACTTCTGGGTGTCGACGGGCCTGCTGATCGCCGTGGCGCTGGTGCTCACCACCGTGGTGCTCGGACAGTCCAGACAGCGCGGCGCGACCCCAGGACGTGAGCCTGAGCCGCTCAACCAGAGCCGCTGAGCCGGAGCCGCTGAGCCAGCCCCGAGGCGAGGACGGCTCAGCCGATCGCAGTCGCCTTCGCCCAGCGGTAGTCGGCCTTGCCGCTCGGTGATCGCACGACCTCGTCGACGAGCACGACCCGTCGCGGGATCTTGTAGCCGGCGAGCTTGCCACGGCAGTGGGCGTCGATCTCCTCGACGGTGACGTCGGCGCCGCCGACGGCCTGCACGACGGCGGTGACCTGTTCGCCCCAGCGCTCGTCGGGCACGCCGACCACCAGCACGTCGTAGATCGACGGGTACGCCTTGAGCACCCCCTCGACCTCTTCGGGGTAGACCTTCTCGCCGCCGGTGTTGATCGACACCGATCCACGACCGAGCAGCACGATCGAACCGTCGGCCTCGATGGTCGCCATGTCACCGGGCAGCACGTAGCGGGTGCCGTCGAGCTCGACGAAGGTCTCGGCGGTCTTCTCGGGTGCGTTGTGGTAGCGCAGCGGGATGTAGCCGGTGTGCGCGATCCGGCCGATCGTGCCCGATCCCGGTTCGACGGGGCGGCCGAGCTCGTCGAGCACGGTCGTTCCCGCCTCGACGTTGTCGAAGCGCACGCCCTCGCCGGCGTCCTCGCCCGGCGAGAGGCGACGGCTGCCCTGGATGCCCGTCTCGGAGGAACCGAAGCCGTCGGTCAGCATCGCATTCGGGCAGATCTCGCGGAGCCGGTCGCGCAGCGACGGCGCGAGCGGGGCACCGCCGTTGGACAGCGTGTACATCGACGACACCTCGAAGGGGCCGTGCTCGTCCCACGCGTCGATCAGCGGTCGGGCCATCGCGTCGCCGACGACGGTCATGACCGACACCTTCTCGGCATCGACGGTCCGCCAGATCTCGGCGGGATCGAAGGAGCCGGTGTGCAGCACGACCTTGGCGCCGCAGAGCAGCCACATCATCGAGACCCACTGCGCCGCCGCGTGCATGAGCGGTGCCAGCGCGTAGAAGACGAAGTCGAAGTCGATGATGCGCTCGAGGTTCTCCTCGGGCGACGAGACGGGGCCCGACAACCGCATCGGGTCACCGCCGCCGATGCAGCCGAAGAACGCGTCACCCATGCGCCACACGACACCCTTGGGCAGGCCCGTGGTGCCGCCGGTGTAGAGCACGTAGATGTCGTCGTCGCCGCGGTCGGCGACGACCGGACGCTCCGGTGACGCCGCAGCGAGCGCCTGCTCGTAGTCGACCGGCTCGGGCACCCCGGTGTCGTTGAGCTGCGAGTGCCCGTCGCCCTGCGCGACGACCAGCGTCTGGCGCAGCGCGGGGACCGCCGGCGCGACCTCGGCCACACGGGGCAGGAACTCCTCGTTGCACACCAGCACGACCGACCCCGAGTCGACCAGCAGGTGCCGGAGCTCGTCGGTGACGTAGCGGTAGTTGATGTTCACCGGAACCGCTCGGATCTTGAAGCAGGCGAGCAGCGTCTCGAGGTACTCGGTGCCGTTCAGCAGGTAGCAGCCGACGAAGTCACCGGGGCCGACCCCGGCGGACGCCAGGTGGTTCGCCAGGCGGTTCGCCCGCTCCTCGAGCTGCGCGTAGGTGAGTCGACGGCTGCCGCAGACCACGGCTTCGCGGTCGGCGACGCGATCGGACACCGCTTCCCACTGGTCGGCGAGGTTGTAGGTCAGTTGGTCCCCCATGGAGCCATGACGGTAGTCCGCCCGACGCCGCGCGACCTGACGACCCATCAGGTCGATGGTTGCGCGAAGTCTCAAGTCGGTTGTCATACGGCCGACTCAATTCCCGAGCGCAGGCGGCCACCCGCCGCACGCCCCAGGAGAGGCTGCACCATGACCGAATCCGAGATCCCGCCAAGCGAGTCGACCACCGACGCCGACGACGCCGCCGGAACGGCCACCGTCGCCGAGTCCGAGCCCACGCACGGCGCCCGTGTCACCCCCATGCGTGCGGGTGTCGCGATGATGCTCGTCGGAGCGGTTGCGCTGTTCGCCGGCATGCTCACCACCACCTCGGCGACGCCGGACCACACCCAGGACTGCCCGGACGGCTTGGTGCTCGTCGCCTCGTTCACCCGCAACCACCACGGCTACAAGTTCCAGAAGCCGCAAGGCAACGAGAACGTGGTGACGATCTCGAACGCCAACGCCCAGGGCGGCTACTGGACCTCGACGGTGCCGATCACCTCGTTCACCGTGCAGGGCTCACCGGGCTCGAAGACGTCCTGGCTCGATCCGGCGCAGACCGCCGGCTGGTTCTCGAACAAGGGTGTCGGCAACGGCAAGAAGAAGGGTGACTCCGACATCGTCGGCGTGACGTTCTGCGGCAAGAAGGACAAGCCCACCACGACGACCGAGAAGCCGACGACGACCGAGAAGCCCACGTCCACGACCGAGGCGACCACGACGACCGAGGCGACGACCACCACGGAACCGACCACGACGACCGAGTCGACCACGACGACCGAGTCGACGACCACCACCGAGTCGACCACCACCACGGACCCGACCACCACCACCGACTCCACGACCACCACCGAGTCGACCACCACCACGG
>JAEWED010000090.1 GCA_023389745.1 Actinomycetes bacterium
TCAACCCTCTCCCTCACCCCCCCCTGAAAGGCCTCGAACAGTGAACGTGCTCACCCCCGAAGTGCTCGAGATCCTCGCCCAGCTCGAGGACTCCGTCCGGGACATGTCGGACGCCCGCACCATGCCGTCCGGCGTCTACACCTCCGAGGAGTTCTTCCGATTCGAGTACGAGTCGGTGTTCGCCAAGGAGTGGCTGTGCCTCGGCCACCACAGCCAGGTGCCGAACCCGGGTGACTACTTCACCGTCACCGTGACCGACGAGCCGCTGATCGTGGTCCGCGGCGAGGACGGCGAGATCCGGGTGATGTCGGCGATCTGCCAGCACCGTGGCTACCCGGTGACCGCGGATGCCCCCTCGGGCAACGCCAAGTCCTTCCGGTGCCCCTACCACTCCTGGGCGTACGCACTCGACGGGTCGCTGACCGCAGCGCCCGAGATGCACAAGACGTGCGACCTCGCGGAGCTCAAGGCCGAGGCGTTCCTGCCCCGCATGAAGGTCGAGCTCTGGCACGGGCTGATCTTCGCCAACATGGACCTCGACGCCGCGCCGCTGGCCCCGACGCTCACGAAGCTCGGCGCCGACCTGGAGAACTACGACGTCGAGAACCTCGTGTCGATGCCGCCGCTCGACTACCCGAACCAGCCCTGGAACTGGAAGGGCATGCACGAGAACGCGCTCGAGCCGTACCACACGTCGTACGTGCACAAGGGCTTCCACGAGATGGCACCTGCGGTGAACGCCACGTTCACCGAGTGGGACGACGACGACGGGCAGGTGATGCACCCGACGTACTTCAAGCACATCGACGGCGCGGTGAACCCGACGCTCAAGGCGATGTTCCCGATCCTGCCGAACCTCGACGACGAGCAGCGGCACCGGATCATGTTCGCCTCGGTCCCGCCCACGGTGTTCTTCGCGCTGATGCCCGACCAGGTGTTCTTCTTCCTGATCTTCCCGGAGAGCGCCAACTCGATGCACCTGCGCATCCAGTGGCTCTTCCCGCCGTCGACCCTCACGTCGCCGAACTTCGACTGGATCTACAACTCCCAGACCGGCGCCAACGACATCCTCAACCAGCAGGACATGCACACGAACGCGATCATGCAGACCGGTCAGCGCTCCCGCTTCGCTCCCCGTGGCCGCTACGCCAACCAGGAGGCGACGCTTCCGCAGTTCAACCGCTGGCTGGCGAAGCGCTACCGGAAGTACCTCGCCGAAGAGGGTGCGGGGCTCGAGACGCCGGTGAGCGTGAACGGGCGATGACCGTGGCGACCGTGACGGACCCCGCCGCGACCGACGCGCCGTCCGCGGTGCTGGCCCAGCTCGACGAGCTCGAGGCCCGCGCCGCGGTGCGTCGGGTGATGGCGAGCTACATCGACGCCTGCGACGTCGAGAAGGATCCCGAGCTGATCGCGGATCACTTCACGCCGGACGGCATCTGGCAGGGCGTCGGCAAGGGCGAGGAGTTCGGCCGCAACGTCGGCCGGGCTGCGATCGTCGAGATGTTCACGGTCAATCCGTCACGGCAGCCGTGGACGGTGCACTACCTCACCTCGGAGCGCATCGACGTCGACGGCGACACCGCCCGCGGCCGCTGGCAGTGCCTCGAGGCGTCGGTGATCCGCCACGGGCGACAGGGCGTCTGGATGGGGGTCACGTACGACAACGACTTCGTGCGGACCCCCGACGGATGGCGCCTCTCGCACATCCGCTGCGGCGAGGAGTTCATCACCCCCTACGACCAGGGCTGGCACCTCGAGGCCGACATGCAGGTGATCGACGACACCGTCGACGGTCCCGGCATCCCGGACTCGCTGGTGCACCGACCCCTCGAGGTCCACGACTCGGTGCCGGGTGCCATCGCCGGCGGCACCATCGAGGAGCGCCTCGAACGGCTCGAGGCCGAACGCGCCGTCCGCCGGCTGATGGGTGCCCACCTCGGGTCGCTCGACGCCGGAGAGGGCGGCGCGGCGGTCGCCGAGCACTTCACCCCCGACGCCGCCTGGGTCGGACTCGGCGCCTACGAAGCGGTCGCCGGACCAGGGGGCCGATGCGAGGGCCGAGACGCCATCGCCGAGCTGCTCGACGAGCGCCGGGCGGCGTTCCCCGAGCGGACCCACCACCTCGCCAACGAGTGGATCGAGGTCGACGACGGGCCGGGCTCGCCGGAACGGGCCGTCGGCCGGTGGATCTGCCTGGAGCCCTCGACCGCCGCCGACGGGACGGCCTGGTGGGTCGGCACCCGGTTCCGCGTCGAGTGCCGGCGGACCGAGGACGGCTGGCGCATCGCCGAGCTGCGGGTCCGCGACATCGTGACCGCTCCGTACGACGGCGGCTGGCTCGCCGCCGGCACCCCGGGAGGCAGCGCATGACCACCACCGAGACCACCTCGGACGTGCGCCCTGACTGGGAGGCACCGGGCACCGCGCCCGTGCTGACCCTGCGGGGCATCACCAAGCGATTCCCCGGGGTGGTCGCCGCCGACTCGATCGACCTGGACGTGCGACCCGGTGAGATCGTCGGTCTGCTCGGCGAGAACGGCGCCGGCAAGACCACCCTCATGAACATGGTGTTCGGCATGCTCCGACCCGACGAGGGCGAGATCATCGTCGACGGTCGCCACGCGGAGATCTCGGGCCCGCGGGCGGCGCTCGACCTCGGGATCGGCATGGTGCACCAGCACTTCAAGCTGGTGCGCCGCATGACGGTCGCCGAGAACCTGGCGCTCGGCAGCGGGCGCCCCTCGCGGCTGCACCTGGCGAAGATCGTCGAGCGCATCGACGAGCTCTCGGCCCGGTTCGAGCTCGGCGTGCGAGCCGACGACGTCATCGCCGAGCTGTCGGTCGGCCAGCAGCAGCGGGTCGAGATCCTCAAGCTCCTCATGCGCGACGTGCGGCTGCTCATCCTGGACGAGCCGACCGCCGTGCTGACGCCCCAGGAGTGGGAGCAGCTCACCGTCATCCTGCGGGAGCTGGCGGCGAGCGGCCGTGCGGTGGTGCTCATCACCCACAAGCTCGACGAGCTGCTCGACGTGACCGACCGGGTGGTGGTGCTGCGCGACGGCGCGAACGTCGGTGAGATCCGCACCGCCGAGGCCGACAAGGAGACCCTCGCCCGGATGATGGTCGGCCGTGACGTCGTGCTGCGGGTGCCCCGCGTGCTCGTCGAGCCCGGCGACGTCATGCTGTCGATGCGTGGCGTCACCGTGCGCGGCACGAACCGCCCGGCGCTCGACGGCATCGACATCACGTTGCACGCCGGCGAGGTGCTCGGCATCGCCGGCGTCGACGGCAACGGCCAGCGCGAGCTCGTCGAGCTGCTGTGCCGGCTGCGCCGACCCGACGAGGGCGAGATCGTCATCGACGGTCGGGTGCTCGGCGTCGACGCCGGGGCGGACGAGGTCGTCTCGGTGATCCCCGAGGACCGCCACCGCACCGCGACGGCGCTCGACCTGCCGGTGCTCGAGAACCTGATCATGCGCGACCTCGGCCGCCCGCCCCTGTTCCGACGGGGACTCGTGCGGCGCGGGGCCGCCCACACCCATGCCGAACGGCTGATGGTCGACTACGACGTCCGCGTCCCGGGCGTCGGGGTGCGGATGCGTCAGCTGTCCGGCGGCAACCAGCAGAAGGTCGTGCTGGCGAGGGAGCTGCAACGCGACCCCCGCCTGATCGTGGCCTCGCAACCGACACGAGGACTGGACGTGGGAGCGATGGAGTTCGTCTACCGGTGCCTGCAGGAGCGCAAGGAGGACGGCGCAGCCATCCTCCTGGTCTCCACCGAGCTCAACGAGGTGCTGTCGCTGAGCGACCGGATCTCCGTGATGGCCGACGGCCGGCTGTCGGAACCCCGGGATGCGTCCGACGTCGACGTGCGAGAGCTCGGCCTGATGATGGCGGGATCATGAGCGCCGACCCGAAGACGAACATCCTCTCGCCGAGCCTCATGTCGCCCGACCTGCGCAACTCGCTCATCATGCGCACCACGTCGTTCGGCGTGTCGATGGGGGCGATCGTGGCGGGCTTCGCCGTCGCCCTGGTGATGATCTCGATCACCGGCGCCTCGCCGGGCGAGTCGATCGAGGCGCTCGTCGACGGCGCGGTCGGCTCGCCGTCGTCGATCGCGAGCCTGCTGTCGAAGACCGTCCCGCTCGGGCTCGTGGCGCTGGGCTGGATCGTCGCCGCCCAGGCGAAGCGGGTGAACATCGGCCTCGAGGGGCAGATGATCGTCGGAGGCGCCACGAGCGCCGCGGTCGGCCTGCAGCTCAGCGGGCTGCCGATCTGGGTGCACCTGCCACTGGCCGTGCTCGCCGGCGCGGTCGGCGGCGGCGCCTACGCCGCGATCGCCGCGCTGCTGTGGCAGCGGCGTGGCGTGAACGAGATCTTCTCGGCGCTCATGCTGAACCTGATCGCCGTGCAGGCCGTCGCCTGGGTGATCCGAGGGCCGCTCGCCGAGGGCGGCGCCTCGTTCGCCCGCACCGCCGAGCTGCCCGAGTCCGGCCGGTGGGGCCGGGTCGTCGGCAACTACGTCTTCTCATGGGACTGGGTCGTGCTGGTCGCCGCGGTGATCCTCGTCGGCATCGTGCTGCCACGGACCGCGGCGGGATTCCGCCTGCGGCTCGTCGGAGCGAACCCGGAGGCCGCGACGTTCGCCGGTGTGCGCACCGCTCGGGTGTCGGTCATGGCGTTCGTGGCGTCCGGGGCGCTCGCCGGGTTGGCCGGTTCGTCGATGATCCTGGCGGGGGAGACCTATCGCATGACCGACGGGTTCGCCGCCGAGTACGGCTACGTCGGCATCGTCGTGGCGCTCGTCGCCGGGAACGCCGCGCTCGCCGTGATCCCCGCGGCGCTCTTCTTCTCGTTCCTCCGCCAGGGCGGCGGACTGCTCGAAGCACGAGTGGGTGTGCCGCTGTCGATCGTCACGATCACCACCGGCACCGTGATCGTGCTGCTCGCCTCGGCGAGCCAACCGATCGAACGGCTGCGGTCGCGCCGACTCGCCACCGAGGCGGCCCGAGGTTCGAACCTCTCGCCCCGGTCCGCTCCCGGACCGGACGGCTCG
>JAEWED010000115.1 GCA_023389745.1 Actinomycetes bacterium
CACAGCCGCAAGACCAATAGTGGCCTTCAGAATTTGCTTGACGGTAGAGCGCATCGCCAACCCCTGTCCCTTTGCTGACCACAGTATCGGCCGCAAGAGCTTCAAATCAGGAGCGGAGGACCTCGATTGAGCGCGTTAGGGGTGCGCGGAAGGAGGCCTGTCCGTTCGAGCGCCGAAGCATCTCGCGGTGTAGGTCTCCCGGGCTTTTATCCCGCCGTGGCTCCGCCGCGCGCCACGCGAGGCGGGAGTGCCTCTCTCGGACCAGACGCTGCGAAGCCGGAACCCTAGAGGCGTTATGCATGATGCATTGCACGCGCCATGCCAAATGCTCTACGTGACAAATGGCGGGACCTTTAGATCACCTGTGGACACCGCAGTGCCAGCTGCTTGTGCTGAACGCCTAGAACTCAGGCAGCCTTCGGCCGCGATGCGAGAAGCCCGCGCAGCATTCCGACGACGCGCAACGCCGGTCCTTTTCCGCCGCACTGAATGCTGATGCGTGCGCCTTCGAAGAGAAGAAAGACTTCATCGGCGAGAAGATCAGGGTCGCGATATTGAGCAGCGCGGAAGAGCCCCACGAGCCTGTCGTGCTTGCGCTGCTTATAGGCTTCGATGACGGCGCGAGCCGGATGAGTGGCCTCGAGTTCCACCGCCGCGTTCGCCAGCGCGCACCCGCGCTCTCTCTTGTTCGTCAAAACGTCTTCAACGAAGTCGACCCAGGCTGCGATTTGCCTTTGGGGGCAGTCGGTATTCTCGGCGAGAATGCGATCGAGGACTTCATCACCCTCGTTGGCAAGCTGCTGAGCGTAGGCCACGATCAGATCGTCCTTCGATCTGAAATGCCGGTACAGCGTCATTTTGTTTGTGGAAGCGGTCTCGGCGATCGCCTCGACGCCGACGGCGTGAATGCCATGCCGGTAGAAGAGGTCGCGTGCCGCGAGCAGAATTCGCTCTCGTGGCGTCCTGTCGATAGGCGCACCCTCTGCAACCGCTGCTAATCCAACCGCACTGCGCAAATGTTTCCCCCGCGCAGCGCCAATGCGCTCTTGACGAGAATGTTACCGATCGGTAGCACTAGTGTTACCGGTCGGTAAGGCTAACATGACTCTGTCAATCCTGTCATTCGGTACTTGCGGCTTCGATCCAGCAGCATAGATGGACCGGAGAATTGACGCGGTGAGCGGAATGATCATTCGCCGCGATTAAACGTTAGGGATTCGGCCGCGCACAGAGCGTCGATCCTCAATATTTTAAATTACGTCGGAGATAGCACCCGTGCTCGAACGGTCCGCCTCATACGCTGCTGTTTTGCTTGCTTTGTCGATGGGTCTCTCCGCATGCAGTGAGGAGAAGTCGGCGGCCCAATCGGCTGCGCCGCCCCCGCCGCAGGTGACGGTGGCGAAGCCGACGAAGAAAGTCGTTGCGGATTATGACGAGTACGTCGGCCGCTTTGTGGCGGTCGATGCGGTGGAAGTCCGAGCCCGGGTCTCGGGCTATCTCGAGAAGATCCACTTTACCGACGGTCAGCTGGTCAAGGTCGGCGACCCGCTCTTTACGATTGACCGCCGTCCGTTTCAGGCGGCGCTTGACCAAGCGAATGCTTCGATCGCACAGGCGGAAGCCAATGTCGCGTTCGCCCAGTCAGATCTTCAGCGCGGCGAAAGCCTCGTGCGCGGCACGACGATCACCCAGCAGTCGCTCGATCAGCGCCTGCAGGCCAAGCGCGTCGCAGAAGCTAATCTGACGGCGCAGCAGGCCGCATCGCGCCAGATGGCGCTCGATCTCAACTTCACAGAGCTGTCGGCCCCGATTGCCGGCCGCATCGGTGACCGGCGCGTTTCAGTCGGCAACCTCGTCACCGGCGGAACGGCCGGGAACACGACGCTGCTGGCAACGATCGTGTCGGTTGATCCGATCCGCTTCGAATTCACGATGGATGAGGCGTCCTACCTTCGCTACGTCAAGGCGGCCTCGTCATCTAAGGGGGCGCAGGGGACGGACCGCGGGCTCGGCATGTCAGCCCAGTTGAAGCTGATCGATGAAAAAGACTTTGCCCGCGAGGGCAAGATAGACTTCGTCGACAACGCGATCGACCAGTCGTCGGGCACGATCCGTGGCCGCGCCGAATTCAAGAATCCCGACGGCCGTTTGACGCCGGGCATGTTCGGCCGCATCCGGATCGTGGCTTCTGAGCCGGCCGAAGCGCTTCTCGTTCCCGATACCGCCATCGGCACCGAGCAGGTGCGTAAGTTCGTCTATGCCATCGACGGCGATAATGTCGCAAAGCCCAAATACGTCACGCTTGGACCCGTGGTTGACGGCCTGCGTGTCATTACGGCGGGCCTTTCGCCCGATGACACGGTCGTCGTGAATGGCCTCATGCGCATACGTCCCGGCGCGAAGGTCACGCCGCAGCAGGAATCTGCGGACGCCACCAACCCGAAGGACCAGACGGTCCGGACCAACTAAGAACGGCCCGTCACAATGCGCATCTCGCACTTCTTTATCGACCGACCGATCTTTGCGGCCGTCATCTCGATCGTGTTCGTGATCGTCGGGCTCGTCTCCGTCACCCGCCTCCCGATCGCGCAGTATCCCGAGATCGCGCCGCCGGTGGTGAACGTCACCGGCCAGTATCCCGGCGCCAGCGCCGAAGTCGTGGCCGCGACCGTCGCGACACCGCTCGAGCAGCAGATCAACGGCGTCGAGCATATGCTCTACATTTCGTCGAACTCGACGAACGACGGCCGTTTCTCGATCTCGGTCACCTTCGACATCGGCACCAACCTCGATATTGCGCAGGTCCAGGTTCAAAACCGCGTCGCCATCGCCCAGCCGCGGCTGCCGGCCGACGTGCGCAATATCGGCGTGACCGTCGCGAAGGCGTCCCCCGACCTCATGATGGTCGTGCACTTGCTCTCGCCCGACAACTCGCGCGACACGCTCTTCATCTCGAACTACGCGAGCGTCAACATCGTCGATGCGCTGACCCGCGTGCAGGGTGTCGGCTCGATCACGGTTTTCGGTGGCCGCGATTATTCGATGCGCGTCTGGCTTGATCCCGACCGCCTGCAGTCGCTCGCGCTGACGGCAAGCGACGTCGTGACTGCTCTGCAAGGGCAGAACGTCCAGGTCGCGGCCGGCGTGCTCAACCAGCCGCCCGTCGACCAGCCCGGCGCTTTCCAGGTGACAGTGCAGACGCAAGGCCGGCTCATAGATCCGGATCAATTTGGAAATATCGTCGTCAAGCAGACCGGCAATGCTGTCGTGCGCGTGAAGGACGTCGCGCGCGTCGAACTGGCCGCTCTCGATTATGGCGTCAACTCATATCTTGATAAGCAGGCGGCCGT